>WHTJ01000059.1 GCA_009377795.1 Propionibacteriales bacterium | reverse complement strand
ACCACACGCTCGCGACGGTCGGCTCGCGACTACGCGCGCTCCGGCGACAGCGCGAGACCACGCTGGCCGACCTGTCGGCAGCGACCGGCATCTCGGTGAGCACGCTGTCCCGACTGGAGTCCGGCGCCCGCCGGCCGACTCTCGAACAATTGCTTCCGCTCGCCAGGGCCCACGGCGTCACACTCGACGAACTCGTCGACGCCCCACCCACCGGCGACCCGCGGATCCACCTGCGCCCGGTCACCGCCCACGGCATGACCATGGTGCCCCTGACCCGCCGCGCCGGCGGCATCCAGGCGTACAAGCTCGTGATCCCAGCAAGCAGCCGCAGCAAGGAACCGGATCCACAGACCCACGAGGGCTACGAGTGGCTCTATGTCCTCAATGGACGCCTGCGGCTCGTCCTCGGGGAACACGATCTGGTGCTCGCACCCGGCGAAGCGGCCGAGTTCGACACCCGCGTACCGCACTGGTTCGGCGCCGCCGGTCCCGAACCGGTCGAGTTCCTCAGTCTGTTCGGCAAGCAGGGCGAACGCGCACACCTCCGCGCCCGCCCCAAGACGAAACCGACCTCGGCGGGAGTGGGTCGGCCTGATCTGCAATCTCGGCGCGAATGAGGGTTGACGCCCGGCTGAAAGACCGCGCGGCTTCTCATGTCCTGCGGTCGTGCCTACCCGATGGATGGCGGCCACGCCCCGCCCTCGGAGCAGCATCAGGTGATGTCGCACAGCACCGAGGACAGGCTGCCGGCCGCCGCGAGGGCGAGGCCGTAGCCGGCAAGCACGAGTCCGCCCTGCCAGGCCTCCAGGTACCCCTGCGTGCTCAACGACACCTGGGTGAGTGCCGCGGAGGCGGAGCCAGGGAGGTAGATCGTCCACTCCGAAATGGCGGGGATGTTGGTGACGATCGGCTCGGCGACGAAGCGGTAGAGGAGGAGCCCGACCACGGTGGCGACCTGGTTGCGCAGCAGGGCTCCCAGCCCGACACCGAGGAGGCCGAAGATCGCGGTGTCGCTGAGGACTCCCAGGTAGATGCCGGGCAGCCCGTTGCCCGTCAGGCTGAGCGAGATGTCCATAGCGGATAGCCAGGGGACCGCGATGATGGCCACCACGACCAGGCAGGCGAACGCGAAGCCGACGCCGACGAGGGCGTAGGTGACGAGTTTGGCCACGACGACCCTGTTGCGTGCCGGGGTGGCCAGAAAGGTCGCGGTGGCGGTGCGGTGTCGGAACTCGCCGGTGATGCCGATCGCCGCCAGCACGGCGGTGAGGGTGTTGGCGCCGCCGGCGGCGACCGCGAACAGGGTCTGCTGGCCGGCGGCCGTATGCAGGGGCGCGGTCATGGTGTCAGGGTCGTCGGAGAAGCCGAGCAACAGGGACGCGTAGAGCGCTGTCAGGGCCATCGCCCCCAGCAGCAGCCACAGCCACAGGCGGGTGGTCAGCAACTTCTGGAACTCTCCGGCGATCAGCGTGGGCATGGTCACGAGGGCTCCGTCTCGAGGGTGCCGGTCAGGTCGAGGAAGACCTGCTCCAGGTCGGTACGGCGGGGGGTGAGCTCGTGCAGCTCGATGCCGGCCGCGCATGCGATGTGCCCGAGCCCGGCGGCCGTCGTGCCGGTCACCTCGAGCAGGTCGGGCCCGAGGCGACGCGCGCGTGTGCCGTTCGATGCGTGCTGGTCGAGGGCCGCAGTGAGGCCGGTCGGGTCAGGGCTGCGGACCAGTACCGAGGACGTCCCTTCGGACAGACCGGCCAGGGTGGCCTCGCGCACGAGTCGGCCCCGGTTGAGGATCACCACCCGGTCGACCAGCTGCTGCATCTCGGTCAGCACGTGACTGGACACCAGCACGGTCCGGCCGCGCTCGGCGTACTCGCGCAGGAACCGACGCATCCACACGATGCCGTCCGGGTCCAGGCCGTTGGCCGGCTCGTCGAGGATCAGCACCGCCGGGTCGCCGAGCAGGGCCGCACCCAGGGCGAGCCGCTGACGCATCCCGAGCGAGTAGCCGCCGACCTTGCGGCGCTTGGCTTGACCGAGGCCGACCACGTCGAGGACCTCGTCCGCGCGCCGCTTCGGCAACCGGTTGACGGTGCAGTAGACCCTCAGGTGATCACGGCCGCTGCGTGCTGGGTGGAACCCGGTCGCCTCCAGGGCCGCCCCGACAATGGTCGCCGGCGCGGGCAGGTCGACGTATTCGACCCCGCAGATGCTCGCGCGACCTTTGTCGGGTCGCACCAGGCCCAGCAGCATTCGCAGGGTCGTGGTCTTTCCCGCGCCGTTGGGTCCGAGGAAGCCGGTGATCGAGCCGGGCTCGACCGTGAAGCTCAGGTCGTCGACAGCGACGACATCCCCGAACCGCTTCGTGAGGCCGTCAACCTCGATCCGGCCCGCGACGCCCTGATCGGGGTCTAGGTTTACTTTCACGTAAACAAGAGTAAATGTAAACTCTGAAGTACACAAACCGACAGAGGTGGACGATGCCGGCAGCACGTGACCGCGACGCCGTGCGCCGACTTCCGCGAGCGGAGCGCCGCGAACAGATCCTGACCGCGGCCACCCGTGCCTTCGCGAGAAACGGCTACGCGGACACCGGCCTCGACGACGTCGCCGCCGAGGCCGGCGTCACTCGCGTCCTGTTGTATCGGCACTTCGACTCCAAGTCCGACCTCTACCGCGCCTTGCTGGACCGCGCCTGCACGCGTCTGGCCGAACGGGTGGGCACCGACGACTTCCAAGACGACGCGATCCCCGGCCTGGTCGACGCGGCCGCGAAGGACCCCGACGGCTTCCGGCTGCTCTTCCGGTTCGCCGCGCGCGAGCGTGAGTTCCGCGAATTCACCGACACGCTGGCCACCGCGGCAGTCGAGGTGGCCGCCCGCAACCTCGCCAAGCAACTACCGTCCGGGCCGTGGCTCGACTGGGCCGCTCGGCTCATCCCGGCGGCCACCACCGAGGCCGTCATCGCCTGGCTCGACGCCGGACAGCCCGACCCGGACACCGCAAGCGAACGCATCCGCGCCGTGGTCCACGGCATCATCGACGCCGGCACGGTCGGGAAGGCAGCAACAAGTAGTTGACGGCGCGAACGGCAGGCCGTTGGTGTCAAGCGGCGGCCTCCGATCTCGAAGGCGAGTCGACGCCTCTCGCGAGGTTCAGTGCCGCAGGCTGACGTAACGTCAGCTGGTTAATCAATCCGGAGCCCTTTTTTAAGGTCCGCTGCATCTCGACAAATCAGACCGGTCACTGGGCCATGTCGACGAACCGTGAGTAGTGCCCCTGGAATGCCACCACGACGTCCTTGGTCGGCCCGTTGCGGTGCTTGGCGACGATCAGGTCGGCCTCGCCGGGTCTGGTGGACTCCCGCTCGTACGCGTCGTCGCGATGCAGCAGGATCACCATGTCGCTGTCCTGCTCGATGGAACCCGACTCACGCAGATCGGACAGCATGGGGCGCTTGTCCGACCTCTGCTCGGGACCGCGGTTGAGCTGCGACAGCGCGACCACGGGTACGTCGAGCTCCTTCGCCAGCAGCTTGAGCTGCCGGGAGAACTCCGACACCTCGACCTGCCGGGACTCGACCCGCTTGCCGCTCTGCATCAGCTGGAGATAGTCGATGACGATCAGCCGGAGGTCGTTTCGCTGCTTGAGCCGTCGCGCCTTCGCGCGGATCTCCATCATGGTGAGGTTCGGCGAGTCATCGATGAACAGCGGCGCGCCGGATACCTCGCCCATCTTGCGCGCGAGCCGCGACCAGTCGTCGTCGTTCATGTGGCCGTTGCGCATGTGGTTGAGCGGGATCCGCGCCTCCGCCGACAGCAACCGCATCGTGATCTCGTTGCGGGTCATCTCCAGCGAGAAGATGACGCTTGTCAGCTGGTGCTTGATCGCGGCCGCGCGGCAGACATCCAAAGCCAGCGTCGATTTCCCTAACGATGGCCTGGCAGCCACCGTGATCATCTGGCCGGGATGCAGGCCGTTGGTCAGCTCGTCGAGCTCGGCGAACCCGGTGGGTACGCCGACGAGGGTGCCGTCTCGATTGCTGATCGCCTCGATCTCGTCGAGCGCGTCCTCCATCAGGTCCGACAGCGGCGCGTAGTCCTCGCTGGTGCGCTTGTCGGTGACGTTGTAGACCTCGCTCTGCGCCCGGTCCACGACGTCGTCGACCTCGCCCTCCGCGGCGTACCCCATCTGGGCGATCCGGGTGCCCGCGTCGACCAGCCGACGCAGGATCGACTTCTCCCGGACGATCTCGGCGTAGTAGCCGGCGTTCGCCGCGATCGGCACGCTCGCGGAGAGGGTGTGGAGGTACGGCGCGCCACCGATCCGACCCAGCTCGCCCTGGCGCTGCAGCAGCGCCGCCACGGTCACCGGGTCGGCCGGCTCCCCCCGGCCGTAGAGATCGAGGATCGCCTCGAAGATGGTCTCGTGAACCGGTCGATAGAAGTCAACGCCGCGGAGCACCTCGACGACGTCGGCGATCGCGTCCTTGGACAACAACATCGCACCGAGCACGCTCTGCTCGGCCACGGGATCCTGTGGCGGAGTGCGATCCAGTTGCGAGGGGTAGTCGTCCACCGGAGGTTGGCCGTGGAACTCGGTGACGCTCAATACCAGCCTCCTCTCACCGGATCATCTAGCGAACAACTGTTCGATACTACTTGCGCTGCACCGACAGTTCCACGACCGACACAGAGACCCCGACGGTACGCTCGGTGCACCCGACGGCGGAAGCGCGGCATCAACAGGGGGTGTGGACGACCCAGCCAAGGCTGTGGACACAGCCCGAACAGGTGTGCACAGGCTGGGCATACAGCTGTGGATGAGGCGTGGCACGAGCCCCGCATGCCTCGCTGACGTGCGCAAACGCCGCCCACCGGGTGTGGATCCAAGATTCTGCGAGATCGCCTCGCCAGCGGTCCAGAATCCGGTCGCCGGGAGCCGCACGCGACCACCCGAGCCGCGACGGTTATAGTCACGTCCCGATACTGCCGGTTACAGGAGAGGGTGGTGAATGCGCTTCCCGAACGCCACCGACCGGGAGATCCTGAGACTCGCGATCCCGGCGTTCGCCGCCCTGGTGTCCGAGCCGCTGTTCCTGCTGGCGGACTCCGCGATCGTGGGCCATCTGGGCCGGGCACCGCTGGCCGGGCTCGGGGTCGCCGGCGCCGCCCTCCAGACCCTGCTCGGGCTCTTCGTGTTCCTCGCGTACGGGACCACCTCCTCGGTGGCCCGCCAGGTCGGAGCGGGCGACCGCCGGTCCGCCTTCAAGCAGGGGATGGACGGCATCTGGCTCGCGCTCGGGCTCGGTCTGGTGATCGCCGCGTTCGGTGTCGCGCTGGCCGAGCCGATCGTGGGGCTCTTCGATCCCAGCGCGGCCGCCACTCCGCACGCCGAGACCTATCTGCGCATCTCGTCCACGGGGTTGCCGGCCATGTTCGTCGTGTTCGCCGGCGCCGGGGTCCTCCGCGGCCTGCTCGACACCCGTACCCCGCTGGTCGTCGCCGCCTCCGCGAGCGCGGCCAACGTCGTCCTCAACCTGGTGCTCGTCTACGGCCTGGACATGGGCATCGCCGGTTCGGCTTTGGGCACGGTGATCGCTCAGGTGAGCGCGGCCCTGGCGCTGGCCGCGGTCGTCGTGCGCGGGGCGCGGCGTCACGGCGCGTCCCTGTTGCCCGACTGGCCGGGCATCCGGCTCGCCGGCCGAACCGGGGTGCCGCTCGTCGTACGCACGCTGACCCTTCGGGCCGCACTGCTCCTGGCGACCTACGTCGCGACCGCCCAGGGCGAGACCTCGATCGCGGCGCATCAGCTGGCGTTCACACTCTGGATGTTCCTCGCGTTCGCGCTCGACGCGCTCGCGATCGCGGCGCAGGCGCTCACCGGCCGCGAGCTCGGCGCCGGTGACCCGGATCGGGCCCGGCGGGTGACCCGGCGGCTGATGTGGTGGGGGGTCTGGTACGGCGTCCTGACCGGGCTGTGCGTACTGGCGTTGCGAAACCTGCTCGGCCCGCTGTTCACGCCGGATGACGGCGTGCAGGAGCTCTACGCCACGGTGCTGGTGCTCGTCGCACTCCAGCAGCCGGTGGCCGGTGTGGTGTTCGTGCTCGACGGCGTGCTGATCGGGGCCGGGGACGGCGTGTACCTGGCGTGGGCCGGGGTCGCGACCCTGGCGTGCTTCGCTCCACTGGCGCTCGTCGTACTGGGGACCGGCGCCGGGTTGACCGCGCTGTGGTGGGCGTTCACGGCGTTCATGGTGGCCCGGCTGGTGACCCTGGTCCGGCGCGAGCGGTCGAGTGCCTGGCTGGTCACCGGGGCGGTACGGCGTACCTGAGGCCCGGGCTACTCGACGGCGTGGATGACGTCGCGCACCTTGGCGAAATGGCAGGCCGAAGGGTGCGCCGAATCCGACCGCTCCTCCAGCGGCGGCTCCTGCTCCGCACAGATCTCCTCGGCCTTCCAGCACCGGGTCCGGAAGCGGCAGCCCGACGGCGGATTGGCCGGTGAGGGTACGTCGCCCTCCAGCACGATCTGGTCCCGATGCCCGCGCAGCTCAGGATCGGGTACGGGCACGGCCGACAGCAGGGCCTGGGTGTACGGATGGGTCGGCTCCTCGTAGATCTCCTTCTCGGTGCCGATCTCCACCACCTTCCCGAGATACATGACCGCCACCCGGTCCGCGATGTGGCGTACGACGGACAGGTCGTGCGCGATGAAGATGTACGACAGGTCGAACTCGTCCTGCAGCTTCTCGAAGAGGTTCACCACCTGCGCCTGCACGGACACGTCGAGCGCCGACACCGGCTCGTCGCAGACGATGACCTCCGGCTTGAGCGCGAGCGCGCGGGCGACGCCGATCCGCTGCCGCTGGCCGCCGGAGAACTGGTGTGGATAGCGGTTGATGTGGTCGGGGTTGAGGCCCACGACGTCGAGGAGGTCCTGGACCGCCTTGCGGCGTCCCTTGCGGGGTACCACATCGGCGTGGACGTCGAACGGCTCACCCACGATGTCACCGACCGTCATCCGTGGGTCGAGCGAGGAGTATGGGTCCTGCAGCACGATCTGAATGTTGCGCCGCATCCTGCGCAGCTCGGTGCTGTTCAGCCTCGACGTCTCCTGGCCGAGCAGCCTGATCGAGCCGGATGTCGGCCGCTCCAGCCCCATCAGCAGCCGCCCGAAGGTGGACTTGCCGCAGCCGGACTCGCCCACGACGCCGAGGGTCTCACCGCGCCGCAGCTGGAGGCTGATGCCGTCGACCGCTCGCACCTGGCCGATCGTGCGCTTGAAGAGAATGCCGCGGGTGAGCGGGAAGTACTTGACCAGGTCGGTGACCTCGATGACGTTCTCGGCGGACTCGCCGAGCGCGGGCTGCTCGACGGGCCGGCTGGCTTCGGTGGTCACGAGCTGATTACCTCTTCCCAGAAGAAGCAGGCGCTTCGCCGATCACCCGGCACGTCGTACAGCTCGGGCTTCTCCTCTTGGCAGCGCTCACGAGCAAATGTACAGCGCGGATGGAACGGACAGCCGGGCGGCGGGTCGACCAGGACCGGGGGAAGGCCCTTGATCGCGGCCAGCTCCTGGCCCTTCATGTCCACCCGCGGGATGGACTCCAGGAGGCCCTTGCTGTACGGATGGGCGGGCCGCGAGTAGATCTGATGGACGTCGGCCTGCTCGACGGCGTTGCCGGCGTACATCACGCAGATCTTGTCCGCCACATCGGCCATCACGGCCATGTCGTGGGTGATCAGGATCAGGCCCATCCGGTAGTCCTGCTGCAGGTCCGACAGCAGCTTCATCACCTGGGCCTGCACCGTGACGTCGAGGGCTGTGGTGGGCTCGTCCGCGATGATGATGTCGGGCTCCAGCGCCAGCGCCATCGCGATCATGACCCGCTGCCGCATACCGCCGGAGAACTGGTGCGGGAAGGAGTTCACGCGCTCCTTCGCCGCCGGGATGCCGACCAGATCGAGCAGTTCGACCGCCTTGGCCTTGGCCTGCGACCGGCTCGCCTCGGTGTGCTTGCGATAGATCTCTCCGAGCTGCCACCCGACGGTGAAGACCGGGTTCAGTGCCGACAGTGCGTCCTGGAAGATCATCGCGATCTTGTTCGCCCGGATGTGGCGCCGGGTCTTCTCCTCCATCTTCTGCAGGTCGACGCCGCGGAAGAGGATCTTCCCGCCCGCGACCCGGGCCGGCGGGATGTCGAGGATGCCCATGATCGCCTGCGCGGTCACGGACTTGCCGCAGCCGGACTCGCCGAGGATGCCGAGCGTCTCACCCTCGTGGAGCGTGAAGCTGACGCCATTGACCGCCTTGGCCGTGCCGTCCCGGGTGTGGAACTCGACATGCAGATCGTCGACCTCGAGCAGAGGCGCGTCGCGGTCGAAGTGCACTCGCTGCAGGGCCGCAACGTCGATGCCCCGCTGGGACGCGATGACTGACTCAGACATCTGGTTCTCGCTATCTCATTCTCGGGTCGAGAGCGTCTCTGAGTACGTCGCCGAGCAGGATGAACGACAACGTCGCGATCACCACGAACGCACACGGGATCCACAACAGATGGGTCGTACCGCCGAGCGCCGGACCGGCACCGGCCTGGATCAGCAGCCCCCACGACACCGTCGGCGGCTGGAAGCCGATACCGAGGAACGTGAGGGTGGATTCGATGGCGATCAGCTGGCCGAGGTTGATCGTGCCGATCACGATCACCGGGGCCAGGCTGTTCGGGATGATGTGCTTGCGGATGATACGGAAGTTGCTGGCGCCCACGGCCCGCGCGGCATCGACGAAGTCGCGTTGCTTGGTCGCGATCGTGGCCCCCCGCATGATCCGGGTCATCTGCGGCCACAGGAACACCGTGATCACCGCGCTGATGGTCCAGACCGTACGCGTCGTCAGGATGGTCAGCAGGATGATCGCACCCAGGATGAACGGCAGCCCGAAGAAGATGTCGGTGATCCGGCTCAGGACGCTGTCGATCCAGCGGCCGTAGAAGCCGGCGATGACGCCGAGCGTGATCGCGATGACGGCGATGGCGGCGGTGCCGGCGATCGCCACGAAGACGGAGTTCCGGGTGCCGTAGACGACGGCGCCCCACATGCTGCATCCCTGTGTGGTGTAGCCGAACGGACGGTCCCACGACGGCGAGCGCTGAGCCAGTTGGATGTCGCATTCGGCGGAGACGTTCGGATCCTGGTTCGCCCAGAGGCCGGGAACGACCGCCATGGTCAGCACGATCACCACGAGGGTGCCCGCGACCCAGAACACCGGATTGCGCACCAGCTCGTAGATCGCGTCGGCCGTCAGGCTCCGGCTGCGCTCCTTGGCCGCCGGCCCCGGCTCGGAACCGCCCGGTTCGCCCTTGCTAAGGATCCCTTCCAGGGAGTGCGGGTCAGTCATAGCGGATCCTCGGATCGAGTACGGCGTACAGCAGGTCGACCACCAGGTTGAAGATCAGATACACCAGAACCAGGATCGTGACGGTGCCGACGACGATCCCGGCATCCTTGTTCTGCGTACCCTGGAAAACGAACTGCCCGATACCGGGAACGCCGAAGATGCCCTCGGTCACCACCGCGCCGGCCATCAGGTTGCCGATGTCGAAACCGATATAGGTGACCACGGGGATCAGCGAGTTCCGCAATGTGTGGACGCCGACCACGCGAGTGCCGGGCATGCCCTTTGCCTTCGCCGTACGCACGTAATCCGCCCGGAGGTTCTCGATCACACTCGTACGAGTGAGCCGCGCGATAGCCGCCAGCGAGAACGCGCCCAGCACAAGGCCCGGCAGAATCAGACTGAGCCAGGGATAGTCCGCGCTATAGGTGACCGTGAACATCTGGCCGAACCAGTCCGGCATGCTGTCCTGGCCACGAATCCAGTTCCCCAGCTTGACCCCGACGTAGACCTGGATCAACGTCCCGATGATGAACACCGGAAACGCGATCAGCAGGACCGTCGATGCGCGGACGAGGTTGTCGACGAACCTGTCCTTACGCAGGCCGGCGAGCACACCGAGCGCGATGCCCAGGACGGTCTCGAACACGACCGCGATCAGCGCAAGCCGCATGGTGGTCGGGAAACGTTCACCGAGATGCTCGGTGATAGGCCTGCCCTGCCGGAGGTCGATCCCGAAGTCGCCCGTGGCGTACTGGCCCAACCGCTCGACGAACATGGCGACGCAGGGGTCGAAACGGCGGTCCAGGCACGGGTTGTCCAGACCGTAGTCGGCACGCATCGCGGCCAGTACCGACTCGGGCGGTGGATTGTCACCGAACAGCGCCCGAACGGGGTCGCCGCTGATCTGGATGCCCACGACGGTCATGTAGTGCAGGAGGAACAGCGCGCCCAATAAGACGGGGATGAACTGCAGCAACCGCCTGATCAGGTATCGGCCCATGATCCGTCCTTACTCGACCTCACAGTGCCAACGGGGGGCCGGACCAGGCCGGCCCCCCTGGCAGTGTGTCATTGGCCCGCAGGCCGCCGAAACACCTAGTTGACGGTCACCTCGCCGAACGCCGGGTCATCCGTGGCCGGGTCGTAGCGCACGTTGCTGACGTTGTCGCCGGGGATGATCGTCGACAACCCAGTCCACAGCGGGATGAGTGGCATCTCATCCAGCGCGACGTCGCCGGCCTGGTGGTAGAACTCGTACGCTCCGTCGGTGCTGTCCTGCTGGTCTCCCTGACTCAGGAAGCCGTCCAGCTCCTCGTTGGAATAGCCACCGTAGTTGGAATCGCCGTTGCTATCCACCAGCGGACGGATGAAGTTCTCCGGCGAGGGGTAGTCGATCGACCATCCGAGCCGGAACGGACCGGTGAACTTCTGCTCCTCGATGAAGTTCGTGTACTGGTCCCACGGCAGCGGCCGCAGCTTGAACGTGATGCCGAGGTTCTGGGCCAGCTGGCGCCCGACCGCCTCGACCCAGCCCTCGTGGCCGGCATCGGCGTTGAAGAACAGCGTCAGCTCGTCACCCTCGCTGCCGCCGCCCTGCTCGAACAGCTGCTTGGCCTGTTCCGGGTCGAACGTGCAGTACTCGCAGGCGTCATCACGGCTCCCCGGCATCGCGGGGGGCACGATGTCCGTGGACGGCTCGTAGATGCCGTTCAGCACGTTGTCGATGATCGCCTGCCGGTCGATCGCCAGCGAGATCCCGCGTCGAAGGTCGGGGTTCTTGTAGTAGTCCTCGAACATCGGGAAGCTCATGTACGTGAACCGGGTCTGGTCCTCCTGGATCATCTGGTCGGCGTACTGACCCTCGGCCTGTGGGTAGACGGTCGGGTCGGTGGTACGCAGCAGATCGATGTTTCCAGCGGAGAAGTCGCGGAAGGCGTTGACCAGGCTCTCCTCGATCTTGAACTGGATCGAGTCCGCCTCCGCCGGAGCCTCGCCCGCGTAGTCCTCATAGCGCACCAGGTTGATCGCCTGGTTGTGCTGCCACGGGCCGTCCATCATGTACGGGCCGATCCCGATCGGCTGCTCGTTGCACGCCTCGGTGTCCTGGAGGCATTCCTCGGCCTGTGGCTGGAACGCCGGGCGGAAGGACAGCATCTTCGGGAATTCGACGAATGCGCCGGACAGCGCGACCTCGACCGTCAGGTCGTCGATCTTCTCCAGGCCGGACGGATTGGCCTCTCCGGCGCCCTCGAGCTTGCCGAGGAAGCCCGCCGTGTCGGCGGCATTCTGCTCGTTCTGGGTCCACGTCCAGCCGCGGATCAGCGCGTCGGCGTCCACCGGATCGCCGTTGTGGAACGTCCAGCCGTCCTTGATCGTGAGCGTGAAGACCGTGTTGTCCTCGGTCTCGATGCTCTCCAGCAAACCGTCGAAGACCAGCTCGCCGCTTTCGAAGTCGACGCTGACCATCGGCTCCCCGATCATGGACCAGATCGCGCCACACTCCGACTCATAGCACATCGGTGACGGGGCGAGCTGCTCAGGCTCCGACACATGGGTGATGTAGCTACCGCCGGACGCTCCGCCGTCGGCACCGTCGTCGCCGCCATCACCTTCGTCGCCACCACCACAGGCAGCGACGACGAGTGCGAACGCCGCCCCAATGGCAGCAAACCGCAGCGGTTTCATTGTCCGCATAGCCGTTCCTCCTCCAAGACCTGAAAGATGCGCGTAGAAGCCTCGCGCGGTCGAATCATTGCTGTTGAAAAGGGAGCCCGGACAGAGGAAAGACCAAATCGGGCATCAATCGTTACCTAACCGTGCTCCCGACGCTTTGGGGGTGTCATACCCGCGGATGGGTACGAGGAGGTTACCCACCGTGCAGGCAGGCCGTCGAGTTCGGCAACCGGACCGGGGTGCGCCCGGCCGGGCTCACGCGCGGATGACGTTCAGTCGCAGGGTCGCGGCGACCTCGGGATGCAGGCGTACGACGACCTGGTGCGACCCGAGGGTCTTGATCGGGTTGGCCACCTCGATCCGCCGTTTGTCGATCTCCGGTCCGCCGGCCTCGGAGACCGCGGAGACGACGTCGGCCACGGTGACCGCGCCGAACAGCCGGCCGCCGGGACCGGAACGGGCCGGCAACGGGACGTCGAGCTGCTCGAGCTGCTGCTTGATCTGCTCCGCCGTCGCGACGTCGTGGATCTCCCGCACCTCACGTGCCTTGCGGATCGAATCGATCTGCCGGGCCGCGCCGCGGGTCCACTTGATCGCGTGCCCGCGCGGGACCAGGTAGTTGCGGCCGTAGCCGTCCTTGACCTCGACCACGTCACCGGGCGCGCCGAGGCCGGAGATCTCCTGGGTCAGGATGAGCTTCATCGCGAGCCCCCTCAGCGCGAAGTCGACGTGTAGGGCAGCAGCGCCATCTCGCGGGAGTTCTTGATCGCGACCGCGACGTCCCGCTGGTGCTGCGTGCAGTTGCCGGTCACCCGCCGCGCGCGGATCTTGCCGCGGTCGGAGATGAACTTGCGCAGCAGGTTGGTGTCCTTGTAGTCGACGTACGTCGCCTTGTCCTTACAGAACACGCAAACCTTCCGCTTCGGCTTGCGGATCACTGCTTTGGCCATTGTGGTGCTCTCCTTCGAAAGCCCGGCTCTCGCCGGAATGGTGTGGTGATGGTCGTACTGGTCAGAAGGGCGGCTCGTCGTTCGAAGCCTCGGTGTTCTGCTGCGTCCACGGGTCGCCGCCGGCCTGACCGCCGGCCTGACCGCCGGCCTGCGGCTGGCCACCGCCCGCCGGTGCGGGCTGGGTCGCCCACGGGTCGTTGCCGCCCCCGAAGCCACCGCCGCCCGCGCCGGAGCGCTGGGTCTTGGTGACCTTGGCGGTCGCGTTGCGCAGGCTGGGCCCGACCTCGTCGACGTCGATCTCGAAGACGGTACGCCGCTCGCCCTCACGGGTCTCGAACGTGCGCGACTTCAGGCGCCCGCGGACGATCACCCGCATGCCGCGCTGCAGGGACTCGGCGACGTTCTCCGCCGCCTGCCGCCACACGGCGCAGGTCAGGAACAGCGTCTCGCCGTCCTTCCACTCGTTGTTCTGCCGGTCGAACGTGCGTGGGGTCGACGCGATCCGGAAGTTGGACACCGCGGCACCGGACGGGGTGAAGCGGAGCTCCGGGTCGTCGACAAGGTTTCCGATGATCGTGATGACGGTCTCGCCGGCCATCAGACCTCCCAGGATGTGGTCGATGTTGCGTGCAAGTCTTCTGTCACTTCCGGCCAGGGCGGACGACCTTGGTGCGCAACACCGACTCGTTGAGCCCGAGTTGACGGTCGAGCTCCTTGACCGTGCCCGGCTCGGCGGTGAGCTCGATCACCGCATAGATGGCCTCGGTCTTCTTCTGGATCTCGTAGGAGAGCCGGCGACGACCCCAGATGTCGACGTTGTCGACCGATCCGCCGTCCGTGCGGACGAGATTGAGGTACTGGTCGAGCGAGGGCTCGACGGTGCGCTCCTCGAGATCCGGGTCGAGGATCACCATGAGCTCGTAGTTACGCATCAGCGTCCTACCTCCTTTGGACTCGGCGGTCACGGTCTCTCCGTGACAGGAGGGCTATGCGTATGAATGCCCGGCTGCGCCGGGCGGTTCAGGGCGTCACGATACAGGCTTTCGGCGGTACGGCGGAAATCCCCGTCCACAGCTCATCCGGCCGGGGTTCGGCGATCGAAGTGCGCCGGCGCCAGGTCCGCGTCGCGCTCGGTCACCAGCCGGAGCAGCTCCCGGCGCGTGCCCGCCGCCGCGCCCGGATCGGCCTCGTACCGATAGGCGAGATCGGGGTCGTTCACCTGTGCCGGGTGCACGAACGCGTCGCCGGCGAGCAGCACCGGCCGCTCGATCCGGTCGTGCCGGTCCACGAGCACGGCCTGATGCCCCGGGGTGTGTCCGGGGGCCGGCACCAACTCGATGCCCGGCAGCAGGGTCGTACGGCCGTCGACCACGTCCAGGATCCCGGCGTCCGCCAGCGGGACGATGTGGGTCTGGTACGCCGGCGCCTGGTTCGGGATCGCCTTCAGCTCCAGCATCTGCACGATGTGGCGGGCGTTCGGGAAGTAGGGCGTGGGAGCGGTCTCGTCCGCGACGTTCCAGCCGATGTGGTCGGCATGGAGATGGGTGAGTACGACGTCGGTCACCTCGCCCGGAGCGACCCCGGCCGCGGCCAGCCCGCCCGGCAGTCCCCCGGTCGCGGCCGGGTCGAACCAGTCACCGGCCGGAGCCCACGGAGGCCCGAGACCTGTGTCGACCAGCACGACCCGGTGGCCGGCTTGGATAAGAAAGCAGTACACGTCCAGCGTCCAGGGCCCGGCCAGCCCGGCGAAGAGATCCTCCAGCGGCTCGGGGAAGACGCCGCGCGCGTCCCGGATGGGCGTGAGTCGCCGCCCCTCGTCACCGATCCGCGTGCCGGGCGTCACGCTCGCCAGTATTCCCCGCGTCCGGTATTCGGTCCGGTTAGGCCCTTGCACGTCGCGGTGTACGGGAGCACTCTCGACGTACGAGGAAAGAGGTCGGGAGATGAGTAACTCAACTCACCGCGATAACCGATTGCATCTGCCGCAGCCACTTGACCGCTGGATCAACACCGACGGCAAGCCGCATCCCAAGGAGAACGCGCTCGCGTTCGCCACGCTCACCCTCGGAATCATCGCGCTGGTCGTGGCGACGAACGCCGCCTGGCACATCCCAGGCTCCTGGATCGGTCTGGTGGGCCTGGTCGTCGGGCTCTACGACCAGATGATCTCTGCGACCCGGGGCGAACGCTGGATCATCATCACGGGCGTGATCGCCAGCGGGCTCGGGTTCGCGCTCAACATGGCGAACGGCGGCCTCTATTAACGGTGTCGGATGCCGGTCGTAGGGTGCACCGCATGAGCAATCCGCGCATCGGTGCGCACGTCGGGCAGCAGGATCCGATCGCCGGGGCGACCTCCCGCGAGGCGTCGATCGTCCAGTTCTTCCTGGGCGATCCGCAGGGCTGGAAGGACCCGGAGGTGTCGTACGACGGGGGAGCCGAGGCGCTCCGTACGGCCGCCGAGCGATCCGGCATCGAGCTGTACGTCCACGCGCCGTACCGGCTCAACGTCGCCACCACCAACAACCGGATCCGCATTCCGAGCCGCAAGCTGCTGCAGAGCTATGTCAGCGCGGCGGCCGAGATCGGGGCCAAGGGCCTGATCGTGCACGGCGGTCATGTGCTGAAGGATGACGACCCCGAGATCGGGTTCGACAACTGGCGCAAGTGCATCGACCGGCTGGAGATGCATTGTCCCGTGCTCATCGAGAACACCGCGGGCGGCGACAACGCCATGGTCCGCAGGCTGGATCGCCTGGCCAGGGTGTGGGACGCGATCGCCGACGCCGAGGGCGGCGATCAGGTCGGGTTCTGCCTCGACACGTGTCACGCCCATGCCGGTGGTGAGGAGCTCGCCACCGTGGTCGACCGGGTTCGGGCGATCACCGGGCGGATCGACCTGGTGCACGCGAACGACAGCCGCGACGAGTTCGACTCCGGCGCCGACCGGCATGCCAACCTCGGTGAGGGGCACATCGACCCCGACGACCTCGTCGCCGTCGTACGCGAGGCGGCCGCACCGGTCGTGGTCGAGACCCCCGGCGGAGTCGAGGGCCAGGCGGCCGACATCGCCTGGCTCCGCAAGCACCTCGGCTGACCCACCCCCTTCCGCATCTCCCTCGCGCCGAGACTGCACATCTGCCCGCATCCCTCGCGCCGAGACTGCACTTCTGGTCGACCACAACTGCAATCTCGGCGCGAGGTAGAGCCGGCCGGACGGGCGTGTGGTGTGACGCCGCACACGAGACCTTGCACTGTGACAGTGGCACCGTCACAGTGACCTCGTGGCGGCCGCCGCAGGCGGGCACGACGTACGACGGGAGGTGACCGATGCAGCTTTCGATGGCCCTCATGTACGCCGGCGACCCCCGCGAGTCCGCGGACCAGGTCGTCGCCCTGGAGAAGGCCGGGCTGGACATCGTGTGGATCGCCGAGGCCTACGGGTACGACAGCCCCACCCTGATGGGCTATCTCGCCGCCAGGACCGAGACCGTCAAGATCGGCTCCGCGATCCTCAACGTCTACTCCCGGACACCGGCGCTGCTGGCGCAGACCGCGGCCGGCCTCGACCACGTCAGCGGGGGCCGGGCGATCCTCGGCATCGGGGCGTCCGGCCCGCAGGTCATCGAGGGCTGGCACGGCGTGCCGTACGAGAAGCCGCTGACCCGCACCCGCGAGATCATCGACATCGTCCGCCGCGCGATCCGCCGGGAGGTCATCACCAACGACGGACTCATCAAGCTTCCGCTTCCCGAGGGCGAGGGCACGGGGCTCGGCAAGCCGCTGAAGCTGCTCAACCACCCGGTGCGGGACACCGTGCCCATCTACGTCGCCTCGCTGGGCGCCAAGAACGTCGAGATGACCGCCGAGCTGGCCGACGGATGGCTGCCGTTCCTCTATGTGCCGGAGAAGGCGAAGGACGTCTGGGGGGACGCGCTGGCGGCCGGGACGGCGAAACGCTCCGCGGAGCTTGCGCCGCTGGAGATCTCGGCCGGCGGCATGCTCGCCATCGGCGACGACGTCCGGCAGACGCTCGACCTGGCTCGGCCGGTCACGGCGCTGTACATCGGCGGCATGGGTGCGCGCGGGAAGAACTTCTACTTCGACCTGGCCTGTCGTTACGGCTACGAGGCCGAGGCGATCAAGATCCAGGATCTCTATCTGGACGGCAAGAAGACCGAGGCCGCGGCCGCCGTACCTCAGGAGCTGCTGGAGCTGTCCAACCTGGTCGGTCCGGAGTCGTATGTGCGGGAGCGGATCGAGGCGTTCCGGGAGTCGGGCGTCACGATCCTGCAGGTCGTGCCGATCGACGCCGATCCGGCCGGACTGGTGTCCAAGGTCAAGAGCTGGATCGGCTGACCCGCGCCGCGGTCGTCGTCGAGATCGGGCGTCCGCCGGTCTCGGCATGCCGAGTGATCCGGCCCGCCCGACTCCGGAAGACAGGGCGCGCGAGACGCCCTCACGGAGATGCGGGGGTTTCGGATACGTTGAGCGGAGTCCGGGTCGGGTACTTCACATCGAGGAGAGGCATGCGGATCGACGGAAGCTCGGCCGTGGTGACCGGCGGCGCCTCCGGGCTGGGGCTGGCGACGGCCGGCAGGCTGGTCGCGGACGGCGCCCATGTGGTGATCGTCGACCTGCCGTCCTCCGAGGGCGACGTGGTCGCGAAGCGGCTCGGGGAGCACACCCGGTTCGCGCCCGCCGACGTGCGCGCTCCCGACCAGATCTCACACGCATTGGACGTCGCCGAGGAGTCCGGGCCGCTGCGGGTCGCGGTGCATTGCGCGGGGATCGCCACACCGCAGCGCATCCTGGACAGGGAGGGGAACCCGGCCGATCTCGAGCTCTACGAGAACGTCATCCAGGTCAACCTCATCGGCACGTACAACCTGCTTCGGCTCACGGCGGCGCGGATGGCACGCAACGAACCGGTCGACGGTGACCGCGGCGTGATCGTGATGACCGCGTCGGTCGCCGCGTTCGAGGGCCAGATCGGGCAAGGGCCGTACGCCTCCTCCAAGGCCGGCGTACACGGCCTGACGCTAGTAGCGGCCCGAGACCTGGCGGACAAGGCGATCCGGGTCTGCTCGATCGCGCCGGGACTGTTCGACACCCCGATGCTCGCGTCCCTACCGCAGGAGGCGCGTGACTCGCTGGGCGCGATGGTGCCGCATCCGCGCCGCCTCGGTTCGCCCGAGGAGTACGCCGCTCTCGCCGCGCACATCGTGGAGAACCCCATGCTGAACGGCGAAACCGTCCGGCTCGACGGCGCGATCAGAATGGCGCCGCGGTAGGCGCCCCACCCGCCGATGCGGCCGCTTCCTCCCGCCGAGATCGCACATCTGGCCGTTTCTTCGTGCCGAGATTGCACATCTGCCCGTCCGAGAATCGTCGCTCGTTGAGCGTGCGGTTTACGGAAGTAACTTTCCGACATGCCGCGAGGCGAACGCCCGCACGACGAGGGCCAGCCGAACCCGGCGGTTCCAACCTCGGTCCGGCTGCGGGCGCTGATGCCCTCCCTCGCACCCGCCCGCCGAGGGATGTCAAGGACGCTGCCGGTCGGCCGACGGTCCCCCTCGCGAGGGGGCGTGGGCGGTGTGGCGGTCGTAGCCGTCCTGCTGCCACACGCCGGGAACCTCGATACGGTCCCGGCCATGGCGATCGCCGCCGCCCGTGCGGCCGGACGTTAGCCTGAGCCGGTGACGTCATCAGCGGGCCCGTACACCGTGCGCACGATCGACCCGGCTGAGCACGCGAAGTTCGTCGCCGGCCGGGACAGCGCCAGCTTCCTCCAGACGCCCGGGTGGGGCCGGGTCAAGAGCGAGTGGGGTCGCGAGTCGATCGGCTGGTACGACGGACGGGGCGAGCTGGTCGGCGTGGGACTGGTGCTCTACCGGCAGATTCCCAGAGTCCGGCGCTACCTCGCCTATCTGCCCGAGGGCCCGGTCATCGACTGGGCGTCCGAGGACCTCGCGGGCTGGCTCACACCGATGGCCGACCATCTCGCGGGCCGGGGCGCCTTCGGCATCCGGATGGGCCCGCCGGTCGTGTCCCGTACATGGTCGGCGGAGACGCTCAAGAAGGCGATCGCCGACGGCACCCGGCGCCGGCTGGACGACGTACCGCCTGATCACCGCCACGAGACCGGCCTCCGCGTGCAGGAAACCCTCCGGCACTCCGGCTGGCGACCTCAGGCGCCGGAGGAGGGGTTCGGTCTCGGGCAGCCGCAGTACGTCTTCCAGCTGCCGCTCGCGAATCGCAGCGAGGACGACCTGCTCAAGGGCATGAACCAGCTCTGGCGGCGCAACATCAAGAAGGCGGACAAGCTCGGTGTGGAGGTCCATCAGGGCACTGCCGAGGACCTTCCGGAGTTCCACCGGATCTATCGCGAGACCGCCGAGCGGGACGGATTCCGGCCGCGGCCGCTGGCGTACTTCCAGACGATGTTCGACGCGCTGCTCGCCGAGGATTCCGACCGGATCCGGCTCTACCTCGCGCACCATGAGGGCGCGCTGGTCGCGGCCACGACCTGGGTACGGGTGGGCACACATGCCTGGTACTCGTACGGCGCGTCCACGACCGAGAAGCGGGAGGTGCGCGGGTCGAACGCCGTGCAGTGGCGGATGATCCGCGATGCCCGCGCCGCCGGCGCGGCCGTGTACGACCTGCGCGGGATCACCAACACGCTCGACGAGAGCGATCCGCACCGGGGCTTGTTGCAGTTCAAGGTCGGCACCGGCGGGGAGGCGGTCGAGTACTTCGGCGAGTGGGACCTGCCGATATCCCGGCTGCTCTACTCCGCGTTCGACCTCTACATGCGGAGGCGCTGATGACGGTTCACCCCCGCCCCGCTCCCGCCTCGGCTCCCACCTCGCGCCGAGATTGCACTTCAGGCCGTCTTCCTCGCGCCGAGATTGCAGTTCTGGTCGACCACTACTGCAATCTCGGCGCGAATGGGTGGGCCAGATGTGCCATCTCGGTCTGAGGGGGTGGCGCTGATGCCGCTCACGCTGTACGTCGACGGCGACCGTTGGCGGGCCCACCTGCGCAAGGTCGCCGATTCGCATCCCGGGATCGTGCCGGTGGCGAAGGGCAACGGGTACGGCTTCGGGGTCGGCCGGCTGGCGCGTCGAGCCGGCTGGCTGGGGCGCGACCTGATGGCGGTCGGGACGTACGCCGAGGCGCCGGAGGCGCTCAGCCGGTTCGACGGCGACGTCCTGGTCCTGTCGCCCTGGCGGCCCTTCGAGGGTGGCGAGGACGACCCCCGACTCATCCACACGGTAGGCCGAGCCGAGGATCTTGCCGAACTCGCGCAGCGCGCTCGGCCACGCGTGCTGCTGGAGGCGCTGACCTCGATGCGGCGGCATGGGTTCACCGCGGAACAGCTGGCCGTGGTCGACGCGAATGCCGTACACATCGAAGGGCTCGCCCTGCACCTGCCGATGGCGGGTGACCGGCTGGCCGAGGCCGAGCGCTGGCTCGGTTCCCGGCCGGATCTTCCCGGTATGGCGCGAGTTTTCGTTTCCCATCTCGACGACCAGGAACTCGCCGTACTGCAGGACCGGCATCCGGACCTGCAGTTCCGCCCGCGCATCGGAACCGCACTGTGGCTCGGTGACCGGGAGGCGCTGCGCGCGCGTGCCACGGTGGTCGACGTGCACCCGGTGTCTCGCGGCGAGCGGATCGGCTACCGGCAGCGCCGGCTGCCGCGGTCCGGACACGTGCTGGTGGTCTCGGGCGGTACGGCCCACGGCATCGGGCTCGAGGCTCCCACGTCCGGTACGTCGATCCGGCAACGCGCGGTCAGCGTGGCCCGCGGCGGCCTCGACGCGACCGGACTCGCCCTGTCGCCGTTCACGGTCGCGGGCCGAAAGCGGTGGTTCGTCGAACCACCGCATATGCAGGTCAGCCTGCTGTTCCTACCCGCCGACACGGTCGTCCCCCGAGTCGGCGACGAGATCCAGGTCGACGTACGGTTCACCACCACGACCTTCGACCGGGTCGAGATCGGCTGAGGCCGGTCGACCAGATGTGCAATCTCGCCGCGAAGAAGCCGACCAGATGTGCAATCTCGGCGCGAAGAAGCCGACCAGATGTGCGATCTCGGCGCGAAGGAATGAGCCAGAAGGCGGCGCGGGCGTCCTCGGCGTCGTCGAGAACCCCGCCGGCCGGGTCGTCGGTGAAGCCGTTCGCGCGTACGGGATCGCACCACGGCTGCACGATGTCGCGCAGCACCATGGCCACCAACCACAGCTGGCCCACGACCCGCAGCAGAATCGCGAACACGTAGGCGACCGGCGGGTCCTCCGAACCGCTCGGGGCGAGATCTCCGGACAGGTAGAGCCAGACCGCGCCGAAGTAGACGGCTTCGCACGCCTGCCAGATCAAGAGGTCTCGCCATTTCGGCCTGGCCAGCGCGGCCAGCGGGAGCAACCACAACACGTACTGTGGCGAATAGACCTTGTTGACCAGCAGGAAGGCGACGACAACCAGAAACACGAGCTGCGGCAGCCGCGGCCGACGCCGGGCGAAGAGCGCAAGGCCCGTGACTGCGACGCACGCACCGCCGAAGAGGAACCAGCTCACCTGGTTGACCGTCTCGGCGGAGACCGAGTTCCCGATCTCCTGCCAGGCGAACCAGAGCGAGCCAAGGTCGGCGCCGCGATCGGCGTTGAAGCTCCAGAAATACTTCCAGCCTTCGAAATTCGCCACCATCACCGGCAAGTTGACCACCGACCAGCCCACCGCCGTACCCAACCCGACCAGTCCCATGGCCCGCCATCGCCCCGTACGCAGGCACAGCACCACGATCGGTCCGAGGACGAACAGCGGATACAGTTTCGCCGCCGTACCCAGACCGATGAGCAGACCGGCCACCAGAGGCCGTGACCTCGACCAGGCCAGCAACGCAAGCACCAGCAGCGCCACCGTCAGCAGGTCCCAGTTGATCAGTCCGGCGAGGGCGACCGCCGGTGCGGCTGCGAACAACGCAGCGTCCCACGGTCTCCGCCGGTGCACTCCGGCCAGCGCGATCGTCGCGATCAGCGCGCAGCAGAACAACAACAGCGCGTTTACCAGCGTGAACGGCACGATGTTGTTCGACACGTGCGTGTCTTGTCCCACCTCGTCGGCGGGCCGGTCGGCGACGTCCGGTGCGCCGAAGACGGCGTGCGTCAGCAGGGCGGCCGCGAAGACGAAGCCACCGGTGAGGACGGGATACTCGAGATAGTCGTAGCGCCCGTCGTCGCTCACGTACGGCGGTTGTCCCTCGGCGAATCCCCGGCCGGTGTAGAGATAGGGGATGTCGCTGTAACACATGTGCGTGAACCGCGCATCGCTGTCGGCCCATTCGTCCACAGCACAGGGGGCCTTGTGTAACATCCCCAGGCAAAACGTCAGGGTTGCGAGGAGCAGCAGAACCCGAGCCGGAGTCCAGCGCGACCCACCCGCGAGAGCACCTCGCGGCCCGCCGATGACCGGGCTCAGTCCACGTACGAGGGAATCTTCGTGAGTAGGAGCCGCGACCCGATCGACGGGTTCGGTCACCGGTCAGCCGTCCCGGTCCGGCTCAGCACAGAAGGGTGCATCCGTCGTCCTCGGTCTCGCTGGGCCTCGGCGGCGGTGTGGGGTGCGGCTTGGGTGTCTTGGTTTCTTCCTCGGTCGGGGTCGGTTCCGGCGTCGGGGTGGGCGTAGGCGTGGGCGTTGGAGTCGGCGTGGGTGTCTTGGTTTCTTCCTCGGTCGGGCTCGGTGTGGGCGTCGGCGTGGGCGTCGGGGTGTAGGTGGGCTCCGGCTCGTACCAGTCCGGTTTGACGAAGCGCTCGATCGGCTCCCCTTCGAGCTCATAACGCATCGCGGTCGTCCAGGTCTCCGCCGGGTACTCGCTGCCGAAGAACGTGTTCAATCCGCCGACGCCATCGAGTGACCTGGTGCCAGAGTCACCTCTGACGTACATCACCGACGTCGACAACTGGGGTGTGTACCCGACGAACCAGGCCGCCGTGACCGCACCGGTGTCGGGGTTGAGCGTCGCGGTTCCGGTCTTGCCGGCGGCCGGCCGGTCGAGCTCGAGTGCGGCCGCGCCGGTGCCGTCGATCACGACCTCCTGCAGCGCGTGGTTGACGGTGTCGGCGACCTCGCTCTTGAACGCGCGCTCGGGCTCGACCCGGTGCTCGTGCAGGGTCCTGCCGGACCGGTTCGTCACGCTCTCGATGACGTACCAGTCGTTCCGCTCGCCACGATTGGCGAAGGTCGCGTAGCTGTTGGCCATGTCCACCGGGGTGATATTGGCGGTGCCCAGGGTGTTCGCGAGGGTCCCGTCGAGACCCGCGGCGTTCTTGGGCACGCCGGCCCGTACCGCCGCGTCGACCACATCCGCGCCGCCGTTCTCGAGCTGACTCGCGAGATCTGCGTACGCCGTGTTGCTGGACTTCTCGGTGGCGAACTCCAGGTCGACGGTGCCGTAGTTCTGGTCGAACTCGTTGTGCACGGTCCAGTCGTTGATCGTGACCGTGTCGCCGGAGAAGTCGTTGTCGAGGGTGAAGCCCTGCTCGATACCAGCGGCCAGGGGAAACGGCTTGAACGACGACCCCGGCTGCCGCCCGGTGAGGGCCCAGTTCCGCTGGTCCTTCACGTAGTTGGCGCCGCCGTACATCGCGCGCAGTGCGCCGGTTTCGGGCTCCACCGAGGCGGCGCCGATCTTCACTCCCTTGGCGTCGTCCGTCGGACGCTCCTCCTGAATCGCCCGGCGCAGGCCGTGCTGGGCCCTCCAGTCGAACGTGCTGATGACCTTCAGCCCGCCGCCGTACACCTCGTACCCCGACAGGCCCTCCTTGCGCAGCTCCTTCTCGACCAGGCTCAGCAGGAAGCCCTTCTGACCGCCGAGGCGGTTGGTGACCTTGGTCGTGGAGAACTCCGGCAGATGCTTCCGCAGCCGGTTGCCCCTGCGGGCCTTCAGCATCCCCTCGTCGACCATGCCGTCGATCACATAACGGTAGCGCTCTCGCAGGTCTGCCCGGTTGTTCTTCCCCACCTCGGGATCGAGGGTGGCCGGCGAGTTGAGGATCGCCGCCAGCGTGGCCCCTTCACGGACGTTGAGCTCGCTGGCGCGCTTGCCGAAGTACGCCTGTGCGGCCGCCTCGATGCCGTAGGCGCCGCGGCCGAAGTAGATGGTGTTCAGGTAGCCCTGCAGGATCTCCTCCTTCGAGGCCCGCTGTTCGAGCTTGACCGCGAGGAACGCCTCCTTGAGCTTGCGGGTGTAGGTCTGCTCCTGGTTGAGATAGAGGATCTTGACGTACTGCTGGGTGATCGTGGATGCACCCTGCGTGGCGTCGCCACTACTCACGTTGGAGAAGGCGGCCCGGATGATCCCGGCCGGGTCGATTCCGCTGTCGTCCCAGAACGAGCGGTTTTCGGCGGCGACGACGGCGTCCTGGACGTGCTGGGGCACGTCGGACAGCGCGACGTTGGTGCGATTCTGCAGCTCGAAGGTGCCCAGCTTGTGCTTGCCGTCGGCGTAGTAGACCGTCGTGGTGTTGGCCTGGAACTCCTTGTGCGGGTTGGGAACGTCGATCATCAGATAGCCGACCACGACCAGGCCCGCACCCGCGACCAATCCGACGAAACCCAGCCAGAACGTCCACTTCAGGAACCTCTTGAGCCGCCGATGAGGCGGTTTCTCGAGCTTGCGCACTCCCTCGGTCATCGCTCCTGTCCCGTGAGTCGCTGTCTACGTCGGTCTACCCGGTCCCGGGTCCGTGGCAGACCGCCCCCGACAGTATGCGGGGAACCAGCGGCAAATGCCCAGCCGCCGTGCGCGGCCGGACATCCCATCGAGAGTACGCACGGGCCACCCCCAAGGCTGCACACGATCCAGTGAAATCCTGCCCTCGCGCACTCAGACCGTGAGGACTTCCACATCGGCCTCGCGGAGCCCCGACACGAACGCGGGGTCGATACCACTGTCCGTAACCAGAACGGATACCTCTGTCACATCGCAGATTCGGGCAAACGCGCGCCGTCCGAGTTTCTCCGAGCCGGCCACCACCACGACCTTGCTCGCCCGGTCCACCATCAACGCGTTGGTCCCGGCCTCGCCCTCGTGCCCACACGACGCGCCACCGTCCAGCGAGAATCCGTCGACCCCGAGCATCAACAGGTCCAGCCAGAGCTCGTTCAGCACCAGGGAGGCCAGCGGCCCGGTCAGCTCGTACGACTCCGGGCGCGCGACACCGCCCAGCGAGACGGTACGGATGCGCGGCCGCAACACCATCTCGGTCGCGATGTTGAGTGCGTTCGTGACGACGGTGACCGTCGGGGTGGTGGACGACGTCTCGACGAGGTCAGTGCGGCCGGCCATCCGCCGAGCCGTCGCCGAGGTCGTCGTACCCCCGTTGAACCCGACCACCATGCCCGGCTCCACCAGGTCGGCGGCCGCGGCGGCGATCCGTTCCTTGGCCGCATCGGCGCCGCCGGGCCGGTAACGGGCCGGCAGGTCGTATGCGACGGCGGTGGCCACCACGCCGCCGTGCGTGCGCGTGACCAGCTGCTGCGCAGCCAGGGCGGTGAAGTCGCGCCGTACGGTGGCCTCGGAAACCCCCAGGGAGGCCGCCGCTTCGACGACCGACAGCCTGCCCCGTTCGGCCAGCAGGTCGAGCAGGGCGCGCCACCGCCGAGAGCGATCCGGAGTGGTCGGCTCGCTCACTTGACGGCGCCCGCCGTCAGGCCGGCGACCAGCCGCTTCTCGATCAGGGCGAAGAGAATCACGACAGGGACGATACCGACGATCGATACGCCGAAGACGTACTGCCACGACGTCTCGTACTGGCCGACGAACTTGGTCAACGCGACCGTCAACGGCTGGTTCTTGTCCGTGGTGAGGATGACCAGGCTGGCGGCGAACTCGTTCCAGCTGGCGACGAACGTGAAGATGATCGCGGTGACGATCCCGGGCCACACCAGCGGCAGCATGACGTGCCGCAGGATCTTGAGCCGGGACGCCCCGTCGAGGGTGGCCGCCTCGTCGATCTCCTTGGGTACGCCGCCGAAGAAGCTGTGCATGATCCACACCGCGAACGCCAGGTTGAACGCCGCGTTGACCAAGATCATCGCGAGCCAGGTGTCGTCGATCCCCAGAGTCAGGAACTCCCGGTACAGCCCGGCCGCCAGCACGGTCGGCTGCAGCATCTGGGTCACCAACACCAGCAGCAAAAACGCCAACCGTCCGGGGAAGCGGTGCCGCGCGGTGTAGTACGCCGCCGGCATCGCGACAACGAGTACGAGCAGCGTCGCGCAGACCGAGATCACGATCGTGCTCACCAGGTTGTACGGAAGCGGCGTCTCCGGCGTGTCCCACATGCCGACGTAGTTGTGCGGATGCCAGCTCTCGGGCAGATACGTCGGCGGTACGCCGAGGATGTCCGCGCGGCTCTTGAACGAGCCCACCAGCATCAGCAGGTACGGCGCGATGAACACCAGCGCGATCACCGCGCCCCCGGCGGCCATCAGCCACGGCCGTCTCCCACCCGACTTCTTGCCCGGCGTACGACGACGGC
The DNA here is from genome assembly GCA_009377795.1 of Propionibacteriales bacterium. Lineage (GTDB taxonomy): Bacteria > Actinomycetota > Actinomycetes > Propionibacteriales > Nocardioidaceae > WHTJ01. The sequence goes on along the minus strand of WHTJ01000059.1, from coordinate 1,388 downwards.
GAGGGACCTCGGTCCCTTCCGCGCGAGACAGCACGTCCACCACGACTCAGTCCTCCTGCATCGGGCGAACCACCGCCAGGTAGACGAGGATGATCACGAGCACGAGTCCGAAGTTGACCACGCTGAGCGCGCTGGCGGTGTCGACCTGCCGCTCGGTCTGGATGTACTTGAAGATCAGCGTGGTCGTGGTGTCCGCCTCGTACCCCGGAATGCTCCCGGTGATCGTGCGCAGGATCGGCAGCGAGTTGAACACGTTGATGATGTTGATGATCGTCGCGACCGCCAGGGCGGCGCGCAGATTCGGCAGCACGATGTGCCGGTAGCTGCGCCACCTCGAGGCGCCGTCGACCTCGGCGGCCTCCAGCACCTCGGAAGGAATCGCCTGCAGGCCGGCCAGCAGGGTGTATGTGGTGAACGGCAGGGACACGAACACCGCGACCACCATCGACACGACGAACGCCGACAACGCGTTCTTCGTGAAGCCGTACGGCTTGTCCAGGATGCCGATGTCGACGAACAGTTGGTTCATCAGGCCGTAGAACGCATCCAGCCCGTAGTAGAAGACCGTGGCGGTCATCACGACGCTCGCCGCCCAGGGCACGATCACGGCCAGCCGCACGATCCGGCGCCCGGGAAAGGCCTTGTTGAGGAACTGTGCGAGGCCGAGCGAGATCAGCACCGTGCTACCGACGACGCCCACGACCCACACCACGGTGTTGAACAGGATCCGCCCGAGGTCGGGGAACTCCCACAGGTTGCGGTAGTTCTCCAGTCCGGCCGCTCCACGGTCGATGCCGTACTCGGAGAGATCCCGCAGCGAGGTCCAGCCCATGTAGGCGGCCGGGAACAGCACCACACCGGCGATCAGCAGCAGGACGGGGGCCAGCCACGGCAGCGGGCCGAGGCGTCTCATCACCGCGCGCATACCCCTTCGCGCCGAGATTGCAGTTCTGGTCGACTCGGAACCGACCAGAAGTGCAATCTCGGCGCGAAGTTTGGGGCCGGCACTGGCTCAGGACTCAGGGTCAGGAGGCGTCGTCGGCCTTGGCCTGGATCTGTTCCAGCACTGCGTTGGGCTCCTTGCCCTGGTCGATCTGTCCGACCAGGCTCTGCAGCGCGCCCTGTGTGGCCGACCAGGCGCCGTTCGTGCTCGGGTAGAACTTCGCGTCCGGCAGCAGCTCGAGGAAGGTCTGGATCTCCTCCTTGCCGGCCAGCTCGTCCGCGCCCGACTTGGTGGTGGGAAGGAAGCCCTCAGTGTCGACCCAGTTGGTGTAGACCTCGGCCGAGAAGAAGTAGTCGAGGAACGTCGTGATCGCTTCCTGTTTGTCGCCGTCGTTCGTGAACGCCATCAGGTGATCCGCGACCCCCAGCGTCACCGGTGAACCGTC
>WHTJ01000058.1 GCA_009377795.1 Propionibacteriales bacterium | reverse complement strand
AGTACTCCATGACGAAACCGGTGAGCGTGACCGTCCCGAAGCCGATGCCGATCAGGAGCAGCCACCAACCGAACACCACGCCGAGGACGCACACCACCAGCGCGAGCGCACTGAACAGCGGCCACCACGAGTACGGCGGGAAGAACCCCAGCTCGCCGGCGCCCTCGGCGATCTCCCCCTCCTTGCGATCCTCCGGTCGCTCGTCCATCCGCCGAGCGGTGAAGCCGAGATAGAACGCCACCAGGAGCGCAAGCGCCGTCGTCATGACGAGGGCGCTCGTACCCGTCCAGTCCTCGGACATCACCCAGTAGATCGGCGTGATCAACGCGAAAAACGCTGCGTTCATCGCGAAAACCCAGGCCTCGATCCTCACGTGCGGTCCTCTCCGTCCTCACCGGTCAACTCTTGTGACCCGCCCTCATCGGTGGATCCACCGGCCGTCACCCCGACCGGTTCGGGGTTCAGCGGAACACCGATGTCGGGGTGGTGCAGGTCGAACGCCGGATTGATGGAGCGGATCCGCGGAATCTCGACGAAGTTGTGCCGGGGGGCCGGACACGAGGTCGCCCACTCCAGCGATCGGCCCCACCCCCACGGGTCGTCGACGCCGACCTTGGGGTTGTTCCGCGACTTCCACACGTTCCAGAAGAACGGCAGGTTGGACATGCCGAGCAGGAAGGCACCGATGGTCGACACCTGGTTGAGAGTGGTGAAACCGTCCTCCACCAGGTAGTCGGCGTACCGCCGCGGCATGCCCTCGGCACCGAGCCAGTGCTGCACCAGGAACGTCAGATGGAACCCGATGAACAGCATCCAGAAGTGGATCTTGCCGAGCGTCTCGTCGAGCATCCGGCCGGTCATCTTCGGCCACCAGAAGTAGAACCCGGCGAACATGGCGAAGACCACGGTGCCGAACACCACGTAGTGGAAGTGCGCCACCACGAAGTAGGAGTCGGACAGCGCGAAGTCCAGCGGCGGCGACGCGAGGATGATGCCGGTCAGGCCGCCGAACAGGAACGTCGTCAGAAAGCCGATCGCCCACAGCATGGGGGTGTCGAACGACAGCGAGCCGCCCCACATGGTGCCGATCCAGTTGAAGAACTTCACCCCGGTCGGTACCGCGATCAGGAACGTCATGAACGAGAAGAACGGCAGGTTCACCGCACCGGTCACGAACATGTGGTGCGCCCAGACCGCGACCGACAGGGCCGCGATCCCGAGCGTGGCGCCGACCAGCCCGATGTAGCCGAAGATCGGCTTGCGGCTGAACACCGGCAGCACCTCGGTGATGATGCCGAAGAACGGCAGGGCGATGATGTAGACCTCGGGATGCCCGAAGAACCAGAACAGGTGCTGCCACAAGATGGCGCCGCCGTTGGCCGCGTCGAAGATGTGCGCACCCAGGATCCGGTCGGCCTCCAGGGACAGCAACGCACCGGCCAGGATCGGGAACGCGATCAGCACCAGCAGGCTGGTGACGAGGATGTTCCACGTGAAGATCGGCATCCGGAACATCGTCATGCCCGGCGCCCGCATGCAGAAGATCGTGGTGACGAAGTTGACCGCTCCGAGGATGGTCCCGAGACCCGCCATCCACAGGCCCATGATCCAGAGGTCGCCGCCGACACCCGGTGAGGAGACCTCGTTCGACAGCGGCGTGTAGGCGAACCAGCCGAAGTCGGCCGCGCCGCCCGGGGTGAGGAAGCCCGACACGACGATCAGGCCGCCGAAGAGGAACAGCCAGTAGCTGAACATGTTCAGTCGCGGGAACGCCACGTCGGGCGCGCCGATCTGCAGCGGCATCACCACGTTGGCGAAGCCGACGAACAGCGGCGTGGCGAACAGCAGCAGCATGATCGCGCCGTGCATCGTGAACAGCTGGTTGTAGACGCCGTCCTCGACCACCTGGCTGCCCGGGTACGCCAGCTCGGCACGCATGATCATTGCCATCGCACCGGCGAAGATGAAGAACCCGAACGACGTGACCAGGTAGAGGTTGCCGATCACCTTGTGGTCGGTGCTCTTCGCCCAGCTCGCGAGCTTCGTGCCGAGCTGCCTTCTGGGCTGCTCCTCCGCACCGATTCGCGCCGAGGTGTCGATGGTCGTCATTCGCCGCTGCCTCCGTTCTCACCCTCGGATTCGAGGCCCGCGACAGTGTCGACGTCCGACTTCCCGAAGACCGCGCCGGTGTCACCGCGCGCACGCAGTTCCTCGATGTAGGCATCATATTCAGCTTGGCTCACGACCCGGACGGTGAACAACATCCGGGAGTGATAGAGGCCGCAGAGCTCGGCGCACTTGCCGGTGAACTCCCCCTCCTCGGTCGGCGTGGTCACCCAGGAGTTCTCGCGGCCGGGTACGACGTCCATCTTGAAGTAGAACGCCGGGATCCAGAAGGAGTGGATCACATCCTGTGAGCGGAGCGTGAACTGCACCCTCCGGTCGACCGGAAGCACCAGCTCCGGGGCATCGGCCGGCGTCCCGACGACGTGGACGTCGTTCGTCTCCGATGCGGGTGCACCGGTGGCGTCCAGCCCGTCCTCGCCCAGATGGTTGAAGGACCACGACCACTGCTGGCCGACCACGACCACCTGGTAGTCCGGGTTCTCCTCGTTCAGGACGTCGTTCTGCGTGACCACCGTGTGGTAGAAGAGCACGAAGATCACGACGAACGGGACGACCGTGTAGAGCACCTCGAGCGGCAGGTGGTAGCGGATCTGGGTGGGCACCTCGTCTCCGCGCTTGCGGTACCGGATCACCGCCCAGACCATCAGGCCCCACACGAAGACGCCGATGACGCCGGCCGCGATCCAGGAGCCGATCCACAGCGGGAAGATGTGGTCGGCCGAGCTGCTGGCCGCCTCCGGCAGGCCGAGCGCCTTCAGCTCGCGAACCTGCTCGTTCGAACAACCCGACAGTACGACGAGAGCGACCGCAGTGGTCGATACGAAAATGAGCCTGCGCCACCATTGGGGTCGAGTGGCCTGCTCGGTGAGACTGGGACCCACGGAAAGCCTTTCTGGCTGACTCGTTACTCGGATCAAACCCTAACGTAGCCGTACCCGGGCATGGACGAGCCGGTAGGTGTGGCTAGCGTCGTGGGTGTGGAGGAGACGGTCTATCTCGACGCCGCGACCACGGAACCGCTGCATCCGGCGGCGAAGGAAGTGCTGCTCGCGGCGTACGACGACGGGTGGGCCGACCCGCGCGCGTTGCATCAGCCGGGACGCCGGGCCGCGCTGCTGTTCGACAACGCCCGCGAGGTCGTCGCGCACCTGCTGGGAGCGCGCCACGACGAGGTGACCTTCACCCCGAGCGGGACCGCGGCGATCCAGGCCGGACTGGCCGGCGCGGCAGCGGCCCGAGAACGCGTCGGAAGGGTCGTCGTGCACTCGGCGGTCGAGCACTCCGCCGTACTGCACACCGCCGCCTGGCTGGCCGGGCGGGGCGGTGAGGTCCGCTCGGTGCCGGTGAACGCCACCGGGCGAGTGGACCCGGAGAAGTTCGCAGCGGAGGCGACCGGGCCGGAGGTGGCCGTCGCCTGCCTGCAGCAGGCCAACCACGAGGTGGGAACCATCCAGCCGGTCGAGGACGTGGCCGCGATCTGCCACGACGCCGGCGTCCCGCTGCTGGTCGACGCGGCCGCGGCCGCGGGCCGGGTGGAGCCGACTCGCGGCTGGTCGGTGCTGGCCGCCAGCGCCCGGAAGTGGGGTGGTCCGTCCGGGATCGGCGTGCTGGCCGTGCGCAAGGGCGTGCGCTGGCGGCAGCCGTGGCCGGACGACGAGCGCGGCTATGTCAACGTGCCGGGCGCGCTCGCGGCGGCCGCCGCGCTGCAGGCGGTCGTGGCCGAACGCGCGGAGACCACACGGCGGCAGTCGGAGCTGGTGGACCGCATCCGCACCGAGGTGGCGGCGACCATTCCGGACGTCGAGGTGGTGGGTGACCCCGACCGGCGGCTCCCGCATCTGGTGACGTTCTCCTGCCTGAACGTCGACGGCGAGGCGCTGGTGACCGAGCTGGCGCGGCGTGGATTCGGCGTGGCGAGCGGGTCGGCCTGTACGGCGAGCACCCTGGAGCCGAGCCACGTGCTCGCGGCGATGGGGGCGCTTACCCACGGCAACGTGCGCGTGTCACTGACCCGGGACACCACGGAGGACGAGGTCGAACGGTTCGTGGCCCAGCTTCCCGAAGTCGTCACACAGCAGCGCGCGAGGGTGGGGCTCTGAGCATGCCGACCGCGGTGGAACGAGCATGAGCGCCGAACCCGGGCCGGAGCCCGCTCTGGTCGTCGACTGCACGGGTATGCGCTGTCCCCGGCCCATCATCGAGCTCAGCAAGCGCTTCGGCGAGATCGAGATCGGTCAGGTGATCGGGGTGGTCGCGGACGATCCCGCGGCGCGGGCCGACGTACCCGCGTGGTGCCGAATGCGGGACCAGGAATATGCCGGGGAGCGTCCCGCAACGGACGACGCCGCGTTGTACCTAGTACGCCGTATCAGCTGATGCTCGAGCGGCGGACGGACGGGCATGAAAGAGGCGCCTCCGACGGCGTTGTCGGGAGGCGCCTCTTCGGGACGTCTGTCAGTGGAAGGAGTCGCCGCAGGCGCAGGAACCAGTGGCGTTGGGGTTGTCGATGGTGAACCCCTGCTTCTCGATGGTGTCGACGAAGTCGATCGTCGCGCCGTGGAGGTACGGCACGCTCATCCGGTCGACCACGAGATTGACGCCGCCGAACTCCGCGACGACATCGCCGTCGAGACTGCGCTCATCGAAGAACAGCTGGTAGCGGAGCCCGGAGCAGCCGCCAGGCTGAACCGCGATCCGCAGCCGCAGGTCGTCTCGACCCTCCTGCTCGAGGAGGCTCTTGACCTTTCCGGCCGCCCCTTCCGTGAGCGTGGCGCCGATCACTTTCTCCTGCGTCGCGGTGTCGCTCTGAACCGTCATCTGGTGTCTCTCCTCGGTGCGTCGGTCCGGCGTACGTCGGCCGCCTGATCACACAACGACGGCACGCGCCGAGATCATTCCCATGGTCGCATATCCGGCCCGGGTTCCCCAGCCATGGGGCCCGGCATGCTCAATGCGACCAGGTACGGGCGATTCTCTCCGAAACCTGGACAAGGCTCTCGCGCGGCTGGGCGAACGAGCGCTCGGTTCCGACCAGCTCGACCATGGAGTACGCCGACTCGACCCCCATGGCCCGCATCTCCCGGGACCCGACGAACACCTGTCCGGCCAGCACGACGCATGGCCGCAACGCCTCCGCGGCCACCTGAGCCACCCCGTGGACCACCTTGCCCCGGCCGGACTGGAAGTCGAACGACCCCTCCCCGGTCACCACGACGTCAGCCCAGGCGGCGTGCTCCGCGAGCTCTACCGACTCGGCCACGAGACGCACGCCGGACTCCCGTTCCGCCCCTAGGAGCAGCAGGCCGAACCCCAGCCCGCCGGCGGCGCCGGCACCCGTGGCGTCGGCGAGCTTCCGGTCGGTCCCGTTCGCGAAATCATCCAGGCAGGAGTCGATGAACGGCTTGCGCTCCTCCGCGATCCCCTTCTGCTCGCCGTACACGTTCGTGGCCCCCCGGAGCCCGAGGAGCGGGCCGTCGACGTCGGTCGCGGCCACGATCCTGGCACCGTGGAGGGAGTCGAAGCACAATCCGAGGTCGACCCCGCGGATTCCACCGAGCCCGCGCGCGCCCGACTTGAGGCTGCCGACCTCGTCCTTGACCCGGGCGCCGAGGGCATTCAGCATGCCGGCGCCGCCGTCGTTCGTACCCGATCCGCCGAGTCCGACGACCAGCGCGCGGGCGCCCTCGTCGAGCGCCATCATCAGCAGCATCCCCACGCCGCCGGTGCTCGCCGTCTCCGGGTCGTCCCGCTCCAGGTCGACCAGATGGCGGCCGCACGCCTGGGCGCTCTCGATGTACGCCGTGTCGCCGACCATCAGGATGCTCGCCGGCACCTTGGCGTCGAACGGGTCGGCCGTCCAGACGCCGAGCAGCTCACCCCCGAGACTGGCGTGGAGCACATCGATGAAGCCCGGCCCGCCGTCGGCCATCGGCACGCAGCGGACCTCGTCGCCGGGTGCGTGCCGGCGCCATCCCTCGGCCATCGCCTCCGCGGCGTGCACAGCGGTCAGCGTGCCGGCGAACTTGTCGGGAGCGATCAGGACGCGCATGCCTCCATCCTTGCCGAGGCTCGATGCGATTAGGTTGGCCGGGTGCTGGTACGACCGATGCGGATCGAGGACGTCGACGCCGTCGAGTCCCTGACCCGCGATACCTTCCACGACCTCCAGGTGCGGACCCGGCCGGCGGACTGGCCGGTACCCCGGCGGCGTTCGGCCGAGCGACGCGCGGAGTGGCGCCGCCGCTGCCGACACCTCGTCGAGCGCGACCCGGGCGGATGCTGGGTGGCGGAGGACCGCAGGCGCCTGCTCGGCGCGGCGACCTCGCTGCGGCGTGAGGACCTGTGGGGCCTGTCGACGTACGCCGTCCTCCCGGGCACCCAGCAGCGTGGTGTCGGCAGGCTGCTCCTGGACGCCGCGCTGGGCCACAGCGAGGGCTGCCTGCGGGGCATGATCTGCTCCTCACACGACCCGCGGGCGGTGCGCCGGTACCGGCTGGCCGGGTTCACCCTGCACCCGACGATGGTGCTGCGGGGTCTGGTACAGCGGGCCGCGCTCCCGGTGGTCGAGCACGTACGGGAGGGCAGCCCGAGCGACGCCGACCTGCTGAACACCGTGGACCGGCTGATTCGCGGTGCCGCACACGGGCCCGATCACGAGCTGATGGCGCGGACCCACCGGCTGGTGCTGATCGACCGACCCAACGGCCGCGGCTACTGCTACCTCTATCCGGACGGCGGACCGTACCTGCTGGCGGCGTCGAACCGGCGGACCGCGACCGCCCTGCTCTGGCATTCACTGGCCGAGGCGTCCCGAGACGAGCCGGTGTCGTTCGGCTACGTGACCCCGGAGCAGGAGTGGGCGATCGACACGGGACTGGCCGCGGGACTGCAGGTGCGGTCGCGCGAGTTCCTCGCCCTCCGGAACATGACGCCCCCGATGCCCTATATCCCGTCCGGGCATTTTCTCTGAGCGTGCCGTCCGGCACGGAGCATGCACTCCGCCACCGTTTCCCGGCCCAACACCGCAAGACGGTCTACGGCCGGGTCTCCGGTGGTCGCTCCTCGGACGACCGATCGGCGCGGCCAAGGGATGTGGAACCATGGAAGATCCCCTCAGGACCCCCAGGAGCCTGTGACGTGACCACTACCGACCTACCCCTGTTAGTGCTCGGTCGCGGCGCCGATCCGGATGCCGAGCGCGGTGTCCAGTGTTCGGGTGAGCTGCCGGCGCCGTCCGATCCCGACCTCGTCGAACGCGCCCGCAGCGCGAAGGCGAGGCTCGGAGACTCGCTGTTCGTCCTCGGACACCACTACCAGCGTGAGGAGGTGATCCGGTTCGCCGACGTCACCGGGGACTCGTTCAAGCTGGCGCGGGAGGCGGCGGCGCGCCCCGAGGCGGCCTACATCGTCTTCTGCGGTGTGCACTTCATGGCCGAGTCGGCCGACATCCTGACCGCCGACCACCAGCAGGTCGTCCTTCCGGACCTCGCCGCCGGTTGCTCGATGGCCGACATGGCCCGGATCACCCAGGTCGAGGACGCCTGGGACGTGCTGACCGACGCCGGACTCGCGGACGTGACCGTGCCGATCACGTACATGAACTCCAGCGCCGACATCAAGGCGTTCTGCGGCCGCAACGGAGGCGCGGTGTGCACGTCCTCGAACGCGCGGCGTGCTCTGGGGTGGGCGTTCGAGCAGGGCGAGAAGGTGCTGTTCTTTCCCGACCAGCATCTGGGCCGCAACACCGCCGTACGAGAGCTGGGAATGTCGCTCGACGACTGCGTGGTCTACGACCCGCGCCTTCCGGACGGCGGCCTCAGCCACGAGCAGCTCCGGAACGCGCGGATGATCCTGTGGCGCGGGCATTGCTCTGTACACGGACGGTTCTCGGCCGAGTGCGTGGACGACGTGCGCGCCCGCATCCCCGGCGTACAGGTGCTGGTGCATCCGGAGTGCACCCACGAGGTGGTGACCAGGGCCGACCTGATCGGCTCGACGGAGTTCATCATCAAGACCATCGACTCCGCGCCCGCCGGCTCCGCCTGGGCGGTTGGCACGGAGCTCAACCTGGTGCAGCGGCTGGCCGACCGGCATCCCGACAAGACCGTCGTGTTCCTCGACAAGACGGTGTGCTTCTGCTCGACGATGAACCGCATCGACCTGCCGCATTTCGTGTGGGCGCTGGAGAACCTCGTGGACGGCCGGGTGGTCAACCGGATCCAGGTGGACACCGACACCGAGCACTGGGCGAAGGTCGCGCTCGACCGGATGCTCGCCCTTCCCGGCGACTGACGCTGCACCCTTCCTCTGCGCCGAGATGCCGAAGGGCTACAGCCCGGGTGCGCCCCAGACCGCGAGCCAGCGGCCGAGCTCGGGTTCGACGGTGAGGTCGTTCTCCAGCATGCCGCGCACCTGCAGCTCCAGGGCGTTGTCCCGGCGCTCCCCGCCCTGAGGCACGAACGGGTAGAACGTGCCTTGTTTGTAGAGGTAGACCAGGCCGAGCTTGGTGCCGTCGTCGTTCCGGAAGCTCACCAGCGAGCACAGCAGGGACGGGCCGAACCCGTTGTCCTCCAGCGCGCGGTTGACGGCGTGCAGCTCGGTCACCAGGTCGGAGACCGCGTCCGGTTCCTGCCGACAGACCAGCCAGGTGAACCCGAAGCGGTCGGTCACGCGCTCGACCGCCGGGCCGCCGTCGGCGTCCAGCAGCTGCTGTACGTCGTCCTGCGTCGCGGCGAACGCCGCGCCCTCGGTCGCCCGGTAGCAGACCGAGCCGACGCCGGTCGGCTTGAACCCGCCGCTCACCTGCAGGGTGATCGCCGCCGAGGGCAGGGCGAAGAGCTGGTCCAGGTCGGGCTTGACCGGCTTGCGGCGGCCGAGTACCGCGTCTAGGAACCCCATGCGATCCGAGCCCTCACATCGGGCGGCCGAGCTGGGCCGAGATCTGGGCGAGCTGGTCCAGTCGCTTCTCCAGCGGCGGGTGCGTCGCGAGCAGCGAGTGCATGTTCGCGCCCTTGAGCGCCGGGGCGATGAAGAACGCGTTCAGCGGCTCCGCGGACCGCAGGTCCCGGGTGGGGATTCGCGCCATGTCGCCGGAGATCTTCGTCAGGGCCGACGCCAGCGCGGAGGGCTGGCCGGTGAGGTACGCGCCGGAGCGGTCGGCGCACAGCTCGCGGTAGCGGGACAGCACCCGGGTCAGCAGGAAGCTGATCGCGGCCACCACGATGCTGATCAGCCAGATCACCAGGAACGGCAACGCGGCATTGTTGTTGCGGCCGCCGCCGCCTCCGAAGAACAGACCCCACCGGGTGATCAGGCCGGCGAGTACGCCGAGGAAGGACGCGATCGTCATCACTGCGACGTCACGGTGCGCCACGTGGGAGAGCTCGTGCGCGAGCACGCCCTCGAGCTCGCGCGCGTCGAGCCGCCGCATGATCCCGGTAGTCACCGCGACCGCCGAATGCTTCGGGGACCGCCCGGTGGCGAAGGCGTTCGGCATGTCCATGTCCGCGACGTAGACCCGCGGCTTGGGCATGTCGGCCATCGCACAGAGCCGCTCGATCATGCCGTGCAGCTCCGGCGCCTGCTGCGGAGTCACCTGGCGGGCACGCATCGACGCCAGCGCCATCTTGTCGGAGAAGTACCACTGCGCGATCCCGATGCCGGCCGCGAGCACGATCACGAACGCCGTACTGGTGCCCGACGCGATCAGCGCCGCCATGAATCCGAGGTACAGGACGGCCAGCAATGCCATGACGAGGAACATCCTCGACGTGAGACCGCCGTCCCTGATGAAGCGCGTGCGTGCCATAGTGCCCCTTCTTCCCTAGAGTTCCAGTATGGCTGGCTAACCCAAGAGATCGCTGAGGAACTCAGCCGGGGATCAGGCCGTCGTCGGCCAGCATGTGCTTGACCTCGTCGAGCGTCGCGTCGGACATCGGGAGTATGAGGTCGGAGTCGACCAGCTCTTCCACTCCGACCTGAGCTCCCACCTTGCGTACGGCCGCCAGGAGACCGTCGAGCGACGTACGGAACGTCGACTCGTCACCCTCGGCCACCGCGTGTTCGAGCTTGTCGTCGAGCTCGTTCAGCCGGTCGAGCTCGCCGTCGTCCACATCCCATTGGCCCTCGCCGAGGATACGCACGATCATGCCTGCTCCTCCTCGGACTTCGACTGCGGCTGCTCGGCCGACGCGCCGGCCTCGGCCTGCGAGTCGAGCGCCTTCGGCGCCTCGCCGGACCCCTCGACCTGTTGGCGCATGCGCGCGAGCTCGAGCTCCACGTCGTCGTCCGACGACATGGCGTCGAGTTCCCGGCTGATGTCGTCCTCGCCGCCGCCCGGCACGCTGACGTCCTCGAGCGCACCGGACGAGATCAGCTCGTCGATCGCGCCGGAGCGGGCCTGCATCTGGGCCGTCTTGTCCTCGGCGCGTTGTACGGCGAGCCCGACGTCGCTCATCTCCTCGGAGATGCCGCTGAACGCCTCGCCGATCTTGGTCTGCGCCTCGGCCGCCGTGTAGGTGGCCTTGAGGGTCTCCTTGCGGGTACGGAACGACTCGACCTTGGCCTGCAGCCGCTGCGAGGCCATGGTCAGTTTCTCCTCCTCGCCCTGGAGGGCGGCGTGCTGCTGCTGCAGGGACTCCACCTGCTGCTGCAGGCCGGACCGCCTCGTGAGGGCCTCGCGAGCGAGGTCCTCGCGCCCCATCGACAGCGCCTTCTGCGCCTGGCCCTGAAGCTTGGTGGACTGCTGCTCCATCTGGTTGAGCTGCAGCTCGATCCGTTTGCGGCTGGTGGCCACGTCGGCCACACCACGGCGCACCTTCTGCAGGAGCTCGAGTTGCTTCTGATAGCTGTAGTCGAGGGTCTCTCGTGGGTCCTCGGCTCGGTCGAGGGCCTTGTTGGCCTTGGACCTGAAAATCAGACCCATACGCTTCATGATGCTCATGTGGCGGAGGCGCCCCCTTGCTCATGATGGGATTCGACGCGTTATGTGGAGTTAACCTTACGTCGGCGTCCGGCCGCAGGCGAGGCCGGAGGTCCCAGTAGAGTTGAACGCCCGAGTTTCTTTCGAGAGGCAACATCCGTGTTTGGTCGTCGTACGGCGAGGAAGAGCGAGCCCGAGACCGTCCAGGAGGACGGGACGGAGCATCTGGACGGCAAGGGCCGGCCCACCCCCAAGCGGAAGGAGGCCGAGGCCGAGCGGAAGAAGCGCATGACTCCACCGCGCAACCGCAAGGAGGCCGCGGCCCTGCAGAAGGAGCGGACGCGCTCGCGGCGGCAGATGGCCCGGCAGGCGATGGCGTCCGGCGACGAGCGCTACCTCCCCAACCGGGACAAGGGACCAGTACGCCGGTACGTGCGCGACTTCATCGACGTCCGGCGGAGCGCAGCCGAGTTCCTCCTGCCGGTACTCCTCATGATCCTGATGCTGAGCTTCCTCGGCACCGCCTGGGCGGCCAACATGGTGGTGACGATGTGGATGCTGATGATCGTCGTGACCACGATCGACAGCGTCCTGGTCATGTGGCGGCTCGGCCGCGAGCTCAATAGGCGCTTCCCCGAGGGCGGTACCCGCGGCGCGAAGCTGTACGGCCTGCTGCGCAGCACCCAGCTTCGCCGGCTCCGGATGCCCAAGCCTCAGGTCAAGGTCGGCCAGCCACTCCCCGACGTCTACCACTGACCCCTCCCCCGACACCGCGGTCGCCGGCCCCCCTTAGGGTCGGGGCCATGGAGTTCCGGAATCTCGGCAGCAGCGGTCTCAAGATCTCCGAGATCGCTTACGGCAACTGGATCACGCACGGCTCACAGGTCGAGGAGGAGCAGGCCAAGGCCTGCGTGCGGCGGGCCCTCGACGAGGGCATCACGACCTTCGACACGGCCGACGTCTACGCGAACACCGCCGCCGAGTCGGTGCTCGGCCGCGCGCTGGAGAGTGAGCGCCGCGAGTCCCTGGAGATCTTCACCAAGGTCTTCTGGCCGACCGGACCCGGTGGCCCCAACGACCAGGGGTTGTCCCGCAAGCACATCCACGAGTCCATCAACGGCTCGCTGCGGCGGCTGCGCACCGACTACGTCGATCTCTATCAGGCACATCGTTACGACCACGGGACTCCGCTCGAGGAGACGATGGAGGCGTTCGCCGACGTCGTACGCCAGGGAAAGGTTCTGTACATCGGCGTCTCCGAGTGGACGGCCGACCAGATCCGCGCCGGTCATGAGCTGGCCCGCGAGCTGAAGATCCCGCTCGTCTCCAACCAGCCGCAGTACAACATGTTGTGGCGGGTCATCGAGGCCGAGGTCATACCCACGTCACAGGAGCTGGGCATCGGCCAGGTGGTCTGGTCGCCGATCGCCCAAGGCGTGCTGACCGGGAAGTACGTGCCCGGGCAACCGCCGCCGTCGGGCTCACGCGCGACCGACGACAAGGAGGGCGCGCAGTTCATCTCGCGCTACCTGAACGATGACGTCGTCGGCCGGGTCCAGGAGCTCAAGCCGCTGGCCGACGAGGCCGGGCTGTCCATGGCGCAGCTCGCGATCGCCTGGGTGCTCCAGAACCCCAACGTCTCCACCGCGATCATCGGCGCCTCGCGGCCCGATCAGGTGACGGAGAACGTCCGGGCCAGCGGCGTGAAGCTGGACCCCGGCCTGCTCACCACGATCGACGAGGTCCTGGAACCGCTGGTGGAACGCGACCCGTCGCACACCGAGAACTCCTCGCCCCGCAAGCGCGGCTGACGGCTCACCGGCACCGGGCCGACTGCGTCACTCCGAGCCCGGCGCGTGCAGGCTCATCGGGCCGTACACCTCGCGATCGTCCTCCAGCAGGGTGACGGCGTCGGCGCCGGCCGCGACCAGGTCGCGCCAGATCTCTCCGAGCCAGGTCTCGGCATCGCCCTGCGCCGGGAACTCCTGACCGGCGAGGTCCGGCAGGCTCACCTCGTTGCCGGACTCGTCCTCGATCCGCCATAGCCACGGCATCGGGTGCTCTCCTGTCCGAGTGCGTCTTCGTGTGGCGAGCCTAACTCAGTGTTGCTTTGACGTACGGCGGCCGCACGTGGGAATGTCTTGTCAGCAAGAACGTCACGGCAGGGGAAGCCGGTCCAAGTCCGGCGCTGACCCGCAACCGTAGGCTCACGCCGCAGATCTCGGCAGATCTCGGCGCGGGCGAGCCGGAACGCCCGCAGTGACGAGCGGCTCCATCCATCCGTCGAGGTCTGCGGGGCGGAGCCGGGTCGTCGATCCAGCAGCCCTCGTGGCGCCGGGTGTCCGGTCCGGTTCGGTCTCGGAACCGCACCTGGAAAGGCTCGCCATGGCGACCGTGCACCGGCGCATCGTCCGCGCCCTCATCACACTGTTCTCGCTCACCTTTCTCCTTACGCTCTCGCCGTTCGCGCACGCGGAGGCCCCGGCGTACAAGTTCTGGGGCTACTACCAGTACGACGGGGAATGGACCGCGTCTCCGGTCGGACCCGCCGAGTCCACACCGGAGGACGGCGGGATCGAGGGATGGCGGTATGCCCTCAACGCCGCCAATCCGGAGCGTCCGCCGCGTACCGACCTCGACTTCGAGGAGGTCTGCGGAGACACGGAGGCGGGCGACGGCGAGAAGCGCCTCGCGGTGCTGATCGACTACGGAACGGCCGAGGACGCGCCGAACGGCGAACAGCCGTCGCAACCGGAGGCCGCGTGCGCCGTCTTACCCGAGGCCGCCAACGGTCAGCAGGTCCTGGAGGCGGTCGCCGACGTCCGGACCGGACAGGGCCTGGTCTGCGGCGTCAACGGCTATCCGGCGTCCGGCTGCTCGGAGACCGTGGCCAACGCCGACGTGCCGGCGAACGAGGCGGCCGTCGACTTCGCGCTGCCGGAGGATGCCGCGGCCGCCGAGTCCACCGGCTCCGAGCCCACCGACGCCGGCGCCGAGCAGGAGGGCGACGAGGGCGGCTTCCCCTGGCCACTGGCCGGCGTCGCCGCCCTGGTCGTCGTACTGGCCGGCGGGGCGGTTCTCGTGGCCCGAGCCCGCGCCTGATCCCGCGCCGACGGCCAGAACCCGCCCATGCGCCCGGTAGATCTCCCGTCGTACTCCCGGAACCTGCATCCGGGGGCATGGTGGCTCTGGGCCATCGGGTTGGCGGCGGCCGCCAGCAGGACCACCAACCCGGCGATCCTGCTGATCATCCTGGGAGTGACCGGTCTGGTGGTGGCCGCGAGGCGCAGCGACGCACCCTGGGCGAACGCCTACGCGGCGTTCCTGAAGCTCGCCCTCGTGGTGATCGCGATCCGGGTCGTGCTGCAGTCGCTGCTGTCCAGCCAGTCACAGGGCGTGGAGGTGTTGTTCACGCTGCCGGAGATCCCGCTGCCGGACGCGGCAGCGGGCATCAAGCTCGGCGGGATGGTCACGGCCGAGGCCGTGCTCCGCGCGTTCTACGAGGGTCTGCAGCTCGCGACCATCCTGTGCTGCGTCGGCGCGGCGAACGCCCTCGCGAGTGCCCGGCGGCTGCTGCGCAGTGTCCCTGGAGCGCTGTACGAGCTCGGGGTCGCGACGGTGGTGGCATTGACCTTCGCCCCGCAGCTGGTCACCGACGCCGCCCGGGTGCGGGCGGCGCATCGGCTGCGCGGGCGCGACGACCGCGGCCTGCGGTCGCTCGCGCGCACCGTGATGCCGGTGCTCGAGGGTGCGTTGGACCGTTCCGTGGAGCTGGCCGCGTCGATGGACTCCCGCGGCTACGGGCGGACGACGGACGCCGGCCGGGTCAGCCGGCTGACCACCGGCCTGCTGACGTTCGGCGGGCTGTTCGGAGTGTGCGTGGGGATGTTCGGCCTCCTGGACGGTTCGTCACCCCCGATGCTGGGACTCCCGTCCCTGCTCGCCGGTGTCGCGTTGTCCAGCTGCGGGATCGCGGTCGGTGGCCGGCGTACCCGGCGTACCCGATACCGGCCCGACCCGTGGGCACTGCCGGAATGGATGGTGAGCGGCTGCGGGTTCGCCGCCGCGGCCGCGATGTTCGCGACGGCGGCCGTCGATCCCGCCGCGTTGCACCTGCCCGGCCCGCTCGCGGTGCCCGAGGTGCCGTGGATCGCCGTCGGCGGCGTCCTGATCGCGGCGCTGCCCGCGCGGCTTGCGCCGTCGCCTCCGTCTGGGTCGCTCCACCGGGCGGTGTCGTCTCCGGCCAGGAGCTCCTTCGAAGCGTCCTTGGCGGCCGACCAGAGGAGGGAGACCGCATGATCGAGTTCGAGGACGTCACCGTGACGTACGCCGGCGCGTCGCGACCGGCGCTGGCCGGGGTCGACATGACCATTCCGGAGGGCGAACTGTGCCTGGTCATCGGACACACCGGCTCGGGCAAGTCCACGTTCCTGCGCACGATCAACGGGCTGGTCCCGCACTTCACCGGAGGCCGGCTGTCCGGCCGGATCACGGTGAACGGCCGCGACACCCGTACGCACCACCCGCGCGACCTGGCCGACGTCGTGGGGGTCGTCGGCCAGGACCCGCTGGACGGGTTCGTCACCGACGTGGTGGAGGACGAGCTGGCGTACGGCATGGAGTCGATCGGGCTCGCTCCCGCGACCATGCGCAAGCGGGTGGAGGAGACCCTCGACCTGCTCGGACTCGGCGCACTCCGGAACCGCGCGCTGACGAGCCTCTCCGGAGGTCAGCAGCAGCGGGTCGCGATCGGATCCGTGCTCACGGCACACCCGATGGTCCTGGTTCTCGACGAGCCGACCAGCGCGCTCGACCCGCAGGCCGCCGAGGAGGTGCTCGCGAGCCTCACCCGCCTGGTGCACGATCTGGGCCTGACCGTCGTACTCGCCGAACACCGTCTCGAGCGCGTGGTCCAGTACGCCGACCGGGTGGTCTACCTGCCCGGCGACGGTTTGCCGGTGGTCGCGGGCACGCCGATCGAGGTCATGGAGGTGTCCGCTCTCGCGCCTCCGGTGGTCGAGCTCGGGAAGCTGGCCGGGTGGTCCCCGCTGCCGATGTCGGTGCGCGACGCGCGCCGGGAGGCCGGACCGCTCCGCGAGCAGCTGCGATCCCTCGGGGCGCTTCGCCGAGAGGTGTCGTCCTCGCCCGGCGGCTCCTCCGGAGCCGCTCTTACGCCCGGCCACGCCCCGGACGACACCTCCCGGCTCCGCTCAGCCGGGCACGAGCTGGCCTCGGCGCGGGATCTGGTGGTGACGTATGCGGGCGGCATCCACGGACTGCGCGGCGTCGAGCTCACGGTCCGGGCGGGCGAGATAGTGGGCCTGATGGGAGGCAACGGGGCCGGGAAGTCCACGCTGCTGCGCTCGTTCGTCGGCCTGGTCGAACCGGCGTCCGGCGTCGTCGACGTCGACGGGGTCGTACCGCGCGACACCAAGCCGTCGCGCCTCATCCGCCGGGTCGGGCTGGTTCCGCAG
The DNA here is from genome assembly GCA_009377795.1 of Propionibacteriales bacterium. Classification (GTDB taxonomy): domain Bacteria; phylum Actinomycetota; class Actinomycetes; order Propionibacteriales; family Nocardioidaceae; genus WHTJ01. The sequence goes on along the minus strand of WHTJ01000058.1, from coordinate 11,793 downwards.
GAGCCCGCGGACCTGCTGTACGCCGGCTCGGTCGCCCGCGAATGCGAGCTCGCCGACCGCGACGCCCGCGTACCACCGGGTACCTGCCGGGCGCTCCTCGAGCGCCTCACGCCCGGCCTGGACCACGACACCCATCCGCGGGATATGTCGGAGGGCCAGCGGCTCACCCTGGTGCTCGCCATCATCCTGACCGCGCGGCCGCCGCTGGTGCTGCTCGACGAGCCGACCCGGGGTCTGGACTACGGCGCGAAGCGGCGCCTGGTGGAGATCCTGCGTGAGCTGGCGCTCGACGGTCACGCGATCGTGCTCGCCACGCACGACGTCGAGCTGGTCGCGGAGGTCACCGGACGCACCGTCGTACTCGGGGACGGCGAGGTCGTGGCCGAGGGACCCACGCCAGACGTGGTGATGGCCTCGCCGGCGTTCGCGCCACAGGTGGCGAAGGTTCTGGCACCGCTCCCCTGGCTCACGGTCCCCGAGGTCGCCGCCGCGCTGGAGGCGGCCTCGTGAGCACCGCGCATCGGCTCATCCGGCTGCGACCGCGGTCCGCACTCGCACTCGCGGTGACGTCGCTGCTCGGCCTGGTGGCGTTCGGCTGGCCATTGTTCGCCGATGCGGGCAGCGCGGTGGACACCTCGCACTCGGCGGACGCGCCATGGCTGTTCGTCGTCCTGCTCCCGCTGCTGGCCGCGGTCATCCTGGCGGAGCTGACCGAGGGCGGGCTGGACGCCAAGGCGGTGGCCGTGCTCGGCATGCTGGCGGCGGTGGGAGCGGCCCTGCGCCCGCTGGCTCCCGGAGCGGCCGGGATCGACCCGAGCTTCGTGGTGATCGTGCTCGGCGGGCGGATCTTCGGCCGCGGCTTCGGCTTCGTGCTCGGAGCGCTGACGCTCTTCGCGAGCGCGCTCATCACCGGCGGCGTCGGTCCGTGGATGCCGTTCCAGATGTTCGGTGCCGCGTGGGTGGGCTTCTTCGCCGGCTGCCTGCCGTCGCTGCGCGGCCGCTGGGAGGTGTGGCTGGTGGCGGGGTACGGCTTCGTGGCCAGCGTGGGGTACGGGGCGCTGCTTAACATGTGGTTCTGGCCGTTCGGCGCCTACGGGCCGGAGGTCTCGTACGTCGCGGGGGCGACGCTGCTGGAGAACGGATACCGGTACGGCGCGTTCTGGCTGACCACGTCACTCGGCTGGGACGTCTCGCGCGGAGTCCTGATCTCGACGCTCGTCCTGCTGGCCGGACATCCGGTGATGAGCGCGCTGCGGCGTACCGCCAGGCGGGCGGCGTTCGACGTACCCACGGAGTTCGGAGTGGGGTCGAGCCGATGACGATCACCCTGGTCCTCGGAGGCGCCCGATCGGGCAAGTCGGCCTGCGCCGAGCGGATCCTGGGTGACGCCCCGGCCGTCTATGTCGCGACCGCACGGCCTCGACCCGGCGATGCGGACTGGGCCGCCCGGATAGCCGCGCACCGCCGGCGGCGGCCCACCGACTGGGTCACGATGGAGACCACCGACATCGCGCGCGCTATACGGGACGCGGACCGGCCGGTGCTGGTCGACTGCCTGACGCTGTGGCTGAGCGCCCTTCTGGACGACGCCGGGGCCTGGACCACGAGCCCGGACACCGCCCGCATCGAGGCCGAGGTCGACGCCGGCCTCGACCAGCTCGCAACCGCTCTCACCGCCGCGTCCGTGCCGGTCGTACTGGTGAGCAACGAGGTCGGATCCGGCGTCGTACCGGCGACTTTGTCCGGCGCCTTGTTCCGGGACCATCTCGGCCGGGTCAACCAGCGGGTCGCCGAGGTGAGCGACCGGGTCCTGCTGTGCGTCGCCGGCCGCGCCCTCGACCTGCCGCGACCGGAGCGGAGCGGGGAGGTGTCGTCTCTGGCGTGGTCGGGCGTAAAAGAGGCTCCGGAGAAGCCTCCGGGCGGAGACGACACCTCGCCGCGTAGCGACCCGGACCCCGCGCCGGACCTGGAGGCGCCGGGCGGAGACGACACTGCGCGGCGTAGCGACCCAGAGGCCGTGGAGCCGCCGGACGAGCAGGCCCGGCGGAGGACCCGCCTGCTGGTCGACGGCCTGGCGAAACCGCCGGGCTCGTTCGGCCGTCTGGAGGAGCTCGCGGTCTGGCTGGCCGGCGTACAAGGCGGCTGCCCGCCACGAGCGCCGGAACGCCCTGCCGTGGCCGTCTTCGCGGGTGACCACGGCATCGCGAGGGAGTCGTCCGCCTACCCTCCGGTGGTCACGGCGGCCATGGTCGCGACCGTCGCCGCAGGACGTGCCGGGGTGAACGCCCTCGCCTCGGCCAACGGGGCGACGGTCGAGGTGGTCGACATCGCGGTGGACTGCGACACCATGGGCCTGGCCGGCGTCCCGACGTCGGTCGCCCGGCACAAGGTACGCCGCAGCAGCGGGCGCATCGACATCGAGGACGCCCTGTCCCCGGACGAGGCGGAGCGGGCGTACGACGCCGGGTGTGCCGTCGCCGACGAGTCCATCGACGAAGGAGCCGACCTGCTGATCGCCGGTGACCTCGGAATCGGGAACACCACACCCGCGTCCGCGCTCGTCGCCGCCGTCACCGGCCTGCCGGCGGGACGGGTCACGGGCCGCGGAAGCGGCATCGACGACGTCACAATGGCGCACAAGACGGCCGCCGTGGCCGCGGCCGTCGACCGGTACCACCTCCGGCTAGACGCATACCCCGTCCCGGCGACCGGCCGGCCTGCGGCAATGCTCCTGCTCCGCACTCTCGGCGGGGCCGACCTCGCGGCCATGGCCGGGTTTCTCGCCCGCGCCGCGCGGCGCGGGGTACCCGTCCTGCTGGACGGCCTCGTCGTCACCGCGGCCGGTCTGGCGGCCGAGCTCGCAGAGCAAGGCTCGCGGGAATGGTGGCGGGCCGGCCACCGCTCGACCGAACCCGGGCACGGCGCCGCGTTGTCCCACCTCGGCCTCGACCCGCTGCTGGACCTCGACCTGCGCCTCGGCGAGGGGACCGGCGCGGTCGCCGCGCTGCCGTTGGTGCGCTCGGCCGCCGCGATGACGACCGGCATGGCGGCCCTGACCGACCTGGATCTCCCCGCGCCCGGGACGGACGGCGGAGCCGGCCAGGCCGGCGCGGCGGACGGAGCGCCGTGATCGACGGCTGGCGGCTGGCAATCGGCACGCTGACGGCCCTGCCGGTACGACCGCCGGTGCGGGTGACACGGCGCTCGGCCGGGCAGGCGATGCTGTCGGCTCCGCTGGCCGTCGTGCCGCTCGCGGCGGTCGCGGCGCTGGTCACCTGGACCGGGAGTACGGCCGGACTCGGCCCGTGGGTGTGCGTCGTCCTCGCACTCGGTGCCGTGCAGTTGCTCAGCCGCGGGCTGCACCTCGACGGGCTCGCGGACACCGCCGACGGCCTGGCGGCGTCGTACGACCGGGAGCGCGCCCTCGACGTCATGCGCCGCGGCGACGTCGGACCGGCCGGTGTCGCGGCGGTCGGCTTCGTCGTACTCGCCCAAGTGGCCGCCGGTGCGCAGCTCCTCGCCGCCGCCTCCGAGACCACCGGTGCGGCCCTGATCGGGGTCTGCGTGGTGCTGTCCCGGGTGAGCGTCGCCGTGGGTTGTGTACGCGGGATACCCACGGCCCGTTCATCCGGCCTGGGCGCGACCGTCGCCGGAACCGTGCCGCGACTCCCGCTGGTCGTCGAGCTGCTCCTGCTCACCTCGCTGGCCGCACTCGTCGTCCGGACGCTGAACGGAACGCCATGGTGGAGTGCGCCGGCGGCGACGGTCGCGGTGCTGGTGGTGACCGCCGTACTGCTCGGACGGTGTGTACGACGGCTCGGCGGGGTGACCGGCGACGTCCTCGGTGCTGTCGTCGAGGTCTCGCTGGCCGCCGCCCTGGTCACCGTCGCCGCGACGTCCTGACCACGCTAGCGGACGTGGGACGGCACGAACGGTGGCTTCGCCACCTCGAAGGCCTCCCTCCGGCCGCGTACGTCGATGGAGACCCGCTGGCCGACCTCGACCGTAGAGTCCAGCAACGCCAGACCGAGACCGATACGCAGGGTGGGCGAGAACGTGCCGGACGTGACCGCACCGACCGGACCGTCGTCCCCGCCGAGCACGGTCATGCCCGGCCGCGGCATCCTCCGGCCGTCCGCGCGCAGCCCCCACAGCCTGCGGGCCGGCCCGGCCTCCCGCTCGGCCAGCAGGGCCTCCCGGCCCCAGAACCGCGGCTTACGCCACCCCACGGCCCAGCCCATGCGCGCCTGCACCGGAGTGATGTCGAGGGACAGGTCCTGGCCGTGCAGCGGATACCCCATCTCGGTTCGCAGCGTATCCCGGGCGCCCAGGCCGCAGGGCAGGATCCCGTACGGCTCGCCGGCCCGAAGCACGGCGTCCCAGAGTGCCACGGCCTTCTCGGAGGGTACGACGAGCTCGTACCCCCGCTCACCGGTGTAACCCGTCCGGCAGACCGCCACGGTCGCACCGTCGAAGGCCGCGTCGGCGAAGGCCATGTAGTCGTGCCCCACCGGCAGTCCGACCGCCTCCAGGGTCTCGTCGCTTCGCGGTCCCTGCACCGCGAGCACACCGAAATCCCCATGCTGGCTGAGAATTCTCACACCTTCCGGCGTCCGCTCGGTCAGCCGGCTTACCACCTCCGCGGTATTGGCGGCGTTCGGCATGAAGAAGACCTCGTCGGGACCGCGAAGGTAGACGATCAGATCGTCGACCACTCCCCCGGACTCGTCGCAGCAGAGCGTGTACTGCGCCTGGCCGGGCGTGATCTTCTCCAGATCACCGGCGAGGCACCCGTTGACGAACTCGGCGGCGCCGGGCCCCGAGGCGGTCGCCTTGCCGAGATGGCTGACGTCGAACACCCCCACCCGCTCGCGGACCGCGGCGTGCTCCTTCAGCACACCGCCGCCTGCGTACTCGAGCGGCATCTCCCATCCGCCGAACTCGCCGGTCTTCGCGCCGAGCTCGACGTGCCGGCCGTGAAGGGGCGAGCGCATCAAACCTGAGAACCCTGAGGACATGGCCCCGACGTTAACGGAGCCGCCTTCCGCGTCGTCCATGCGAGTAGCATTCCCGGGACGTCTCACGCCCGACATGGACAGGACCGCGAACGTGATCAGCATCAGCCTCCGCAAGGCCGTACCAGAGAAGACCCGGACCGCGGCACTGGTCGTCGGGGTCGTCGGAAAGGGCTCGGACGTCCGGCTCGCCTCCGGCGGTGAAGGAGTCGCCGCCGCGTACGGCCGGTCGTTCCCGTCCACGTTGAAGGCGCTCAAGGTCAAGGCCAAGGTCGGCGAGGTCACCAAGATCCCCGGCGGTGACGCCGTCTCCGCATCGGTCGTCGTACTCGTCGGGCTCGGTGACCAGGACGACGTACCGCTCGAGTCACTCCGCCGCGGGGTGGGTTCGGCGGTGCGATCGCTCGCGGGCGCGTCCTCGGTGGCGCTGACCCTGCCCGCAGACACTCCGGAACGGGTACGGGCGATCGCCGAGGCGATCGGGCTCGGCGGTTACGCGTTCACCCGGTACCTCAGCGAGCACCAGACCGAACCGGTAGGCGAGGCCGTGATCCTGACCGGGCTGGCCCGCCGCCGGGACGCGCGCTCGGCGGTCGAGGTCGGCACCACGGTCGCCGAGGCCGTCAACGCCACCCGGGACATGGTCAACACGCCGAGCAACGACCTCGACCCGGTGAGCATGGCCGACCGGATCGCGGAGCTGGCGAAGGGTGGCCGGGTGCGGGTGAAGGTCCTCGACGACGCCGAGCTGGAACGCGCCGGGTACGGCGGAATCCTCGGCGTGGGCAAGGGCTCGGCGACCCCGCCGCGGCTCGTACGACTCAGCTACCGGCCGCGCGGGGCGAAGGCGCACCTCGGCTTCGTCGGCAAGGGGATCACGTTCGACAGCGGCGGGCTCTCGCTCAAGCCGACCAGCTCGATGGTGACCATGAAGTGCGACATGTCGGGTGCCGCCGCCGTGGTCATGGCGACGCTCGCGATCGCGGAGCTCCGGCTGCCGGTTCGGCTCACGGCGTACGTCAGCCTGGCGGAGAACATGATCTCCGGCGCCTCCACGCGCCCGGGCGATGTGCTCACGATGTACGGCGGGAAGACCGTCGAGGTGCTCAACACCGACGCGGAGGGACGGCTCGTACTCGCCGACGCGCTCGTCACCGCCAGCGAGGACAAGCCAGACCTGCTAGTCGACGTGGCCACCCTGACTGGCGGATGCGTCGTCGCGCTCGGAGAGTCGATCACCGGCGTGATGTCCAACGACGACGGGCTGCTCCGCTCGATCCCCGAACTGGCGGCACGCGCCGGCGAGGAGATGTGGCCGCTGCCCATCACCGACGAGGTGGTCGAGCGGGTGAAGGGCTCGAAGATCGCCGACCTGGCGCAAGTGTCCACCAAGCGCGCGGCCAGCGCCTCGTTCGCGGCGGCCTTCCTGCGGGAGTTCGTGGCCGACGGCATCCCGTGGGTGCATCTCGACATCGCCGGCCCGGCGTTCAACGCCAATAGCCCCTCCGGATACACCCCCAAGGGCGGTACCGGGGCCGCCGTACGCACGCTGATCCAGCTCGCCACGGAGCACGCGGAGTAGCCGAGGCAGAACGCTGCTCAGAGCCCGCTGAGGTCGTCGGGGATGTCGATGTTCTTGCGCTCGGCCGCCTTCTGCCGGTTCCAGGCGCGCATCCGGTCCGGGTAGCCGGACACGGCCGCGTCGTACGACGGAATCTTGTGCCTGCGGGCGAAGTCGCTCGCCCACTGGGCGGACGGGACCTGGCGCCGGGTCCACTCGCCGTCACCCGCGATGAGCAGGAGAGTCGTCTCCGTCACCATCGTCCGTGGCTCGACGTACGCCTCGACGCCCTCGCGGGTATCCACGAACTCGGCCAGGTGACGTTCGACCGTGTCGTCCGTGCGCGAGGTCGCCGATCGCTGCCTTCGTCGCCAGCGCTTCACCATTGTCGCGCCTTTCCTTGCATGGGACGTGTCTCCATTGTGTCCCACCGGCAAACCGACCGGTATCGGTTCCCTGTAACACCGTGAGCCGGGCCATTGCGGACCCGCCGCGGCGGGATGCGAGGATGACCCCCGAGATCGACCCGGACGTCCCCGGACGACTGGCAGACGGAGGGACCACGATGGCAGACCAGCCCGACGCCGGTTTCGACGTGGTGGTTCTCGGCGGCGGCAGCGGTGGGTACGCGTGCGCGCTGCGGGCCGCCCAGCTGGGCCTGTCGGTCGCACTGGTGGAGAAGGACAAGCTGGGCGGCACCTGTCTGCATCGCGGATGCATCCCGACCAAGGCGCTGCTGCACGCCGGCGAGGTCGCCGACACCGCACGGGACGGGCACGAGTTCGGCATCAAGTCCAGCCTCGACGGGGTCGACATGTCCGGGGTCAATTCCTACTTGGACGGCGTGGTGTCCCGGCTGTACAAGGGGCTGCAGGGCCTGATCAAGAGCCGAGGTATCACGGTCGTCGAGGGCGCCGGACGGCTGGTGGCGCCGCACCGCGTCGAGGTGGACGGCCAGGGGTACGACGGCCGGAACGTCGTACTCGCCTCCGGGTCGTACACCAAGTCCCTGCGCGGCCTGCCCATCGACGGCGAGCGGGTGCTGAGCAGTGAGGACGCCCTGCGCCTCGACTACGTGCCCGAGCGGGCCATCGTGCTCGGCGGCGGCGTGATCGGCGTCGAGTTCGCCAGCGCGTGGACCTCCCTCGGATCGCGGGTGACCATTCTGGAGGCGCTGCCCCGGCTTGTGCCGGCCGAGGACGACGCGAGCTCCAAGGCGCTCGAGCGGGCGTTCCGCAAGCGGAAGATCGCGTTCAAGACCGGTACGCCGTTCAAGGGGCTGGACAAGACCGCGTCCGGGGTCTCGGTCACGACCGAGTCCGGGGAGACGCTTGAGGCCGACGTACTCCTCGTCGCCGTCGGTCGCGGGCCCGCGACCGAGGGGCTCGGTTTCGAGGGGCAGGGCATCGAGATGGATCGCGGGTTCGTCCTGGTCGACGAGCGGCTGCGCACCAAAGTCGAGGGGGTCTACGCGGTCGGTGACATCGTGCCCGGTCAGCAGCTGGCGCACCGGGGCTTCCAGCAGGGCGTCTTCGTCGCCGAGCAGGTCGCCGGGCTGAACCCCACTCCGATCGACGAGGCCGGCATCCCGAGAGTGACCTATTGCGAGCCCGAGGTCGCGTCGGTCGGCCTCAACGAGGAGCAGGCGGTACGCGAGTACGGCGCCGACTCGGTCGAGTCCTTGACGTACGACCTCGGCGGGAATGGCAAGAGCCAGATCCTGCGGACCCAGGGTTTCATCAAGCTGGTACGGCGTACCGACGGCCCGGTCGTCGGCGTGCACATGGTCGGCACCCGGGTCGGCGAGCTGATCGGTGAGGCGCAGCTGATCTACAACTGGGAGGCCTATCCCGATGACGTGGCGCCCCTCGTACACATGCATCCCACCCAGAACGAAGCCCTGGGCGAAGCGCATCTCGCGCTCGCCGGAAAGCCACTCCATGCCCACTCTTGACAGCCGCGACTGCGCCGCACGTAATAGCGTGGGCTGAGCAACACCGTGGTCGACCTCGACTTATGGACGAAGGAGCACATATGCCGGTCTCCGTAACGCTCCCCGCTCTCGGCGAGAGCGTCACCGAAGGCACCGTCACCCGCTGGCTCAAGCAACCCGGCGACTCGGTCGAGGTCGACGAGCCGCTGCTCGAGGTGTCCACCGACAAGGTCGACACCGAGATCCCCTCCCCGGCCGCCGGCACACTGCTCGAAGTCAAGGTCAGCGAGGACGAGACCGTCGAGGTCGGCGCCGAGCTCGCCATCATCGGCGAGGCCGGCGAGAGCACCGGCGCCGCCCAACCCGCGGCGGAAGAGCCCGCAGCCGCCGAACCGGCGGCCGCCCAACCCGCGGCGGTGGAACAGCCCGCCGCACCACCGGCCGAGGAGACACTGCCGCCTGCTCCAGCCGCACCGGCCGAGGCGCCGGCAGCATCGCCGGCCCCGGCGGCGTCGGCAGCGCCGGCGGCCAGCTCGGACGGCGGCACGTCCGTGACGCTGCCCGCGCTGGGTGAGAGCGTCACCGAGGGCACGGTGACCCGCTTGCTCAAGCAGGTCGGCGACTCGGTCGAGGTCGACGAGCCGCTGCTCGAGGTGTCCACCGACAAGGTCGACACCGAGATCCCCTCCCCGGCCGCCGGCACACTGCTCGAGATCAAGGTCAGCGAGGACGAGACCGTCGAGGTCGGCGCCGAACTCGCCGTCATCGGTGCGGCCTCGGGTACGACAAGCGCACCGGCGGCGGCCCCAGCAGCCGAACCGCCCCCGGCGGCGCAGGCACCGGCGGCGCCGACCGAGGCAACGGCCCCAGCGGCGCCACCCCCACAGGCCGCGCCCGCACCGGCGCCCTCGCCCGCCGAGGCACCTCCGGATCCGGCGGCCGCAGCCGCCCAGACCAGCGCCGGCCGCGACGGCGGCGCCTACGTCACTCCGCTGGTCCGCAAGCTGGCCGCGGAGCACGAGGTCGACCTGGCCGACCTGACCGGCACGGGCGTCGGCGGACGCATTCGCAAGCAGGACGTACTCGACGCGGCGAAGGCGAAGCAGGCCGCGCCGGCGCCGGTGGCCGCCCAGCCCCCGGCCGCCGCGGCCCCGCCGGCCGAGCCGAGCCCGCTTCGCGGCAGGACCGAGAAGCTCACCCGGCTTCGCAAGGTGATCGCGACCCGCATGGTCGAGTCCCTGCAGACATCGGCACAGCTCAGTACCGTCGTCGAGGTCGACATCACCGAGATCGCCCGGTTGCGCGACCGGACGAAGGCGGACTTCCAGCGGCGCGAGGGCGTGAAGCTGTCGTACTTCCCGTTCTTCGCCAAGGCAGTGATCGACTCGCTGAAGGCACACCCGGCGCTCAACGCCGCGATCGACACCGAGAAGGGCGAGGTGACCTACTTCGACGCCGAGCACCTGGCCATCGCGGTCGACACCGAGCGCGGCCTGCTCTCGCCGGTGATCAAGAACGCCGGCGATCTCTCGGTTGCCGGACTCGCTCGCAAGGTCGCCGACGTCGCCGAGCGCACACGTACCAACAAGATCAAGCCCGACGAGCTGTCCGGCGGCACGTTCACCCTGACCAACACCGGCAGCCTCGGACTGCTGATCGACACACCGATCATCAACCAGCCGCAGGTCGCCATCCTCGGCACCGGGACCGTGGTGAAGCGTCCGGTCGTGATCGACGATCCCAACCTCGGCGAGACGATCGCCGTACGCCACATGGTCTACCTCTCGCTGACCTACGACCACCGGCTGATCGACGGCGCGGACGCCGCCCGGTTCCTCGCCGAGGTCAAGCAGCGTCTGGTGGCGGGCCGGTTCGACGTGTGAGGGCCGGCGGTTCGCTTGCGTACCGCGGAGAGAAAGAGAGGGGAGCCGCATGGCTGAGGTGTTGCTGTTCCACCACGTGCACGGCCTGACGTCCGGTGTACGCGAGTTCGCCGACGAGTTGCGGCGGGCCGGCCACACCGTCCACGTCCCCGATCTCTACGAGGGCCGGGTCATCGACGACTTCGACGAGGGCGTGGCCCACGCCCAGGAGGTCGGGTTCGGCACGATCGGCGAGCGCGGACGAGCCGCCGCCGAAGGGCTGCCCAGCGAGATGGTCTATGCCGGGTTCTCCCTCGGTGCGATGCCGGCGCAGATGCTGGCCCAGACCCGACCCGGGGCGTCGGGTGCGCTGTTGTTCCATGCGTGCATCCCGCCCTCCGAGTTCGGCAACGCCTGGCCCCAGGGTGTCCCGGTCCAGATCCACGGGATGGACGCCGACGAGATCTTCGTCGAGGACGGCGACCTCGACGCGGCCCGCGCTCTCGTCGAGACGACGGCGGACGCCGAGCTGTTCCTCTACTCCGGCAACGGCCACCTGTTCGCCGACAACAGCCTGCCGCCCTATGACGAGCCCGCCGCCAGGTTGCTCACCGAGCGCGTGCTCGGATTCCTCGACGGCGTCACGTAGCCGCAGCGGTCGCGCCCTTCGCGAAGCGGAGGACGAAGCGGCGTTGCCATGGCGTCTCGACGGCGCGTGGAGAGTAGTGCTCGCGGACGTAGTCGACCGCCTCCCGGCCGGGTATCCCGTCGAGCACGGCGAGGCAGGCCAGGGCCGTTCCCGTACGTCCGTGTCCGCCGCCGCATGCGATCTCGACGCGTTCGTACTCAGCGCGTGCCCATGCCTCGCGCAGCGCGTCGGTGGTCGCTGCACGGTCGGACGGCAGCCAGAAATCGGGCCAGCGAATCCATCGGCTCTCCCAGGAGACCGCCGGTGGCCGGTGACCCAGTAGGTAGAGGGCGAAGACGGGCCGCTGGCCGTGCGGAAGCGGCCGGTTCAGCCCACGGCCGCGGACGAGCCGACCCGACGGCAGTCGCAGGACACCCGCCGCCGCGGGCTCCCACGTTGCGCTCACGACGCGAGCGTAGCCGCGCCGAGAGCGGGTGCCGGTGCGCCCGTCAGCTGGTGTCGGGTGGGTCGGGGCCGGTGTCGAGTCGGAGTTGGTTGATTGCGGTGTGTAGGTGGGGGTCGGGGTTGGGGTTGGTGCGGCCGTGGGGGTCGTGGTGGATCAGCGGTCCCGCCTGGCGGGTGGCGGTGTATCGGAGTTCGTGGACGAATCGGTGGTGGGTCCGGCTGTAGGGGGCCAGGTTGTCGATGTTGGTGGGGCCGCCGGCCGAGTACCAGTCGAGGTGGTGGATTTGGCACCACCGGATCGGGATGTGGCAGCCGGGGAACGCGCAGGT
>WHTJ01000164.1 GCA_009377795.1 Propionibacteriales bacterium | reverse complement strand
TAAGTGGCCGCGCCCCCGGCGTGCACCGCTAGTTCCGTTAGCCGGCGTTCGAGGAAGCGCCGCTCGGCGCCGTCGTCGGTGAGCTGCCTCGCACGTCGATAGGCGTTACGTGCCTCCTCGGTCCGTCCGAGGCGTCGCAAGAGTTCGGCCCTCGTCGAGTGCAGATAGCGGAAGTCGTCGAGACCGAGTTGGTCGACGATGCGCAGGCCCGCCTCGGCGCCTTCGGTCTCGGCGATGGCGATTGCGCGGTTCAGCTCCACGACAGGCGAGCCGGTCAGGCTGCTGAGCTCGCCGTACGGCGCCGCAATCTGCGCCCAGTCGCACGGCATCTCGGCGTGCAACGAGGCGACGGCGGCCTGCAGCACATAGGGACCGCGGCCGCCCAGGGCGAGCGCGCGGTCGAGCTCGGCCCGTCCATCCGCGATCTGCTCGGTGTTCCAACGTGACGTGTCCTGATCGCCGAGTAGCACGAGCTCGCCGTCGCGGAACCGCGCCTCGCGACGGGAGTCGTGCAAGAGCATCATCGCCAGCAGCCCGCGAACCTCGGGGTCGTCCGGCAGCAGTTCGGCGAGCGCGCGGGCCAACCAGAGTGCCTCTGCCGCGAGCTCGTCGCGTCCGCCGTAGCCTTCATTGAAGATCAGGTAAACGACCGCGAGAACGACGTCGAGACGCTCACGGAGCAGGTGCGCCGGTGGCACTCGAAACGGAATCCCAGCTGCTTTGATCTTGCGCTTGGCCCGCACCAGGCGCTGCGCCATCGTGCGCTGCGGGATGAGGAAGGCGCGGGCGATCTCGTCGGTGGTCAGCCCGCCGAGGGTGCGCAGGGTGAGTGCGACCTGCGCCTCGACCGCGAGCGCCGGGTGACAGCAGGTGAAGATGAGCTCCAGGCGCTCGTCGGGAAACGTCGTGGTGTTCATCGGCACCTCGGCACGAGTGTCCGCGATGAGCAGGCCGGTCTTGGCGGCGAGGGCCCGGTCGCGGCGGATGCGGTCCGTCGCTCGGTTGCGGGCCGTGGTCATCAGCCAGGCGCGCGGGTTGCTGGGGACGCCGTCGTGCGGCCACCGTTCGGCGGCGATCGCGAAGGCTTCCTGCGCGGCTTCCTCGGCGAGGTTGAAGTCGCCGAGGAAGCCGATCAGGGTCGCCAGGACGCGGCCCCATTCCTCACGGAAGACCTGATCGAGCGTCATTACCAATAGGTCTCCGCCGGTCGAATCTCGATGGCACCCCCGAGGCGGGCCGCTGGGACACGGGCCGCAACCTCGATGGCCGCATCGATGTCATCAGCCTCAAGGACAAACCAACCCCCGACGGCCTCCTTCATCCCGACGAACGGGCCGTCCGTTGTCAGTGTCTTGCCGCCCTCCACGCGCACCGTGGTCGCATTCTCGGGGAGACCGAGGGGAAGCCCGGGGGTGACACCTGGCGTCTGGTTGATCGCTCCGTAGTCGGCGTAGATCTGCTTCTGCTCCTCCTCGGAGAGCGTGGCCGCCTGCTCGAGGGCAGTGCCCTGATAAGTCAGCATGACATACTGCATTGCTTCCTCCTCGTCCATTGCCAGATGGTCGCCCACTAAGACGAACGGCGAGCCGGGAAATCGACAGATCGACAGCGAAATCTTGACATGACCGGGCGTTGGGGGTCGAGGTCCGAGCGGAGGTAATGAACGCAGCCCTTATGCCGCCGGTCTCCTGTCGTTTGCCGTTCGGTTCGTCTTCGGCACAGCGGTGGCGCGGCGTGCGGATACGCGGGGTCGCTAGCTACGGCCTACGAGTTGGCTCCTCTCAGGTGGAGCGGGGATTGTGCGAAGCTCCTTAGGTGCGAGGTGTCAACGGCTGCACGCCGGTCTCCAAAACCGGAGGAGCGGGTTCGAGTCCTGCCGCGTCTGCTATCACAATCGACTCCGGGATGTCCGGTGACGGGCCGGGTAGGCTTCGGGTAGTAGTCCTTGGGACCACCATGCGGAGGGCCGAGACCAAGGTCGACCCGATAGGCGTACGTGAACTCCCTCTCGCGATCATCTAGGGTTTGTCACCCCCATCCGGAGTCTGATCAGCATCCCGCCTTGCGCGCTCTCGGTCGGCCCGGGTTCGCCTGCCCATCATGACAGCGAAGACAATTGCTCCCAAGCCATAGGCAGTGGACATGCTCCACGCGACGGGCGCCATCGGAGACGAACACGGTCAGGGTGCGGTAGGCGTAGACGCGTCCGACGCGGTCCACCGGAACGGCCATCGGTTCCTCCTGGCCATCCCATCGCACCCACAGCTCGGTAACCGACGACCTCCTGACGACGCCACGGCCATCCTTTGCCGGTTCTGAGACAGGACGCCACGAAAAAGGGGCTCGGGCCCGATCTGCGTAGGACCATCGGCCCTGCCGCTACTGGCCACACAGAGACATAGTGGCCACCATGCAGGGCAGAGCCGCACCTTCGGATAGCCACGCCCACCAGCAGCGCGTGACGTCGGCTTGGCCACGCCGCAGACCTCGAAGAATTGGATCGGGCAGCAAGTGACGTCGACGCGCACGAAGGCCGCTGACGGCTGGCGCCGCCATCCTCATCACGGTAGCGGCTTGCGGCGGGGACCCCACTACCGCTGCCGACCCGGCCACGGCCACGCCGACTGCCACGCCGACTGCGACTGAGTCGACGCGCGTTGAGCCAGCGAAGGTGCTCGTTCCACACGTCACCGGTCTCGCACTCAGTCAAGCAATCAAGCGTCTGCGAGCCCGCGGGCTACGCGTAGGCACCGTCTCGAAGCGGCCGTCAGCGAGGTCCAGAGGGACCGTCCTCGTACAGAGCAACCGCACCGGCTCTAAGTTGAAAAGCGGTTCATCGGTTTCACTGGCGATTGCCGCGCCGCTTCCCATCGTGCCGAACACAATCGGCGACAACCGATTCGCATCACAACGCGAGCTTCGACGGGCTGGCTTCAGCGTCCGAACGACAAAACACCAGACCAGCTCCGCGAGGGCTGGCACAGTAATAGACCAAGCGCCGAACGGCGGTAACAGGGCCAGGCCAGGAGCGACGGTGACCATCACCCTCGCCGTAAAGCCACCTGCGCCGCCGCCACCTACTCAAGAGAACAACTGCACCCCTGGCTACTCGCCATGCCTACCGCCCGCTCCGGACTACGACTGCGCGGGCGGCAGCGGGGACGGGCCCGCATATGCCGACGGGCCCATCTACATTACCGGCTCCGATCCCTACGACCTCGACGCCGACGCCGACGGCGTCGCCTGCGAGTGAAGCCCTGATGTCAGCAGTGTGCGATACATATTCCCGAGGACCCTCCTCAAGCCGGATCGTGATTGTCCTGATGCTTGACACGCGTGGCCCAAGAAGCGAAGGGGACGCTGCCCTAGCATGACGCTATGACGCGAACGGACACCGCCTCTCGGGTGATCGCCGCCTCGCCAGACCGTGTCTACGCCGCCCTCGTCGATCCCGACGCGCTCACCGAATGGCTGCCACCTGGGACGATGAGCGGCAAGTTCGAGCGATTCGACGCCCGGCCCGGCGGGTCGTACCGGATGGTCCTGACCTACGCAGACGCGTCCACCGCACCGGGCAAGGCCACTGCGGACTCCGACATCATCGAGGCCCGCTTCGTCGACATCGTTCCCGGTGTAAGGGTCGTGCAGGCCGTCGATTTCGTCTCCGAGGATCCGGCGTACGCGGGCACCATGACCATGACGTGGGAGGTCACCTCCGTCGAAACCGGGACACGAGTGGACGTCCGCGCCGACGACGTGCCCGCCGGCGTCTCCGCGGAGGATCACGCGGCAGGACTCGCCTCCTCACTGGCGAACCTCTCCACCCATCTGGAACGGTAGCCGGGCCACGAACGAAGTCTCCAGAAGACACCGGGTGAACCACCTGAGTCCCGAGCGGCGGTTCCGTCGGAATTTAAAACCTCGACCCACCTATGGACCCGCGTTGCCGTGTGGGCGACGGAGGGGTGTTTCTCGCCCACCGACCGGACAAGGTCGTACCCAACAGCTAGTGCCGGTCGTCAACGCTCCGTTTCCGCGCCGGCCTGGCCACAAGCCTCGGCGCGACTAGCGAAACCTCCCCTTACGCCCGGCCGGAGCGTCCACCGCACCGGCCGTGGAGCCCGTCTGCATGCTGCCGCGTACCTTCGTGAGCAGAATGCCGATAACCCGATCCGACTCGGTGGATTCAGCCAACTTTTAGCGGGTATCTGAAAGCTTGCAGAGCATAAGTAGTTTTCGGCTGTACGAAGGCTTCGCTTCGAGCCATAGCAAGGGGAGGCGGCGTGTTCTACGGTTTGAGGAGAATTCATGCGCTGAACGCGCCCGGACGGAAGTTTGACGGCAGATGACCGAACTCGCCACTGACCCCACCAGCCCGAGCGATGCCGACCTCATCGCTCAGGTACGTGGTGGCGATGTCGACGCCTACGGCGTGCTGTTCGACCGGCACCGGGAGGCGGCGCATCGGCTCGCCCGGCAACTGGTGCGCGGCGCCGATACCGACGACCTGGTGTCGGAGGCGTTCGCCAAGGTCCTGCAGCTGCTGCAGAGCGGCGGTGGCCCGGACGTCGCGTTCCGGGCCTATCTGCTGACCGCGATCCGGCGGCTGCACATCGACCGGATGCGTGCGGCCCAAAAAGTCCAGACCAGCGACGAGGTCGAGTCCTTCGACCCGGGGATCCCGTTCCAGGACACCGCGGTGGAGGGATTCGAGCGGCGTACGACATCTCGTGCGTTCGCGTCCCTGCCCGAGCGCTGGCAGCTCGTGCTGTGGCATCTGGAGGTGGAGGGCCAGAAACCGTCCGAGATCGCCCCCCTGCTCGGGATGAGCGCCAACAGCGTGTCCGCGCTCGCCTACCGTGCCCGCGAAGGGCTCCGTCAGGCCTACCTGCAGATGCATCTGGCAGACGCGGCCGAGGACACCTGCCGGTGGACCAACGAACACCTCGGCGGCTACGTGCGCAAGGGCCTGTCCAAACGCGACACC
>WHTJ01000003.1 GCA_009377795.1 Propionibacteriales bacterium | reverse complement strand
CACAAAACAGCTGGTCAGGGGCCTAGACGTAACGAAACCCGGACCGTGTGCTGATCCGGGTTCCGGTGGTAGCGGGGGGAGGATTTGAACCTCCGACCTCTGGGTTATGAGCCCAGCGAGCTACCGAACTGCTCCACCCCGCGTCGACTGCCCGATAAGGCTACGTGCCGTTGGCCGTTCAGGCAAACTCGGCGTGCGTCGGCGAGTCTCCGCGGCCGGCGCCGGCTTGGCGACCGCCACCTCAGCGGCCGCCACACGCCTCGGCATTCGCCGGCCTAGCCGCCACCACCGCCGCCCTGGCCACCGCCGCCGCCCTGGCCACCGCCGCCTTCGCCGCCACCGGCTTCGGACTGCTGGCGCATCAGGCCGAGCGCCTCCCGAATCAGTTCGTTGGCGTCCTCGGTGGCCTGCTGGTAGGTGGCCAGGTCGCCTTCACGGAGCGCGGCCTCGGCGTCGTCGAACCTGTCCTGCGCCTGGTTGAGCAGGTCGACCACGTCCTGCTCGGCCCCCGGCGGCTGCTGCCCGCCGCCGGGCTGCTGCCCGTCACCGGGCTCCTCCGGCTGCTGGTCGCCGCCCGCTCCGTCGGTGCCGTCGATGCCGGACTCCTCCCCCAGTACGTCGTCGAGGGCCCCCGCCAGGTCCGTCCCGATGCCCACCTGGTCACCGAAGGACGCCAGCACGAACGAGAGCACCGGATAGTTACCCGACCCCTCACCGCGCTGGGTGTATACCGGCTGGACGTACAGCAGTCCGTCCCCGATGGGCAGGGTCAGCAGATTGCCCTGGGTCTGTCTGGCACCCTGCTGCCTGAACGGCAGCAGCCTGCTCTGAATGTCGCTGTCCGCGTTGAACGCGTTCGAGACCTGTCCCGGCCCCTGGACCTGGGTGTCACCCGGCAACTGCAGAATCCGGATCGTGCCGTAGTCCGGGCTGGTCGCCTCGGAGTTCACCGACATCACCGAGGCCAGAATCTGCCGCTGCTGCGGCACGAAAACCGCGTTGAGCGAGAACTGCGGTGACCGCTGGTCCGGTGGCACCTTCAAGGTCAGGTAGTACGGCGGCTGCCGGAAGCCCGCGTTCGTCGGGTCGTCGGGGATATTCCACCGGTTGTTGCCTTGGTAGAAGTCCAGAGCCGTGTCGACGTGGTAGTTCGTCAAAGTGTGGCGCTGGACCTTGAACAGGTCCTCGGGGTAGCGCAGATGCTCCAGCAGCGGTTGCGGGATCTCCTCGCGATCCGACACCAGGCCCGGGAACGCCGAACTCCAGGCATCGAGCACCGGGTCGTCCTCATCCCACTCGTACAACGTGACGGTGCCGTCGTAGGCGTCCACGATGGCCTTGACCGAGTTGCGCATGTAGTTCAGTTCGTCGGAGGCCTGCGCCCTTATAGCAGCTCTCGGCGTCAGGCTGTCCGAGGTGACCTCGTCGAGCGAGACCCGAGTCGACATCGGGAAGGAGTCCGATGTGGTGTAGCCGTCGACGATCCACACGATTCGCCCGTCGACCACAGCCGGGTACGGGTTGCCGTCCGGGGTCAACCAAGGTGCGACCTTCTCCACGCGCACGCGTGGATCGCGGTCGTAGAGGATCTTGGAGTTCTCGTTCACCCGGGAGGACAGCACGATATTCGGCTCGCGGAACTTCGCGGCGTACAGCAGCTTGTTGAACATACCCCCGACCGGCACGCCGGCCTCGCCGTCGTAGGTGTTGTTTTGCGCGGCAGCAAGGTCGCCCCCGCCTTCGGGGATGTCCAGCTCGACCGGCTGCTCGTCGTCGCTGCCGACGATCGAGTACGGCGGCCCGAGCTCGCCGAAGTAGACCCTCGGCTCGTACTCATCGAGGGCGCCCCGCGGCGGGAGGTTCTGCTCGGCCCAGACCGGCTCACCCTCCCTGGTGCGCTCGTTGCCGTACGCCGCGATCACGCCGAAGCCGTGCGTGTAGACGGTGTGGTCGTTGTTCCAGTTGCGCTGCTCGGGCGGCAACCCGGTGAGGTTGAGCTCCCGCAGACCCAGCACGAGGTCACGCTTCTGGCCGTCCAGCTCGTACCGGTCCACGTCGAGGACGGACGGAACCTGATAGAAACCACGGAC
Organism: Propionibacteriales bacterium; assembly: GCA_009377795.1. Classification (GTDB taxonomy): domain Bacteria; phylum Actinomycetota; class Actinomycetes; order Propionibacteriales; family Nocardioidaceae; genus WHTJ01. The sequence goes on along the minus strand of WHTJ01000003.1, from coordinate 106,610 downwards.
CTGCTGCAGCTGCTCGAACGCCTGCTGGACGAGTGTCGGGTCGAGAAGACGCGTGCCCGGCAGGTCCTCCGCGTCACCGCGAAGCTGCGCGCGACTCAGTGTGGTCTCCGCCGGGTAGTTGTGAATCTTCACGTCCGCGACGCCGTAGGCATCCTTCGTCGCCGCCATGTTCATCTCGATGTACGGCGACTCGCGGTCGGGCTCCGAGGGCCGCACCTGGAACTGCTGCACCAGCAACGGCCACACGCCGCCCAGCAGGACCGCCGACAGGACGAGCAGCCCGAGACTCAAGCCGGGCAGCATCCAGCCGCGCATGATGACGTTCGCGAAGAACAGCAACGCGCAGATCACCGCGATGACCGTGAGGATGTTCTTGGCCGGGAGGACCGCATTGTCATCGGTGTAATGCAGACCAGTGAAGAGGTTGCCGTCGGCGATGAGCAGGGCGTAACGGTCCAGCCAGTACGCGACCGCCTTGAGCAGCATGAAGAAGCCGATCAGCACGGACAGGTGCACCTGGGCGGCACCGGAGATCCGGTCGGTCTTCGACTGCAGTGAGATTCCGCCGTACAGGTAATAGGTGGTCGCCACCGCCATCAGGCTGAGGACCACGACGACGAACATGAAGCTGAGGGCGTAGCGCAGGAACGGGTAGTCGAACACGAAGAACCCGAGGTCTACGTCGAACACCGGGTCGGTCTGGCCGTACGAACCGCCGTTGCGCCACAGCAGGTAGCTCTCCCACTGGCTGGTCGCGCTGGAGCCGCCGAAGAAACCCAGCATGAGTACGACGCCGACCAGGATCAGCCGCTTGATCGGCTCGACGACATCGCGATAGCGGTCGAGACTGCGCTGTTCCGGCGACAGCATCCGGTGGACCGGGCGAGCGCGGTAGGCGATCACCATGTTCGCGCCGACGATGCCGGCCAGCACCACGGCGAACACGAGGAACAGCAGCGCCCGAGTACCCAGAAGCGTGTTGAACACCTGGGAGTGGTCGAGCGCCTGGAACCACAGCCGCTCGGTCCACAGGTCGGTGAACATCGAGCCCGCCACCAGCAAGACGACGACCACCAGGATGGTCGGGATCAGCGCACGAGGTGGGCGTTGCCGACGTGCCCCGGATGGCTGCCCGAATACCTTGCCTTCGTCAAAGAGGCCACTCACGGGACCAGTCTCTCCTAACCGTTCATCGTGTCGTGCAGCAGGCGTACCAGAGTGGGTACGAGGTCGGAACCCTGTATCAACGCATCCCCGTGGGCGCGTGCCCGGAGAACACAGTGTTGCTCCCCGTCACGCGAGACTCCTACTGCCATGCGTACGTCCTGCCGCTCCGGATGGTTTGCCGCGTACTCCTGCGCCGCCTGCGGATCGGCGGGCAGCGACTCCTCCACATGCGGAGGGAGGGCCACGCGCTCGAGTACGGCGACGCATCCGGTCACCGAAGCCGGCCACATGATCTGCCTGAGCGTATCCTCCAGCGGCCGATCCAGGGGAAGCGCCTCCTGCTCCACGGGGGTCAGGGTGCCGGCGGCGCTCCCTAGGTCCACGCCGAGCGCCGGCCCCAGCGAGGGCTCGCGCTCCAGCAACTCCGATGTCGGCACCAGCGCGTAGAGCCGGGGCGGCTGGTCCCATCCGGACTCGTGCGCGTGCGCCTCGATCTCGCGCACCGCCCCGACCAGGGCCGTCGACGGAGCTCCGGTGTCGTCCGCACTCACTCGTTACCTCACCCGCTCGCGCACTCCGGGACCGGCGCGTCCTCGTCGGCGGCCAGCCGCTCGAGCGCGGTCACCGCGCCGCTCAACCGGGTGACCCGGACCAGCCGGATGTCGTCGGGATCCTGGCTCGCCGCCTCCGTACAGTTGCCGGCCGGTACCAGGAAGACGGTCGCGCCGGCGTCCTCCGCCGCGGCGATCTTCAGCCCGACACCCCCGATCGCGCCGACCGAGCCGTCGACGCCGATCTCGCCGGTGCCCGCGATGTGCAGCCCGCCGGTCAGGGCGCCGGGCGTGAGCCGGTCGACGATGGACAGCGCGAACATCAGGCCGGCGCTGGGCCCACCGACGTCCGCGTCGACATGGAACCTCACCTTGAACGGCATCTTCGGTTTGACCCCGACCTGCACTCCCACCACGGTACGCCCTGGCTCGTCCGACGACTCCTCGGTCGGGGTGGTGACCGTCATGGGACTCCCGGAACGGCGTACGGTGATCGTCGCCTCGTCACCCGGATCGACGCTCTGCAGCAGCTCGCTGACCCGGTCGACGCGTCGGACCGGCTTACCCTCCACCGCCCTGATGACGTCGCCCGCACGCAGGTGACCCCCCGCGGGCGCACCCTCGGACACGTCGAGCACCGCCACCGGCAGCGCGACGTCGTACCCCATCTCACGCAGCGCCGCGACCGCGGCCGCGTCCTGCGACGACGACATCTGCAGGGTGCTCAGCTCCTCCGCCTCCTCGACGGTCTGATCGGGCGGATAGTAGAGATCGCGGGGTACGAGCCTGCGGTCAGGATTGAGCCAGACCATGAGCGCGTCGCCGAGCGTCAACCGGGCACCGGGCCGAGTGACCGAGACCGTGGTGAAGTCCAGCCGGCCCTGCGTGGGGTACGTCTTGTCGGCCTCGACCGCGATCAGGGGTTTGCCCTCCATCTCGCCCAACGTGTCCTGCACCAGACCCGGTCCCTGCGCGACATACGGCACCGGCCGCACCCAGGCCACCACCAGTGCAACCGCCAGGCACACCCCCGCAACGACCAATGCCACACCCCGCCGACTCATGGGCGAAGCCTCTCACCGCCGCGCGGCGGTCGCGTCGCGAGGGCCCGAGGTCCGCGGTGCGGCGTCGGTCGCGTCGCCGGGTCGCGGACGGCGTACGGCGATCCCGGTGGCGCGCTCCACCCTCGCCGCCGATACCCCCCGGCCCTGCGTCGGATGGGGTTTGCGGACCGCGGCGGCGAACCGCTCGTAGGCGGCCGCCGACTCGCGCGCATCCTGTGCGCGCTGGGGCCTCCCGGACCAGCCGGCCCACAGCATCGCCACCAGCGTGGCGACCGCCGGGAACACCAGCCAGAGGAGGATGCGCACGCCCACAGCGTAGGTCGCCTACTCCGCGGCTCAAAGCATCGCCGCGCCGCGGCCGGCCCTACGGAGTACCGACCCACTCCTCCGTGCCGTCGGTGAACTGCTGGTGCTTCCAGATCGGCACCTGCGCCTTCAGCTCGTCGATCAGCGCACGGCAGGCACCGAACGCGTCCCCCCGATGCGCGGTCGACACCGCCACGACGACCGCCAGGTCGCCCACCTTCAGATCACCGACCCGGTGCACGGCCGCCAACGCGAGCACGTGATGCGCCTCCGCGACTCGCTCGCACACGCGGTGCAGCTCATCGAGCGCGCCCGGATGCGCCGAGTAGTCCAGCCGTGCGACGGGTTTCCCGGAGTCGTGGTCGCGCACCGTACCGATGAACACCGTCTGGCCACCTGCGGCGGGAGTGGAGACGGCGGCCACTGCCTCCTCGACCGACAACGGCGAGTCGCGGATATCCACCAGCCGCACGACGTCACTCACGTTCCACGAGCTTAGAGGGTGTCCGCGCCCGGCGGATGGCCCCGTCGTACGGTTTGCCGACTCGCAGTACGTTGGAGACATGTCCGACCCTCCCGCTCCGAGCGAACCGCCGGACGACTCCGGCGACGATCAACCCTGGCAGTCCGGGCAGCCGAACCCGTTCGCCGGTACGCCGTTCGAGCAGATGTTCTCGGCGTTCGCGGCCGGCCAGGGCGGCTCAGGCCCCGGAGACATGCCGGACCTGTCGGCGCTGCTCTCCCAGGTTCAGCAGATGCTGCAGCCGTACGAGGGTCCGGTGAACTGGCCGATGGCCGAGGACCTCGCCCGCAGGGCGATCGCGGAGCACCCCGGCGAACCCGGGGACTCCGAGCGCGACGCCGTCGACGTCGCGGTCAGCCTGGCCGAGCTGTGGCTCGACGAGGTGTGCTCGTTCCCGGCGAGCGCCTCCCGTGCGACGGCCTGGAGCCGCGGCGACTGGGTGGAGAAGACGCTTCCGTCGTGGCGGCAGATCTTCCAGCCGGTCGCCGGTCATGTCACGACCGCCATCGAGCACGCGATCCCGGAGGAGATCAAGGCGATGGCCGGCCCCGCGATGGAGCACCTCACCCGGGCCGGTGGTTCGCTGTTCGGCGCACAGGTCGGACAGGCGCTCGGCGCTCTGTCCCAGGAGGTGTTGTCGTCCACCGAGATCGGGCTGCCCCTGAGCGCCCACGACGAGGCCGGGCTGATCGTGGAGAACATCGGCCAGTTCGAGGAGGGTCTCGACGTCAAGGGCTCGGACGTCCTGATCTACCTCGCCCTGCGCGAGTGCGCACACCAGCGGTTGTTCCACCACGCCACCTGGCTCCGGTCGCATCTCATGCACGCGATCGAGGATTACGCCCGGGGCATGCGCATCGACATCTCCAGCGTCGAGCGTTCGCTGTCGTCGTTCGACGTCAACGACCTGCAGTCATTGCAACAGGCGATCATGAGCGGCGATCTTTACGAACCGGAGCAGACGTCCGAGCAGCAGGCCGCGCTCGACCGCCTGGAGACGATGCTGGCCCTGGTCGAGGGCTGGGTCGACGACCTCGTGGGCGAGGCCACCAAGTACCGCATGCCGAACGCCGCCAAGTTGCAGGAGGCCATCCGCCGGCGGCGGGCCGCGGGCGGGCCGGCCGAGAACACCTTCCTGTCGCTGGTCGGGCTCGAGCTGCGGCCGAAGCGGATGCGGGACGCGGCCGCGCTCTGGGGCGCGCTGCGTTCGGCCAAGGGTATGGAGGCGCGGGACGCCGTCTGGGCGCACCCGGATCTGATGCCGACGTCGGAGGATCTCGACGATCCGCTGGGGTTCGCCGCCGGCAGCTCCGCCGGCGACCAGCAAGGGCTGCCGGACGCGGAGTTCGACGCCGCGCTGGCCGACCTGCTCGACACGCCGTCCGACGAGTCTGCGGCTCCGCCCGGTGCGGCCGATGAGCCGCCGGACGAGGACGCCGGCGACGAATCCGACGACGACAAGTAGTCCGGCGGACCGACGGGATCGCGCGTTGACGCTGCACGAGTCGGTGACCCGTACGCTTGCCGAGTGGCGGCCACCCGATCCGCACCAGGCTCGACGGCGCGCCGGCTTCCTGGACCATCTCGAGCGGAATCCCGCCGGCGTCTGGCGGGAATGCCACCCCGACCACATCACGGCGAGCACGCTGGTCGTCTCGTCCGACCTGACCCGCGTGCTGCTCACCCTTCATCGGCGGATTCGGAGGTGGCTGCAGACCGGCGGGCACTGCGAGTCGGGGGACCACACCCTCGCCGCGGCCGCGTTGCGTGAGGCGCGCGAGGAGACGGGTATCGCCGAGCTGTCCGTGGACCCGGTGCCGGTCCAGCTGTCCCGGCACGACGTGCCCTGCGGCCCGGTGCGTCCGGCGCATCATCTCGACGTACAGCACGTGGCGGTTGCGCCGGATGGGAGCCGGGAGGTGGTCAGCGCCGAATCCCTGGACCTGCGGTGGTTTCGGGTCGACGAGCTGCCGCCGGGCTGTGACGACATCACGCGTGAGCTGGTACGCCGCTCACTCCGCCGCCTGACCGACACCCGGTATCCCGCGCACTGACCCGGTGCGATAGGTCGCGCCGAGATTGCACATCTGGCCGACGTACGCCGGAAGCCGGCTCAGCGCGGATCCAGACGGTCGATGGCCAGCAACGGATCCTCCCGCGACTCGGGTACCCCCGCCACCGGGTCGGCCGGCTCGTCATCCACCGTGTCGTTCATGTCGGACAGGTCGAGGCCGGCCGCGGAGGCCACCCCCTCGAGGAACCCCCGGGCGCGCTCGGTCTTGGGATAGCGCCCGACCAGCTCCCAGAACCGCGCCGAATGACCGTGCTCCAGCAGATGCGCGAGCTCGTGCAGCAGGACGTAGTCGATCACCCAGGACGGCATGCCCTGCAGCCGGGACGACAGCCGGATCGTGCCATCCGCCGGCGTACACGACCCCCATCGCGACTTCTGGTTGTCGACCCACCGAACCGAGCGCGGCCGGGCGTCGCCGTCGAGATATCGCCGGGACAACTCGCGGGCCCGCCCGGCGAGCTTGGAGTCGGTCGGCTTGCGGCGGCGCTCCTGCCGCTCAAGTCGTTCGACCATCTCCGCCACCCATTGCTTCTCCTCGGACCGGCTCATCCGGTCCGGCATCAACACGACGATCTTGTCGTCCTCCCGGTACGCCGCCACGGTTCGTCGGCGGCGCCGGCTACGGCGCACCTCGACGACGGGCGGCATGCTGGGAAGTGGCGACGGAAGGAGCGGAGACTCGACCACGCCGCAAATTTACCCTGGGTTCCCCCGGGGAATTTCTCGTCCACAGGCCCGGTGGGCAAAGTTTGCCGGGTCACCACCGTTCCGAGCGCCGCGCGGCGACCGCGTCTACACAGGTGTTTCCACAGCCGGACCGGTCGTACTCCACAGCGGGTCCGCAGGATGACCGCCAGTTATCCACAGGCCGGACCACAACCGCGTTGACGCCGGCCACACCGCAGTCTACGGTCGTCTGCGATGAGACCCCGCTGCTGCCGGGGGTGTCCGCAAGGGGAAGGCGGACGGCGCCGGACCGGTCAGCGGGGTCTCATACCTTCTCTTCCGCTCCCCTGCGCGGCCGTCATCGGCCGGTGAATCTCGGCGTACGCCGCTCGGTCGCGGCCGCCAGGCCCTCTCGCAGGTCCTCCGTGGCGAGCGTGATCGGCTGGGCCAGCGCCTCCCACTGCAGGGCGGCCTCGAGGCTGGCATGACCCTGGCGCAACGCCAGGGTGGTGTACCGCGTGGCGACCGGCGCGGCGGCGGCCACCCTGCCGGCGACCTCGAGCACCTCGTCGAGGAAGGCGTCGCCGTCGAGTACGGCGTTCACCAGCCCCATCCGGCTGGCCTCCTCCGCGGACACCGTCCGGCCGGTCAGCAGCAGGTCGCGGGACGCCGCCGGACCGACGACGTCGGGCAGCAGCCAGGTCGCGGCCATCCCCGGGTGCATGCCGAGTGCGGTGAACGGCGCGGCCAGCTTGGCGTTCGGCGCGGCGTAGCGCAGATCGCAGGCCAGCGCGAGGCACAGGCCGGCCCCGATCGCGGGTCCGTTGACCGCGGCGATCGTGGGGACCTCCAGACTCCGAACCGACAGCCAGGCCCGGTAGAACGCGATCATCTTCTCGCGCAACTGGTCGACCCGGGCATCCGGATGGCCGCCGAGCCACCCGAGGTCGCCGCCGGAACAGAACGCCGTACCCGCGCCGGTCACCACCAGGCACCGGACCTCACGATCGTCGGCGAGCTCGGCCATCAGCCGCTGCCAGGATCCGGTCATCTCCTCCGACATCGCGTTCCGCCGGTCCGGATCACTGAGAGTCGCAACGACCACGCCGTTCTCGCGACGGGCCACGGTCAGGTCGGTGTAGTCGCTCACACAGGGCTCCTCAACTGCGGAATAAAACGGATATAACATCACAAAACACTCTAGACTCGCGCGTGGCGTCGTGGCATCACGGTACGACTGTCGTAGGGTTTCGGCGTATGAGGGTCCGGACGCGTCAGGCGCGTCACGGCATCGCGAGCGGCGGGTCTTCCCCACGGCTCCCCGCCCCGGACGACCAGAGAGAGACAGCAGCACCCAGAGACCGAGCAGACCGGCAGCGGTCTCGATCGACAAAGCAAGGAGGCCGTCATGGCGGAGACGTGGAGTGGTGAGTTCTACTGCGTCAAGTGCAAGGCGAAGCGTGAGGCGACCGGTGAGGTAAGGGTCAACGACAAGGGCACCCGGATGGCTAAGGCCACCTGCCCGGTCTGCAGCACCAACCTCAACCGCATCCTCGGCAAGGCCTGAGCAGCCGGCGAGTACGCCCCCGCGTCGCGCAGCCGCGACCGCCGGGTGACTCGCCATTGAATCCACGCCCACGGTGTGCTCGCACGGCACACCGTGGGCGTCTTTCATGCGCGGGTGGCCTGTGGATGTCCGCCACCCGCGATCTCCCGATCGTGGCAGCCTCATGCCTGCCATGGAAGGGAGCGGAGGTATCGAATGCGACCGATGCTGCGGCCGGGGTTGCGGCTGCTCGAAGGCGGGCCCGGGTCGGCCTGTCTCGTCGACGGGGACTCCGTCGTCCCGCTGGACCGGGCGAGCGCGCGCCTGCTGGTACCGCTCGACGGGCTGGCCGACGAACCGACGACGATCGGGTACCCCGACGACGATCCGGCGGTACGCGAGACCTGGGCCCGGCTGCGCGAGTCGGGAGTCCTGATGGACGCACAGTCCGCGCTCCATCTCACCGCCGACCTCGCGCCCGCGCATCGGCAGCGTGCCTTCGGCGACATACTGGCGCTGCTTGCGGACGACCCCGCACGCGCCGAGGAGCGGTGGCGCCGCCGGCGGCGGGCCGTGGTGGAGGTGCTCGCGGGCGGTGAGCTGAGCGCCACGATGCTCGAGCTGCTGTGCGGCGGCGGCATCGGGACCCTCGTCCTCACCGGCGTGGACAGCGACTGCACGGATCGGCTGCGCGCCGACTTCCCCGACACCCGCCTGCTGCACCGCCGGGACACCTCCGCCGACGTGGCGGTCGTCGGCACCGACCGGGAGCCGCCGTCCGACGAGCTCGACCGGCTCGTCCGCGGCCATGTCCCGCACCTGGTCGCCGGACTTCGCGGCCGGAGCGCGGTGGTCGGGCCGTTCGTCGTACCCGGCGCCACCGCCTGCCTGCGCTGCGTCGACCTGGCCCGAGCGGACGCGCAACCGCTCTGGCCGACCGTGCGCGAGCAGTTGTCCCGGACGGCGCCGCCGCATCCGATGGGCGCGCCTCGTGCGTCCTCGATCGTCACGCTCGGTGCGGCGCTCGCGGCCGCGGAGGTGCTCGCGTACGTCGACGGCCGGGTACCGGAGACGGTCAACCGCAGCCTGGTCTGCACCTTGAGCCGCCCCGTACCACGCGCCCACCAATGGACGCCGAGGCCGGACTGCGGATGCATGTGGCTCTCGTCATGACCGACGACGGCCATCCTGAGCGAGAATGACGCCGTGACCGATCTCCCCCGAAAGGCCGTCGCGCGTACGGCGCGGCTGGCATCCCTCCCCCTCGGCATCGCGGGTCGCGCCACCATCGGCCTCGGCAAGCGCCTCGGCGGCGCACCGGCGGAGGCGGTCGTCGTCGAGATGCAGCAACGCACCGCCGAACAGCTGTTCCGCGTGCTCGGTGAGCTCAAGGGCGGTGCGATGAAGGTCGGCCAGGCGATGTCGATCTTCGAGGCGGCCCTCCCCGAGGAGCTGGCCGGCCCCTACCGCGCGACCCTGACCCAGCTGCAGGACGCGGCGCCGCCGATGTCGCCCAGCGTCGTACACAGTGTCCTGGCCCAGGAGATGGGCCCGCGGTGGCGGGCGGAGTTCGAGTCGTTCGACGACAACCCGGCCGCGTCCGCGTCCATCGGGCAGGTGCACCGGGCGGTGTGGAAGGACGGCCGGGAGGTCGCGGTCAAGCTGCAGTACCCGGGGGCGGGCGACGCCCTGCGCGCCGACCTGCGCCAGGTCGGGTGGGCGGCGCGGATGTTCGCCGGCTGGATACCGGGCATCGACCTCCCGCCGCTGGTCGAGGAGTTGCAGGCCCGGGTCGGCGAGGAGCTGGACTACCGGCTGGAGGCCGAGGCCCAGTCTCGGTTTCACGAGAGGTACGCCGGAGACCCCGACTTCGTGGTACCCGCCGTGGTCGCGCAGACCGGAACCGTACTCGTCGGCGAGTGGGTCGAGAGCTCGTCCTCCCTGGCCCGGCTGATCGCCGAGGGCGACCAGGAGGAACGTGACAGGTACGGCGAGATGTACGTGCGGTTCCTGTTCTCCGGCCCGATGCGCGCCGGGATGCTGCACTCCGACCCGCATCCGGGCAACTACCGGATCCTGCCCGACGGCCGGCTGGGCGTCGTCGACTACGGCGCGGTCGCCCGTACGCCGGACGGTTTCCCCGCCTCGATGGGGCGGACGCTCGGCATCGCGGTGAGCGGAGACTACGACGAGGTGGAGAGGAACCTCCGCGCCGAGGGATTCATCAAGCCCCACATCGAGGTCGACACCGACGCGCTGCGGGACTACCTCGAGCCGTTCGTCGAGCCGGCGCGCTCGGAGCGCTTCCGGTTCAGCCGCGCCTGGATGCGCAGCCAGTTCAGCCGGCTCAACGACCCGCGACAGCCTGGCTTCACGACCCAGCTGAAGCTCAACCTGCCGCCGTCGTACCTCCTGATCCACCGGGTGTGGCTGGGCGGGATCGGCGTGCTCTCCCAGCTCGAGGCGGAGGCGCCGTTCCATGCGCTGCTCCGCGAGTGGCTGCCCGGCTTCGCCGAGGCCGTCGACTGACCGGCCAGGCTCACCACCACTCGCTGTCGAGCTTGGACTCGATCGCGCGGAGGTTGTCACGCGCACAGCGGTCGCAGAACACGCGATGCTTACCGTGTTCCATGGAGGTCACCCAGGTGAGCGGCGGAGTGTCGCCCTCCACGCGGGTGCCGCAGAAGTCGCAGTTCACCGGCACAGCTCCTGTCTACACCAGCGCTGCGAGGCCCGTCCCCCGGGATCAAAGAAGCGGCGCCGGCCACACGAGCTCGGGTGTCGTGTGGCCGGCGCCGCGCTGCCCAGGCTCAGATGACCTGGGCCTTCAGTAGGCGCGCGCGCAGTGCATGACGCTCGGCCAAGCGCGCACTGCGTCGTGCCCTGGCGACCAGGGCCGCTCTGCGTTGCTCGCGCGCCTCAGCGAGACGCGCGCTCATATGCTCACGCGCCAGAGCTTCCTGCATGAGGTACATTTTCCTTCTCCTGTTCAAAATGCTGGACGAATTCATCAGTGATCAAACCTTGAGTAGTGGACCAGGACGACGTACGCCGTAATCGCAAACCCCCTCAGGCGGCAACCTCAGATTTGCGAGGGCGTCCACGAGGTCGCTTCCGGGGCACAACCACCCCCTGGACCAGCAGCTCACCACCCCACACACCCCAGGGCTCACGGCGTTCGAGAGCACCGGCGAGGCATTCGATCCGGACCGGGCAGGGCTGGCACATCTGTTTGGCCAGCTCCACATCGGACGGCGATTCGGCGAACCACAGTTCGGGATCGTTGGACCGGCACGGCAGCTCATGCTCGTCGACCTCCGCGTCCGCGATGAAGGCATACGCGTCGAGGACGCTGAGACTCATTTGTTGTCACCTCCTCGTGAACTCGTCGGTCGGACGGGGCAATCAAAAAGGCCGCGGATCCCGGTTTCTCGGGTTCCGCGGCCTTGGAGGCGCCGGTCAGGTTTCATCTAAACCGGTGGGCTCCAAGAGCGGACACCCGGGGCGTCACCCACGAACGTCACATCGGCGGCAATCGTGGTGTAGACGCACTTCGACCCCGGACGGCCATGGTCGGGCGCCGACGCAGCGCCGAAGGCGCCTACGGGCATGCGAAGGCGAGCCGGCTGCTGCGGCGTCGCGTTGGTCATGCTGATCATCAGTAAGCACCTCCTTCGATGTCGTGGCGCGGTCGGCCTGCTGATACGGGCGCCAGTAGACCGCGGTCCGCTGGCGTGGCAAGAAGCCTACGCCCGCCTACCGACGGCCCGCAAACAATTTACTGAGGATCCGCGGATTTATTCAGCAAATTGTCTCGTCAAGAGGTTTGGGCCGCGCAAATCTTCAACACATCGTGGGAGTATTTGTCGAGCTTGACCCGACCTATCCCGGATATCTTCAGCAGGGACTCGGAATCTTGCGGGCACATCTCGGCGATCGCGGTCAGGGTCGCGTCGGTGAAGACGCAGTACGCCGGAACGTTCTCCTCCCGGGCTTGCTCCGCTCGCCACGTACGCAGCTCCTCGAACAGCCGCTCGTCGTAACTCCACGGGCAGTCGGCGCACCGGCCAAGCTTGCGCTCGACCGCGTCATGGAGCGCGTTGCCGCAGACCCGGCAACGCGCCACCGCGGCCGGCTTGCGGCGTCTCGGTCGCGCGGTCCTGGTCTCCTCGCGGGAACTGGGGACTACGCCGTCCAGGAACCGCGACGGCCGGCGATGCGCGCGCTCCCCCGGAGCGCGCGCGGCCGACCACGAGATCGACAGCTGGTCGCGGGCCCGGGTCGCCGCGACGTACAGCAGGCGGCGCTCCTCCTCCACCTGCTCGGGAGTGTCGGCGTACACGATCGGGACCGTGCCGTCCTGGACCCCGACGACGTAGACGATCGGCCACTCCAGCCCCTTGGCGGCGTGCATCGAGGCCAGCGTGACCCCGTCGGCGACCGGTGCGTGCTGGGCGGTGACCCGCCTGTCGATCTCGGCGACCAGCTCCTCCAGGCCGGCCTCGGGGGCCGACGCGGCCAACTCCTGAGCCAGCGCCCGAAGCGCCTCCAGTGACTCCCAGCGGGCCCGGCCGGCACTGCCCGCGGCCGGCGGCGCCGGCGACCATCCGACGCTCCCCAGCACGGCCGTCATGTCGGCGACCAGACCGTCGCCGGAGCGGTCCGGGGAGCGCGCCGCACCCCGCAGCAGGGTCACCGCCTGCCGCACCTCTGGACGGTCGAAGAACCGCTCCACGCCGCGCACCAGGGAGGGCACGTCCCGGGCGACCAGGGCCTCCTCGAACGGCTCGGACTGGGCGTTGATCCGGAACAGCACGGCGATGTCGCGCAGCGGGACACCGCGGTCCCGCGCGCCGGCGATCTCCGCGGCGATCGACTCCGCCTCCTCGACCGGGTCGCCGAACCGCTGAAATCGCACCTCCGGACCGCTGGGTCGCTCGGCCTGCAACATCACCCGGTGACGAGCCCCGCCCAGCAGCCCGTTGGCGACGCCGACCACCTGGGGGGTCGAGCGGTAGTTGCGCACCAGCCGCACGGTCTTGGCGTCGGGATACCGGCGGCGGAAACCGAGCAGGTGGTCGGAGGAGGCTCCGGCGAACGAGTAGATGGTCTGGGACGGGTCACCGACGACACACAGCTCCTCGCGATCACCCAGCCACAGGTCGAGCAGGGCACGCTGGATCGCGTTCACGTCCTGGAACTCGTCGACCACGAACCAGCGATACTGCCGCCGCACCTCGTCGGCGACGCGAGGGTCCTCGGCCAGCAGCGCGGCGGCGCACAACAGGACGTCCTCCATGTCGATGCGCTCGCGGCTCCGCTTGACCTCCTCGTACGCCGCGAAGACCCGGGCCACGGTGTCGGCGTCGAACCCGCCCGCACGGGCCGGGCCGCCGTTCGCGGCCGCTCCTTCGGCGACGCCGCGACCGGCCTTGGCGGCCAGCTCGGCGTACCTCTCCGGGGTCACGTTGCTGACCTTCGCCCACTCCACCTCGGAGGCGAGATCCCGCAGCTCGGCGACGCCGACGTCCTTGATCCGGCAGCGGTGGGCCGCCTCCCCCAGAAGGCTGAGCTTGGACTCGATCAGGCTCGGCAGCGGGCCGCCGTACACCTTCGGCCAGAAGTACCGCGCCTGCCGCAGTGCCGCGGAGTGGAACGTACGGGCCTGCACCGCGGGTACGCCCAGCTGCTGCAGGCGGGACCGCATCTCGCCGGCCGCCCGCGTGGTGAACGTCACCGCGAGCACCGTCGCCGGGTCGACCACCCCGGTGTGTGCGGCGTACGCGATCCGGTGGGTGATCGCCCGGGTCTTGCCGGTACCCGCGCCGGCGAGCACGCACACCGGACCCTGAAGCGAGGCGGCCACCTCGCGCTGCTCGGGATCCAGCTCGTCCAGCAGCCCGTCGGCACCCCGGATCGTCAAGCCGGCTCCTCGCCTGGAAGATAAACCGCACGTACGTCGTTGAACACGCCAGACACTGTAGACGCCCGAAAGGACACCGTATGCCTGCTCAGCTCACGATGTACTCGACCTCGTGGTGTGGTTACTGCCACAGGCTGGCGCGACAACTGAAGCAGGCGGGCATCGAGTTCCAGATGGTGGACATCGAGGAACAGCCGGAGGCCACCGCGATCGTCGAGAGCGCGAACGACGGCAACCGGACCGTGCCCACGGTCGTCTTCACCGACGGTACGTCGCTGACCAACCCGTCCGTCAGGGAGGTCCAGGCCAAGCTCGCCGACTGATCCCCAGCTCGACGCTTCGCCAGGCGGTGCCGTCTCCACCCGGGGCGCCTTTCGGCGCCCTTTTACGCCCGGCCACGCCCGAGACGACACCACCCGGCTCCACTCCGGTGCTGCCCGACCGCGCTACCACGAACCGGGCAACGGTCCGCCGTACCACGACTCGATCAGGCGGCGCGCGATCGAGATGTGGCCGGGCAGTACGATTTCGCCGCGTTGGGCGCAGTCCAGCAACTCGGCACGGGTGAACCAACGCGCCTCACTGATCTCCTCCCCGTCGACCGTGATCTCGGTGGTCGTCGCGGTCGCGAAGAAGCCGACCATCAGGCTCGCCGGCAGCGGCCAGGGCTGGCTGGAGAAGTAGCGCACGTCCATCACCGAGATGCCTGCCTCCTCCATCAGCTCACGCGCGACCGCGTGCTCCAGCGACTCGCCGGGTTCCACGAACCCGGCGAGCGTGGAGAACCGCCGGGTGTCCGGGGGGAATCGCGTGTTGTGTCCGAGCAGACAGCGCTCGTCGCCGTCGGTCACGAGCATGATCACCGCCGGATCGGTGCGCGGGAAGTGGGTGCGACCGCAGCTCCCGCATCGGCGCACATGCCCACCGGCCGCGGACTCCAGCACACCACCACAGCGCGAGCAATACCGGTGACTGCGATGCCAGTTCGCCACCCCGATCGCATGGACGAGTAGCCCCGCGTCCCGATCGCCCAGGCCGACGGCGATGTCGCGGATGCCGGCCAGCTCGGCCTCCTCCGGCTCGTTCTCCAGGAGTACGGCGAAGTACGTCGTACCGCCCTCGACTCCCAGGAGGACCCGCTCACCGGGACCTGCCCGCTCGGGCGACACAAAGCGCAGAAACGTCGCATTGTCGGCCGCCACCGGCACCCGGCCGTCCCACACCTGCAGCACCCGGGTGTCCGGATCGGCCCACCGCTCGGCCAGCCACGCCTCGTCGACCCGCTGTCCGGCCACCCGGTCGTGCACATGGCGCGACAGCGCGAGCTCCTCGAGTCCGTTCACGCCGCTGACTGTACGACGAGCGGCTCTGGCAAGATCGCCCACCATGAGTACTCACCTGGGCGCCGCACCCGGCGCCGTGTCCCCACGTGTACTGCTGCCCGGTGACCCGCGGCGCGCCCAGTGGATTGCGGAGACGTTTCTCGACGAGGCCGAGTGCTACTCCACGGTGCGCAACATGCTGGGCTTCACCGGCAGCTATCGCGGGGTGCCGGTCTCGGTGCAGGGTTCCGGGATGGGACAACCCTCGGCCGCCATCTACGTGACCGAGCTGTTCACCGAGTACGACGTACAGCAGGTCGTGCGAGTCGGCACCTGCGGCGCGCTCAGTGAGGACCTGGCCCTGCGTGACGTCGTGCTCGCGATCAGCGCGGCCACCGACGCCTCCACCAACCGGCTGCGGTTCGAGGGGCTCGACTTCTGCCCGCCCGCCGACTTCGCCTTGCTGCAAGCCGCGCATGACGCCGCGGTCGGGCGGGACCGGCCGGTGAGTGTGGGACAGGTGTTCTCGACCGACTCGTTCTACAACGACCGGTCCGACCTCACCTGGCGGCTGGCGGAGTACGGCGTGCTCGCGGTGGAGATGGAGACCAACGCGCTCTACACGCTGGCCGCCAAGCACACCCGGAGCGCGCTGACCATCTGCACGGTCTCCGACCACATCAAGACCGGCGAGCAGACCACCGCCGACGAGCGCGAGAAGACGTTCGGGGACATGGTGGAGTTGGCGCTCGACGCCATGCTCGCCGTGCCGCTCTGATGCGCCGATCTGCGCGGTGACACGTTCGGACCGGCTTTCGGCGCTCCAGCGTGACCGACCGTGTCATCCGAACGCTCTCCCCTGGACGCTGCACCGGGAGGTGCTGTCTCCGCTCCCGGGCGACCTCTTCGTCCTGCCAACTCGCGCCGCCCCGCCAACTCGCGCCGCCCCGCCAACTCGCGCCGCCCCGCCAACTCGCGCCGAGAGAGGGCTAGCGAGGGACGGGGGCTAGCCGAGGGTGAGCAGACGGGCGATCTCGTCGCGGCCGGCCAGGTCGTCCGGGGTCACGATCTCGCCGCTGCGCACGTAGTAGAACGACGCCGTCACCTTCTCCAGGGGTACGCCGGACAGCTCCGACCAGGCGAGCCGGTAGAGGGCCAGCTGCAGCGGGTCGGCGGTCTGGCGCTGGTTGGTCTTCCAGTCGACCACCTCGAACCCGCCGGCGTGGTCGGCGTACACCGCGTCGATCCGGCCCCGGATGACCCGATCGGCGACCACGAGGGAGAACGGCGCCTCGACCTGATGCGGCACCCGATCGGCGTACGGGCCGGTCTTGAACGCCTCGACCAGGGCGGACAGCTCCTCGTCGCTCGCGATCCCGTCGTCGGCCGCACCCGGGATCTCCGACGGATCGAGCAGCCGCTGCTGTCCGACGTACGACTCGACCCAGGCGTGGAACCGGGTACCGAACCGGGCCGCCGCGGACGGCCGCCGCGGCATCGGGCGGACCAGATCGCGCGCCAGGCCGTCCGGGTCGGAGCTCAGCCGCAGGACCGCGGTCGCGGACAACGCCGGCGGCAGCTCCACCCGGTGCTCGGTGGCCCGGGCCGCCCGCGCCTCGGCCAGCAACCGCTCGATCTCGGCATCCCACTCGGCGACCAGGGCCTGCTCGTCCAGCTTGAGCTCGTCGGCGTTCCCCGCATCCGGCGCCGTGCCGACCTCCCGGACGAGCTCGGCAGCGTGAGTACGCACGGCCACCGCCTCCGGGTCCAGCTCGGCCGGCCAGCCGACCTCGCGGCGTTCGGCGAGCTGGGGGTTGACCGTGTCCGGCGGCGGCTCGGGCTCCCACGCCTCGGGCGAGCCGCCCGAGGCGAGCACCTGCCGGTGCAGATGTCGGAGATAGTCCGACGGGCCGCGGCGGTTCTTCTGCGTGGGACCCCACCAGTGCGCGCTCCCGACCAGCAGCCGCCGCGGCCGGGTGAACCCGACGTATCCGAGTCGCCGCTCCTCCAGCGCCTCCGTCTCGCGCACGTCGCGCACGAAGGCCTGGAGCCCCTCCGGCGACCAGGTGGGGACGTCCGGCAGCGTTGCGGCGTCTCCGCGCAGCGGCCAGGGCAACTCCTTGGCCGCCGACGTCCATCGGGACCGGGTCCGGTGGGTGGGGAACCCGCCCTCCACCAGCGTGGGTACGAACACGACGTCCCATTCCAGACCCTTGGCCTTGTGCACCGTCATCAGCTTGACCGAGTCGGTCTCGGTCGGCGCCGCGACCGCCAGTCCCTGGCCGAAGTCGTCCTCGGCCGTGAGGTAGGCGAGCAGCCCGGTCAGGGAGGCGTCGGCCCCCACCCCCGCGAACGAGGCGACCGCGTCGATGAACGCGGTGAGGTTCTCCCGGGCTTGTACGGCGACCGGTGACGGCGTCGCCGCCAGCTCGACGTCGATGCCCATCGTGTCGATCACCCGGCGTACGAGATCGACCAGCGGCTCGCCGACGTTCCGCCGAAGCCGTCTGATCTCCTTTGCCAACAAGGAAAATCTATGCTTCGCCTCGTCAGAATAAGACAGCGGGCCGGGATCCTCGAGGGCGTCCGCGAGGGACACCACCTCGGTGACATCGGCACCGGCGACCGCCTCGGCCAGCGACCCGGCGAGATCGTCGGACGACTCCGGAGTCTCCGTGTGCGCCAGGGCCTTGGCCCGGCTACCCAGCAGGGCAAGGTCGCGAGGTCCGATCCGCCAACGGGGACCGGTGAGCAGCCGGAGCATCGCGGAGTTCGCGGTGAGCTCGTGGATCACCTCCAGCGTGGCGACGACGTCGGCGACCTCCGGCCGGGACAGGAGCCCACCCAGCCCCACGACCTCGACAGGTACGCCGCGCCGGCGCAGCTGCGACTGGAGGTGCGCGATGTCGGTGTTGTTGCGCACGAGTACGCCGATGTCGGACCATCGCAGGCTGCGGTCCTCGGCGTTGACCCGATGGATGTGGTCTGCGACCCAGGCCATCTCGTCGGCGTGCGTCTCCAGGAGTGCGACCCGCAGCAGACCCGGGTTGGCGTCCGCGGGCGCGGAGAGATCCCGCACGCCGGGGTGCACGGCCTGCAGCGGCTCCGCGTGCAGGTTGGCGGCGTCGAGAATGCGGGCGCCGCAACGGCGGTTCACGCTCAGGGTGAACCGGTGCGCGGGCTCGCCGTCCGCGCGCCGGAAGTGGTCCGGGAACTCGTCGAGGTTCGCGACCGACGCACCGCGCCACCCGTAGATCGCCTGGCACGGGTCGCCGACCGCGGTCACCGGATGGCCGCGTCCCGAGACCGGAGCATCGCCGGAGAACAACCCCGCGAGCATGCGCCGCTGGGCGACCGACGTGTCTTGGTACTCGTCGAGCAGTACCACCCGGTAGCGCTCCCGCTCGATCCGCCGGGCGTCCTCGGACTGCTCCGCGATGGTCGCGCCGTACTCCATCTGGTCGGCGAAGTCCATCACCCCGCGGTCGCGTTTGAGCCGACGGTAGTCGGCGACCAGCTGCAGGAGCTCCTCGCGATATTCGGCGGTGTCCGCGACCGCGGTGAGCTGCTTGGTGGGCTTGGGGTGCTCCGCGAGCCGCCGGCACAGGACGTCGTGGAACCCCGTGATCTGTTCGGCGCTCACGATGTGTTCGGACATCTGCTCGTCGAGCGTGAGTACGGCGCCGACCAGGGTGGGCACGTGCGTGCCGACCCGGGTCAGCGAGCCCCGGAAGGTGCGTACCACCTGGGCCGCGAGCTGGAACCGGGAGGCGTCGGCGAGCACCCGGGTGTCCGGCTCGACGCCGATCCGCAGGCCGTGCTCGGCGATCAGCCGGCCGGCGTACGCGTGGTACGTCGATACCACCGGCTCACCCTGGTCGTCGTCGGCCGTCTGCGTCAGGCCGGCATCAGCCAGGGCCCGGCGTACCCGCGTCGCCAGCTCGCCCGCGGCCTTGTTGGTGAAGGTCAGCCCGAGCACCTGGTCGCCACGCACCTGGCCGCTGCCCACGAGCCACACCACCCGCGCGGCCATCACGGTGGTCTTGCCGGTGCCGGCCCCGGCGACGATGACGCCCGGCTCGGGGGCGGCGGAGATGACCGCCATCTGCTGGTCGCTGAAGTCGATCCGCATGAGCCGGCGGAGGTCGGACGGCTCCTGCAGCCGGGGCGCCGGGTCAGACCGGACGGCCATCGGACCCCTCCTCCGTCGACGAGGTGCCGGCACCCGGCGACAACACCGTGGCGCCGCCGGGCTGGGCCGGGCACACCCGCTGGAAGTCGCAGAACCGGCAGTACGGGTTGATCCGGGCGGTGAACGTCTCCGAGCGCACGGTCTCCAGCGCCGTACGCAGCTGTCTTCCGGCCACCGTCTCCTCATGCTCATCCGGCTCGGGCGGGGGCTGCCGCTGCACCTTCGGCATCGCGGAACCGGTCCCGGCCGGCTGGCGGAGCTGGACCAGCTCCGCACCCCCGGCCACCGGGTCGCCGTCCACCAGCTCGTCGACTGCGCCGTGCTGCACGGACAGCTGGTAGACGCCGAGCTGCGGGTGCTCGGCGAGCGCCTCGCCGGTGACCTTCGTCGATCCGGTCTTGAAGTCCACGACGACCAGCCGGCCGTGCTCGTCGGTCTCCACCCGGTCCATCGAGCCGCGGACCCTGGCGGTGTCGGTGGAACCGTCCGCGCGGACCACCGGGATCTCCACCGCGAAGCCGTGCTCGGCCGCCCGCGGCGTGCGCTCGGGACGCGCGTTGTGCCATGCCACCAACCGCCGGAGGGCCTCCTTGGCGGTCTCGCGCTCCCGCTCCGCGACCCACGGCGCGCTGAACTGCAGTTGGTCCCACACCGCCTGCAGGTGCTCGGACAGCGCATCCGCGTCGGCCTCGACCCGCCCGGTCGTGACCTGGTCGGCCAGCACGTGGATGACCTTGCCGAACCCCTGGGCGGTCGAGCTGACCGTCTCACCACCGGCCTCGCGCGCGAGGAACCACCGCAGCGGGCAGTCCATCAGGGAGGACACCGCGCTGCCCGACAGCGCGAGCGGCTCGTCCACCGGCCGCACCGGCACCTCGGCCGCGGTCGGCGGGAGGATCCCCCACCACGTCGCCGGGTCGGCGTACGGCACCACCGGCTCCTCACCGATGTGCTCGGCGGCCAGCCGGGCGAGCCGGGCCGCGGCCGCCCTCCGGAGCGCGGGGGACGCGGCCGGGTCTCCGGCGGTACGACGCAACGCACCCACGACGCCTCCGAGCGACAGCGGACGCCTGGGCGGACCGGAGACCGAGGTCACGGTCACCCCGAGATCGGACACCAGCCGCGACGGCTGCTCGCCCTCGGCGTCCGGCGACTGCACGGCGGTCACGACCAGCCGCTCCCGGGCCCGCGTCACCGCGACGTAGAACAGCCTGCGCTCCTCGGCCAGCAGCTGCGCGGTGGGCAGCGGCGGTACGAGACCCTCCGGACTCAGCCGGTCCGCCTGCAGCAGCGACCCGCGGTGCCGCAGATCCGGCCAGGCGCCCTCCTGCACGCCGGCCACCACGACCAGCCGCCACTCCAGGCCCTTGGATCGGTGGGCGGTCAGGAGCCGGACCGCGCCGGTACGCACCCCCCGGTCGGCGAGCGTGTCGGCGGGTATCCGCTGGCCCTCGATCTCGGCGAGGAAGACCGCGACCCCGCGGTGCTCACTGCGCTCCTCGGCCCGCGCGGCGGTCTCGAACAGCGCGCACACCGCGTCGAGGTCGCGATGCGCGGCTCGGGCCGCCGCGCCGCCACGGTCCACCGCAGACCTCAGCCGCCGCATCCACGGAGTGCCCGACCACAACGTCCACAACACCTGCTCGGGAGGCTCGCCGGCCCCGACCTGCTCCCGAGCGGCGGACAGCAGCCGCGCGAGCCGGGCGGCGGGCCGCGCCCAGTCCCCGAGCAGCTCGAGCGCGACCGGATCGCGCAGCGAGGCGGCGAGCAGCTCACCGGAGGGTCGCGGAAGCCGCTCGCCGCGGTTCGCCTCGCGGTCCTCGTCGCGCAGCCGCCGGGCCAGACGGCGTACCGCGGTCGCGTCCATGCCGCCGAGCGGCGACATCAGCAGCCCCTGCGCCACCTCGGGATCGAGCGAGTCCGGATGGGCCGCGACCCGCAGCCCCAGGAGCAACGGCTGGACCGCGGGCTCCTGCCTCAGCGGTACCTCGTCGGTGGCGACCTCGACCGGCACCCCGGCCCCGACCAGGGCCCGCCGGAGCGGCGGGATGCTGCGCAGACCGGAGCGCACGAGCACGGCCATCTCCGTCCACGGGATGCCGTCCTCGAGGTGGGCCCGCCGGAGCAGGTCGGCGAGGTGCGCGAGCTCGGCCCCGGAGGATGTGAACGTGAGCGCGTCCACCCTTCCGGCGCCGTACGGACAGCCCTCGGACCGCGGGGTGCGGAAGGCTTCGAAGGCCGCCGGCTCGATGCCGCCGGAGACACCGAGCCCGGCTGCGACCCGGCGCGAGGCGGTGAGCAGTCGCGGCCCGAACCGGCGGGTGGTGCGGAGCGGGAGAACCGGGGCCGGGTCGCCGGAGCGAGTCCTGAACTCCCGCGGGAACCGGAGGATCCCGCGTACGTCCGCGCCCCGGAAACCGTAGATCGACTGGTCGGGGTCGCCGACCACCACCAGGTCGCGCCCGTCACCGCCGAGCGCTTGCAGCAGCCGCACCTGCGCGGGATCGGTGTCTTGGTACTCGTCCACGAAAATCGCCCGGAACTCCTCCCGCAGCTGCCGCCGGACGTCGGGATCCTCCGTGAGCCGGACCGCCCGGTGCACCAGCTCGGCGTAGTCGATGTGGTTCTGCGCATCGAGTACGTCGAGGTACTCCTCGAAGAACTCCGCGACCGCACTCCACTCGGGAAGCGCACCTGAGTCCGCGATCCGCTGGAGGTCTACCGGGTCGAGCGAGAGCTCGCGGGCCCGGGCGAGCGCGGTGCGCAGCTGCTCGGCGAAGCCCCGCGTGCGCAGCGCCTGCTCGAGGCTCGACGGCCATCCGACCTTGCCGGTGTCCGGCCCACCCGCGAGCAGCTCGCGGATCCGGACGTCCTGCTCGGGGGCGGAGAGCAGCTGCAGCGGATGGGTGAACACGTCGGCGGGCTGGAACCGCCGTACCAGCGAATAACAGAAGGAATGGAACGTCGAGCTCAACGGGGTGGCGACCGTACGGTTGAGCCGCCCGGCGATCCGGTCCCGGAGCTCCTCGGCGGCCTTGCGGCTGAAGGTCAGCACGAGCACCTCCGCGGGCGACAGGCCGCGGTTGTCGATCCGGTCGACCACCGCCTCGACCAGCGTGCTGGTCTTGCCGGTTCCGGGTCCGGCCAGCACGAGAAGCGGCCCGCCGCGGTGTTCGACCACCGCCCGCTGGCTCGGATCGAGCGCGAGCGGGCGCACCGTCCGGCGGGTGCCGGGCACCAGCGTGTACGTCACGTGGGTCTCGGACACGCGATCACCGAACTCGTCGACATACCGGCCATCCCATCAGATCACTCCGACAGGTCGACCGGATGCGACGCGGGGAACCAGTGGGCCGAGCGCATGTCCACGCGCACCCCGCCGGGCCCGTCCCGGGTCGGCGTACCCTCGGCCCGATAGTGCGCGAGCGCCCGCTGCCCGTGCGAGCGCGGCAGGCTGCCGTCGGCCCGGACGACCCGCCACCACGGGACCGGGCCGCCGTACCGCGCCATCACGGTCCCGACCTGCCGCGGGCCACCCTGCCCGAGCAGATCGGCGATCGCGCCGTAGCTCATGACCCGCCCGGGCGGGATCCGCTCCACGACGCGCAGCACCGCCTCGACGTACGCCTCCCGATCCACGTCCTCAGTCTGGCGTACCCGCCCGAGGTCCGGGCGGGTACGCCGGGAGTCCGGGGACACCGGTCAGAGGATCGGGGAGAACGGCTCCGTACCCGGGACCAGCCGCAGCCCGCTCAGACCGGAGTTGGCCTGCGCGTACGCGAGCTCGTGGGCGAGGTCTCCGACGCCGTTCGACCCGACCAGCGGTGCGATTTGCAGCGTGGCGAGCACGCCGACCGCCTCGCCGTCGGCACTCATGAAGCCGCTCCCCGAGTCACCGGGGATACCCGGGCTGGCGGTGTAGACCGGGTGGGTCCAGCCGTCGCCGTCCGAGCCGAGGCTGATGCCGGTCTTCGGCGACAGCTGCTCGATCCCGCCGCGCAGTGAGGAGTTGCCGAAGCTGTACACCCGCTCCCCGCTCGTGGTGCCGTCGGTGTCCAGGCCGACCGGTCCGCCCCAGAACGGCACGGAGGGGTTGACGTCCCCGACGAACCCCGGATCGACCTTCACCAACGCGAAGTCGTTGAAGGAGCACGTGTTGTCGTCGGACTCGCCGCGGCCCTGCATCGTCAGCCAGGAGCTGTATGCCAGCTCGCCGGTGCCGACGGTCTCGCCGGCGGTGATCAGGCTGCCGTTCTGGACGAACTCCACGTCAGTGCCGAGCGGCAACGAGCCGGAGTCGCACCCGTTGGTCTCGGTCGCACCGCCGGTGCCCGCGCAGTGCGCGGCGTAGCCGACGTACACGGCCCCGCTGTTGTCGGTGAACACGAAGTTGCCGGTGCACTGCGCACCCTCGGTGTACATCTGCACGCCGGGATGGATGGTCGCGTCCGCGGCCGGCGCCCAGTCGGTGGCGGCGGATGCGGTCGTACTGGATGCGGCTGCGGCGGTCATTACGACCGCGGATGCCATGGAGGCCAGAGCGCGCCAAGAACGAACTGACATGGAATCCCTCCTGCTCGGTGTGGTCCCCGAGTTCAACGAAGGCACCCCGGCTGGAGTCACGCATACCCCGACAAACGTGACAATCCGTATGCGGCCGGCAACCGTTCGTGATACTCCAGGGTAAGGTATGCCGGCCGGTTCGTCAGTACGCCGGCTGCGAGGGATCCACCTGGTTGACCCATGCCGACACGCCGCCCGCGACATGGACGGCGTCGGAGAACCCGGCGCCCTTCGCCACCGCGAGCACCTCGGCCGACCGGCCGCCCACCTTGCAGTAGAAGACCGCCGGCATGTCCTGAGGCAGCCGGCCGAGCGCCTCGCCGGTCAGGAACTCGTCCTTCGGGATCAGCACCGACTCCGGGATCAGGTTGATCTCGCGCTCATTCGGCTCCCGCACGTCGACCAGCACGAAGTCCCGCTCGCCCTGCTCGCGCTGCTTCAGCCAGTCGCTGAGCTGGGTCACCGAGATCGTGGAGTCGACCACGGCCTCGGCGGCCTCGTCGGAGATCGCCCCGCAGAACTCCTCGTAGTCGATCAGCTCGGTGACCGTCGGGTTCTCCCCGCAGATCGCGCAGTTCGGGTCCTTGCGTACGGACAGCTGCCGCCAGCCCATCTCGAGGGCGTCGTACACCTGGAGCCTGCCGAGCAGGGGCTCGCCGATCCCGGTGATCAGCTTGATCGCCTCCGTCACCTGGACCGACCCGATCGACGCGCAGAGCACGCCGAGCACGCCGCCCTCGGCGCAGGACGGGACCATCCCCGGCGGTGGCGGCTCCGGGTAGAGGCAGCGGTAGCAGGGACCGTGTTCGGCCCAGAAGACACTCGCCTGGCCGTCGAACCGGAAGATCGACCCCCACACGTACGGCTTGCCGAGCAGCACCGCGGCGTCGTTGACCATGTAGCGGGTCGCGAAATTGTCCGTGCCGTCGACGATCAGGTCGTAGTCGGCGAAGATCTCCATCACGTTGCCGTTGTCGAGCCGCTCCTTGTGGACGATCACCTCGACGTGCGGGTTGACCTCCGCGACCGACTCGCGGGCCGACTCCGCCTTCGACTTCCCGATGTCGCCCTGACCGTGGATGATCTGGCGCTGCAGGTTCGACTCGTCCACCTCGTCGAAGTCGACGACTCCCAGCGTGCCGACCCCCGCGGCCGCGAGATAGAGCAGCGCGGGGCTGCCGAGCCCACCGGCTCCGATCACCAGCACGCGCGCGTTCTTGAGCCGCTTCTGCCCGGTCATCCCGACGTCGGGGATGATCAGGTGCCGGCTGTACCGGCGCACCTCGTCCACCGTGAGCTCGGCGGCGGGCTCTACAAGAGCGGGCAGGGACACGGAATCATCCTCCAAAGCATCGGGGTGTGCCCTCAGCACAACTCCCATCATCGCCGTCATGTTCCCCGGCGCCGTACGCGGGTCCATCATATGGCGCCCGACCCGACCGACTACGATCCGTAATCAGTAACTCTTCGTGTTGGCCTCGACACGCCACGCGGGCTGTGGCAGGGTGCAACGGATGTCGCCGGCGTCTCGCACGTCCGGCGTTTGTGCGTCGGCCCGTCGCAAGTCGGGTCCGACGTCATCGGCTCATCGTCGAACTTCATCCCAGGAGGACCCGTGAGACGACGCACCTGGAGCGTCACTGGGGGCCTGGCGGCCCTAGCGTTGGCCGCCGCCACGGTGCCCACGACGGCCATCGCCGCATCCCGCGACGGCGGCGTACCGCCCGCCCAGGAGGACAAGACCGACTCCGGCGAGGTCAAAGCCCACATCGGAGACAACCTCCCCAACCCCCTGGCCGAGCGGCAGGCAAGGCTGCGGGAGAAGGCGATCAACCGGCTGATCAAGGGCCGGACCCAGATCCGGACCCGCGGCGGGTCCGAGGTGCTCAGCACGGGCGACGGCGAGTTCGTCCAGTACGACGCCACTCGCGAGGAGTCGATCTTCACCATCCTCGTGGAGTTCGGCGACCGGGCGAACCCGACGTACGGCGGCGACCCGGGCCCCCTGCACAACGAGATCGAGATGCCCGACCGCAACTGGGACGGCAACGCGACCGACGACAACGCCACCCTGTGGCGGCCGAACTTCGACCGGGCCCACTACCAGGATCTGATGTTCGGCGACGGCGAGTCGTTCAAGAACTTCTACCTCGACCAGTCGCAGGGCGCGTTCCTGGCGAAGGGCGACGTCAGCGACTGGGTCCAGGTGCCGTCCAACGAGGCCCGCTACGGGTCGAACAAGGATGACACCGGCCAGTCCACCTACTGGCCGTTCGTCGAGGACACCGCGACCGCCTGGTACGAGGACCAGCTGGCCCAGGGCAAGACCGGGGCCGAGATCGTGGACTACCTCTCCCAGTTCGACGCCTGGGACCGCTACGACCACGACAACGACGGCGACTTCGACGAACCCGACGGCTACATCGACCACTTCCAGGCCATCCACGCCGGTGAAGGCGAGGAGGCCGGCGGCGGCGCGCAGGGCCAGGACGCCATCTGGTCGCACCGGTGGTACGTCAACTCCGACGACATCGGCCGGACCGGCCCCGAGGGCAACAAGCTCGGCGGCACCCCGATCGGCGACACCGGACTCTGGCTGGGCGACTACACGACCGAGCCGGAGAACGGCGGCCTTGGCGTCCTCACCCACGAGTTCGGCCA
The DNA here is from genome assembly GCA_009377795.1 of Propionibacteriales bacterium. GTDB lineage: Bacteria > Actinomycetota > Actinomycetes > Propionibacteriales > Nocardioidaceae > WHTJ01. Next base: position 80,052 of record WHTJ01000003.1, on the reverse strand, counting down.
CGACCTCGGGCTGCCGGACCTGTACGACACCGCGGGCGGCGACAACGGCACCGGCTTCTGGACGCTGATGAGCGCCGGCTCCTGGCTGAACGACGGGTTCGACGACATCGGCTCGAAGCCTGGCTACATGGGTCCGTGGGAGAAGTTCCAGCTCGGCTGGCTCGACTTCGAGGTGGTGCCGAACGGCATCGACACCCGTACCACGCTCGGACCGGCCGCGAGGCACACAGGCAACCCGCAGGCGGTCGTGGTGACCCTTCCGGACCAGGAGGTCGTCAACGACTACAACCAGCCGCAGTCCGGCGAGTACGAGTGGTGGGGCGGCAGCGCCGACAACCTGAACGTCACGCTGTCCCGTCGGCTGGACCTCACCGGCGCCACGGGGTCGGCGAAGCTCTCGACCGGAGCCTGGTACGACATCGAAGAGGGCTACGACTTCCTGTACGCCGAGGTGTCGACCGATGGCGAGACCTGGGAGCAGGTCGGCGAGCCGCTCGACGGTTCGAGCAGCGGCGACTGGGAGCAGCTGAGGTACGACCTCAGTGAGTACGCCGGCCAGAGCGTCGAGTTCCGGTTCCGCTACCAGACCGACGGCGGCGTGCATCACGACGGCCCGTTCCTCGACGACCTGGCGCTCACCGTCGACGGCGAACAGGTCTGGTCCGACGACGTCGAGTCCGACGAATCCGAGTGGACCGCCGACGGCTGGACGCGCATGACCGGCACCGTGCGGAGGACGGCTCCGCGTTACTACCTGCTGGAGAACCGCAGCTACGTCGACTACGACACCACACTGCGGTCGGGTCCGTACAACTTCGGCTGGCTGGATTCGCGACCGAACTGGGTCGAGCGCTTCCCGTACCAGAACGGCATGCTGGTCTGGTACGTCAACCACGCCTACGAGGACAACAACACGCGTGTGCACCCAGGCCACGGCCTGGTCCTGCCGTTCGACGCCCGGCCGAAGCCGATCAGGTTCCCCGGCGGCACCCTGCTGGGCAACCGGCGGCAGCCGTTCGACGCGACGTTCGGCCTGGAGGCCACCGACCCGGTGATGTTCCACAACAACGGCACCCCCGTGGACGTCCCCGCACACAACGCCATCCCGACGTTCGACGACTCGGTCAAGCGGCGCTACTGGAACGCGTCCAACCCGTGGAACTCTGTCTTCACCGCGGGCGAGGGCGTGCGGGCCACCGTGCTCCAGAGCTCGGACGACGGCAACGTGCTCGACGTCCAGGTCAACTTCCGCTGATACGAGGCCGGCCCGGCCACGCTCTCGGCCTAGGCTGAGGGCGTGGCCGAGCCGAAGGTACGCGTCGACGTCGCGGGCACGACGCTCTCGTTGAGCAACCTCGACAAGGTGATGTATCCCGAGACGGGTTTCACCAAGGGCGAGGTCATCGACTACTACGCGAGCATCGCGGACCCGTTGCTCGCGCATCTCCGGGACCGGATCTTGACCCGCAAGCGGTGGCCGGACGGCGTCGAGGCGACGCCGTTCTTCGAGAAGAACGCACCCCGGGGCACACCGGACTGGGTCCGGACCGTCCTCATCGAGGAGCACGGCGACGACGGCGTGGAGTACGTCGTCGTGGACGACCTGCCCACCCTGGTGTGGCTGGCCAACCTGGCGGCGCTCGAGCTCCACGTACCCCAGTGGACGATCGGGCCGCGAGGCGGCATCCGGGACAGCGATCTGCTGGTCTTCGACCTCGACCCGGGACCGCCGGCCACCATCATCGAGTGCTGCCGGGTGGCCCGGCTGCTCCGGGAGCGGCTGGCCGACGACGGCATGGAGGCCTGGCCGAAGACCTCCGGGAACAAGGGTGCGCAGCTGTACGTCCCGATGCGGCCCACCAGCGGCGAGCGCGCCTCGCAGTACGCCAAGCGGCTCGCGGCGGACCTGAGCCGGGAGTACGGCGACCTGATCGTGGCCACCATGGCCAAGCAACAGCGGCGGGGCAAGGTGTACATCGACTGGAGCCAGAACAACCCGGCCAAGACCACCATCGCGCCGTACTCCCTGCGCGGAACGGCCAGACCGCAGGTGTCCACTCCGCTGACGTGGGAGGAGGTGGAATCCGCCCGCTCGCCCGCGGACTTGGTGTTCGCACCCGATACCGTGGTAACACGACTGGCCGATCACGGAGATCTGCTGGCCGGCATGCACGAAGCGGCGGTGCCCCTTCCGCACTAGGGCACGTCTCGTCCGATTCGACGTGGAGGTCTCGATGACAGAGCGGCAGACCGAAGAATTCGAGGGAGACGTCGGCCCGGAGGCTCCCGAGGCCGACATCTTCGAGCAGCGGACCGAGGCCGGGCCGCACGACGAGGCACCACCACGGCGCGACGTACCCCTCGAGGTCGACGCGGCCGACGCCGCCGAGCAGGACCGCGAGGTCGATCTGGACGAGGATGAGTACCGCTGAGACGTGCACCGTCCGGCCGACCGAAGCCGATCGGTAGGATTTCGTCCGTGAGTTCGGACGTGGAGGACGTGGCGGTGGAGAGCGCGCGCGGGCCGGTCCGGCGCCGCGGAACCCGCATGCCCCGCAAGGCACGCCGGGCGCAGCTGCTGGAGGCCGCGCTCGAGGTGTTCGTGGCCCACGGCTACCACGCGGCCGCCATGGACGACATCGCCGAACACGCCCTGGTGTCCAAGCCGGTGCTCTATCAGCACTTCCCGAGCAAGCTCGACCTCTACCTCGCGCTGCTCGACGAGGCGGTCGACACCGTGCTCAATGCGGTCCGGGAGGCGCTGGAGGCGCCCACCGAGAGCAACAAGACCCGGGTGCAGGCGACCGTGGGCGTCTTCTACACCTATGTCGCGAACGCCGGAGGCGCGTTCCGCCTGGTGTTCGAGTCAGATCTGGTCAATGAGCCGCTCGTGCGGGAACGGGTCGACCGGGTGACCCACGAGTGCGCCGACCTGATCGCGCAGGTCATCCACGACGACACCGGGCTGCCCGACGAGGAGTGCCGGCTGATCGCGGTCAGCCTGGTCGGGATGGCGCAGGTGAGCGCGCGGTACTGGCTCTCCAGCGACGGGTCGCTGGACCAAGACGCCGCCGCCCAGCTGGTCGCCGGGCTGGCATGGCGCGGAATCCGCGGGTTCCCCCGCACGAACCAATGACGGCGACCGGGATTTGCCGCCATGGCCTAGGCTTGCGGCGCGCGGCGACGACGTCGCGCCGGACGTGGCGAAGAGAGGACATCGGTGGAGGTCAGGATCGGCGTACAGCACGCCAACCGTGAGCTGACGCTGGAGTCGGCACAAAACAGCGACGAGGTCGAGGCCACCGTCTCGGAGGCGATCCAGGGCAAGGAGCCGGTGCTGGTGCTCGTCGACGAGCGGGGCCGCCGGGTCGTCGTCCCCTCGGAGAAGCTGGCGTACGTCGAGATCGGCGAGGAGTCCGGCCGCCGGGTCGGGTTCGGCGCCGCCCTGCACTGAGTTCGCGGCTCGCCCAGGTTCACGCCTGCAGGCCGAGCGCGCTCATGCGCTCGGTGTGGTTCTCGGTGATCCGGGCGAACATCCGTCCGATCGCCGCGAGGTCCATTCCCTGCCGGTCGACGCCGCCGGCCAGCAACGCGCCCAGCGCGTCCCGCTCCGCGACGACGAGCTGGGCCTGGCTCAACGCCTCCCCCATCAGCCGGCGCCCCCACAGCGCGAGCCGTCCGGCCATCTTCGGGTCGGCCTCGATCGCCTTGCGGACCCGATCCACCGCGAACGCCGAATGGCCGGTGTCGGCCAGCGCGTCCAGCACCAGCGCCCTGGTGCCCGGGTCGAGGTAGGCGGCGATCTCCCGGTAGAAGTCGGCCGCGAGCCCGTCCCCCACGTGTGCCTTGACCAGACCCTCCAGCCAGTCCGCCGGCGCGGTGTGGGCATGGAAGGCGTCGATGGGGGTACGGAACGGCGCCATCGCCTCGACCGGGTCGGCACCCAGCTCGGTCAGCCGGTCGCGCAGCCGTACGAAGTGCTCGAACTCCGCGGTCGCCATCGCCGCGACCTCCGCCTTGTCCACCAGCGTGGGTGCCAGGCGGGCGTCCTCGGCCAGTCGTTCGAAGGCGCTCAGCTCGCCGTAGGCCAGGGCGCCGAGCAGGTCGATGACGGCCCTCCGGTACGCCGGATCCTGGAGCGCGACGGAGTCCGATGAGTCCGGTGGGGACACCTCACCCGCCTGATCGGTAGACTTGGTCACGCGCGCAGCCTATCGAGGCATCGACCAGCTAGACTGCGAGCGTTCCCATTTTCACATGAATCGAGTTTGTCCTGAGTACGTTCAGAGACCTTGGGGTGCTCCCCGAGATCGCCGACGCGCTGGACGCGGTCGGCATCGTGAACCCATTCCCTATCCAAGAGATGACCCTCCCGATCGCCCTGATGGGCACGGACCTGATCGGTCAGGCGCGCACCGGCACCGGCAAGACCCTCGCGTTCGGGATCCCGGCCATCCAGCGCATCGTCGCTCCGCACGACCCCGACTACGCCGAGCTGGCCGCACCGGGCAAGCCGCAGGCCCTGGTGGTCTGCCCGACCCGTGAGCTGGCCCTACAGGTCTCCGAGGACCTCGCCGTCGCCGGCCGGAAGCGGGCCACCCGCACGCTCACGGTGTACGGCGGCGTCGGCTACGAGGATCAGCTCGACGCGCTGGACGAGGGCGTCGACGTGGTGGTCGGTACTCCGGGCCGGCTGATCGACCTGTGCGACCGCCGCAAGCTGGACCTCGGCCACGTCAAGGTGCTCGTGCTCGACGAGGCCGACCGCATGCTCGACCTGGGCTTCCTGCCCGATGTCGAGAAGCTGATCGGGCTCACTCCCGAGCTGCGCCAGACGATGCTGTTCTCGGCCACTATGCCGGGCCCGATCATCGGACTGGCCCGCACGCACATGCGGCATCCGGTCAACATCCGCGCGGAAGCCGCGGATGCCTCCCAGACCGTGCCCGCGACCGCCCAGTTCGTATACCAGACGCACGATCTGGACAAGCCCGAGGTCATCGCGCGCATCCTGCAGGCGGAGAACTCCGGGCGCACGATCATCTTCACCCGCACCAAGCGCCAGGCCCAGCGGGTCGCCGACGACCTGATCGAGCGAGGGTTTCAGGCCGCACCCCTGCATGGCGACATGGCCCAGATCGCGCGCGAGAAGGCGCTCAAGCGGTTCCGCGACGGTACGGTCACCGCGCTCGTGGCCACCGACGTCGCGGGCCGCGGCATCGACGTCGAGGCCGTGACGCACGTGGTCAACCACACCTGCCCGGAGGACGACAAGACGTACCTCCACCGGATCGGTCGCACCGGCCGAGCCGGTGCGACCGGGGTCGCGGTCACCTTCGTCGACTGGGCCGACGTCACCCGCTGGAAGCTGATCAACAAGGCGCTGGACCTGCCGTTCGACGAGCCGGTCGAGACCTACTCCACATCCGAGCACCTCTACCACGATCTGGGGATCCCGGCCGAGGCGACCGGCTGGCTCGAATCGAAGCGGAGTGAGCGCGGGTCCGCAGGCGACCGCGACCGGCGGAAGTCCGGCGACCGCGAGTCCGGCGACCGCGACCGGCAGAGGTCCGGCGACCGGAAATCCGGCGACCGGAAATCCGGCGACCGGAAGTCCGACGGCCGGGACTCCGCGGGCGGCAGGCGGCGTACGAGAACCCGCAAGCGCACCTACAGCGGCCAGCAGGGCAAGAAGCAGCCGGGCGGACAACAGGGCAACCGGCCGAGCTGACCGGCTCAGCGGCCCGCTGTCAGACAGTTCGTGCGCGATATCGCACTAGCCCCATGACTCGAAAGAGCGGCCGGGCAGACGGGGCCCGGGGCGTCGCGGTCAGGCGACGACGACGACGACGGTGCCGACGTCGGCGAACCGCCACATCGCCTGCGCGGCCGGAAGCGCCTGCCGCAGGCATCCCGCCGACAGCCGGGTGCCCAACTCGTCCGTGGTCTGCACCCGCTGGCCTTCCATATCGCGTGGGATGTCGTGGAAGCCGATGGCCGCCCGATCACCGTGCGTGAAGCGCACCATGTACTGCATGGTCTGCTCCAGGGTGTAGCTCACGGCGTGCCTCGAGCGGGAATAGACCTGGAAGTGGCCCGGCTTGAGGTTGTCCGTCTTGGAGCCGGACACCAGGTACGTACGCAGGACCTTGCCCGCGGGACCGACCAGCCACACCCGCTGCGTGCTGAGATCCAGCACCACCCGCTTGCCCTCACCCGACTTCGCCGGCACGGCCGGGGGGCCGGACCGCGCTTCCCGGTCGGACTTCTTGGCCGCTTCCCGGTCGGACTTCTTGGCCGCCGCCTTGCCATCGTCGGCCTTGCCAGCGTCGGCGCCGTCTCCACGGGATGCGTCGACCACGGGCTTGTTCAGGTTCGGGATCACAGACCGATGAACGACCACGCGCGTGGAGGAGCCCTCGGAAGACGCCTCGGAGTCGGAGGCTTCCGCGGCCGCCGCCGGGTCCCCGGTCGGCCACATGTCCATTGCTCCACCGACCGCCAGCGCCGCGACGAGAACGGCGGAACCCGCGGCGACGATGCGCGGAGCAGAGGAACTCACGCGGGCCATCTTAGGGGTTCCGCGCCATGTGTCACGGCAATGGGCCTTTCCGGCCACAGGTTCCGGCTACCAGCGAGGCCGCCAGTTCCCGATATGCCAGTGCGCCTCGATGCTCCCGGTCGGTGCCGAGGATCGACCGGCCGGCGGCCGGCGCTTCGGCGAACCGGATGGTCTTGGGGATCGGCGGCTCGAGCAGTACGAGGGCGTAGGTCTCCGTGATTGTGTTCAAGACTGTCCGGGCATGTCGGGTACGTCCGTCGTACATCGTGGGGAGCGCGCCCAGCACCCGCAGATGGCGATTGGTGTACCGGCGTACGTCGTACACCGTGTCCAGGAGCTGACCGACCCCGCGATGCGACAGGGTCTCGCACTGCAACGGGATCAGCACCGCGTCGGCCGCCGACAGCGCGCTCACGGTCAGGATGCCGAGCGACGGAGGACAGTCCAGGAGCACCCAGTCGTACTCGTCGCGCACGGGCTCGAGCGCGACCCGCAGCGCGTGCTCGCGACCGGTGCGGGTCAGCAGGACGGCCTCCGCCGCCGCCAGCTCGATGGTCGCGGGCAGCAGATCGGGTCCCTCCGGGATGCCGAACAGCACGTCGGCGGCCGGCCGATCGCCGAGCAGTACGCCTTGTACCGACTGCGCGGAGGCGAGATCCTCCGGATCCGTGCCGAGGGAGAAGGTCAGGCACGCCTGCGGGTCCAGGTCGACCACCAGTACGCGCTGCTCCAGCTCCGACAATGCGACCCCGAGCGAGGCGACCGTGGTGGTCTTCGCCACCCCGCCCTTCTGGTTGGCGACCGCCAGTGTCGTGGTCACGACGCTTATGCTGGCACGATGCCGATCGCTCTCATCACCGGACCCACGGCGGGTATCGGACGGTCCTTCGCCAGGGCGCTCGCCGCACGAGGGTACGACCTGGTCCTGGTATCCCGTACGGCGACCGACCTCAAGCGGACCGCCAAGGAGATCCAGGCCGAGTTCGAGGTGAACTGCGAGGTGATGCCCGCGGACCTGGCCGACCGCGACGACCTCGCGCTGGTCGAGGCCCGGGCCGCGACCACGGCGAACCCGGTCGACGTACTCGTCAACAACGCCGGTTACGGCCTCAGAAGGCCGTTCTCGCACAACTCGGTGGACGAGGAGCAGCACAACCTCGACCTGCTGGTCACCGCGGTGATGCGGCTGTCGCATGCGGTGCTGAGCCAGATGCTCCCTCGTGGCTCGGGGTCGATCGTCAACGTCTCCAGCGTCGCCGGCTTCACACCGCGCGGGACGTACGGCGCGCACAAGGCCTGGGTGATCAGCTTCAGTGAGTGGGCGAGCATCCACTACGGCAGGAAGGGCGTCCGGGTCATGGCCCTGTGCCCCGGTTTCGTGCGTACGGAGTTCCACGAGCGGGGCGAGATGAACACCCGCGACATACCGGGCTGGATGTGGCTCGACGCCGACGATCTGGTGGACCAGGCGTTCCGCGACCTCAAGGCAGGCCGGGCGGTGTCCGTGCCCAGCCGCCGCTACCAGGTGCTGGCCGGACTGGCCCGGCACGCACCGCGGCGACTGGTCACGAGGCTCGCGGCCCGCGGCCGATGAGCACGCCGCCGTTCCTCGAGCTGCCTCCGGGGGTCGAGAAGACGGTCGTCGCGACGTCGCGCGGCGACTTGGCGGCTCTGGTGGCGACTCCGGACTCCGGCCGGCGACGCGGAACGGCCGTGCTGGTGCCCGGCTGGACGGGCAGCAAGGAGGACTTCATCGGCGTACTCCCGCTGCTCGCGGACGCCGGATGGCGGGCCGTCGGCTACGACCAGCGAGGGCAGTTCGAGTCGGTCGCCGATCCGGCTGACGACTTCAGCCTGGAGGGGTTCGCGGCGGACGCGGCGACGTTGATGCGGGCGGTCTCCGACGGCGACCCCGTACATCTGGTGGGTCATTCGTTCGGCGGGATGGTCGCCCAGCGGACCGCGCTCGTCGCCGGTGGTGGGTTGCCGGCGTCGTTGACGTTGCTCTGCAGCGGGCCGGCGGGGTTCGAGGACCCGACCGCGTGTGCGCTGCTTCGGGCGATGGACGACGCGTTGCGTACGACGGACATCGAGGCCGTGTACGACGCGAAGCGTCAGCACGACCTGGCCAACGGCGCGGACGATGCGCCGCCCGAGATCGAGCGGTTCCTCCGGCGCCGCTTCGTGTCGAACTCTCCGCACTCGCTGGCCGCGATCACGTCGCATCTGGTGACCGCGGAGGACCGGATCGACGAGCTGGCCGCGCTGAATCTTCCGGTGCATGTGGCGTACGGCGAGTCCGACGACAGGTGGCCGATCGACACCCAGCGCCGGATGGCCGAACGCCTCGGCGTACGGCCGATCGAGATTCCCGGAACCGCCCACTCGCCGGCCGCCGAGGATCCGCCCCGGGTGGCCGTCCTGATGGACGAGCTGTTCGCGACGTCGGGCGCGGGCGCGCCCGCCGGTTAGTCAGACTGCTCGTCCGCGAGGCCGGACCAGGGATCGAACGGCGCCTGCGCGGCATTGCCCTCCGGGCACACCCGGTTGAAGTCACACCACCCGCATATCCGGCTGGGCTGCGGCGGGAACCACTTGTCCACCTCGTCGGGGGGCAGGCCCTCCCGGAAGGCGGCCTCCGCGCTCACCACGTCGACCGAGAGCGAGTCGGCGCGGCGGACGTGCCGGGCCAGCGTCTCGTCGGTGTGCTCCCACGCCAGCACCTCGCCGCTCGGGAGGTGATGCAGCTCGACCCGGTGGCTCGGCCGCCTCAGGGTCCGCGCGGAGGCGACCGCGTAGACGGCCAGCGCGAGCGACGTACGGGCGTCGTCCACGGTCAGCAGGTGCCGGCCGGTCTTGTAGTCGACGATCACGAGGCCCTCGCTCGCGCGGTCGTCGATCCGGTCGACCCGCCCGGAGAACGCGGCGTGCTCCGTCATGACGGAGACCACTCGCTCGACGCCCACCGGTTCGTCCGCGGGATCGAGCTCGGCGACGTAACGCACGACCATCTCGCGGGCCCGGTCGCGGTGTGCATAGCTCTGGGCGTCGTTGCGGAACCCGTCGGACAGCCATCCGGACTCCAGCAGGGCGCCGGCGGCGGCCGGCGTACGGCGCTCGACCGGGAGCTTCCACCAGTTGGCCAGCGCCGTGTGGACCGCGGCCCCGAGGCTGTTGTGCGCCCAGGGCGGACCCTTCTGCGGGGGCGGACGGTCGAGGTAGGTCATGCGGTACCGGCGCGGGCAGTCCAGGAAGGTGAGCAGCCGGGTGGGAGAAGCCGACAGCAGCCGCCGCGGCATGCCGCCGAACCGCAACTGCTCCGAGCCACTCACCATGTCATCCTGCCGCACGCGTCCGACACCTCCGGGGCTGGGAGGTCGGCCAGGGATCCACCACCGTCTTCCGACCCAATACCCACAGACGGTGCCCAGACGGAGAGATCGACCACCGTTTCCCGACCCAATACGCACAGACGGTTCTCGCCACCGGGGAATCCCGGCCAGATCTGCAATCTCGGCGCGAGAGGGAGGGGTCAGCCCTCACCGGCGATGAAGGCGCGTACCGCGTCCGCGACCAGCTGTACGGCGATCGCGGACAACAGCAACCCCGAGATCCTGGTCACCAGGGTCACTCCGGCCTCCTTGATGACCCGCAGGATGCCGAGCGAGAAGCGCATCGTCAGCCAGAGCACGACATGCACGCCGACGATGCCGAGCACGACCGCGACCAGGTCGGGCCGAGCATCGATCCGCTCCACGAAGACCATCGTGGCCACGATCGCTCCGGGTCCGGCCAGCAACGGCGTACCCAGCGGAACCAGCGCCACGTTGACGTTCTGGCTCGCGGTCGGCTCGTCCACCTTGCCGGTCAGGAGCTCGAGCGCGACCAAGAGCAGCAGCAGACCACCCGCGGCCTGCAACGCCGGGAAGGAGATGTTCAGGTAGTTGAGGATCTGGCCGCCGAACAGCGCGAACACCACGATCACTCCGAACGCCACGACCACGGCCTGCCAGGCCGCACGCTTGCGTAGCACCGGCGAACGGCCACTGGTGAGCGAGAGGAACAGCGGGATCGTCCCGGGTGGGTCCATGATCACGAACAGCGTCACGAAGACCTCGGCCAGCAGGGCCGCGCTGATCACATCACTCACGGCGACAGCCTCCCCGGACGCATGACCGCCGACGCGCCGGCCGCGCCGGTCACGGCAGCATCGGGACGGGAGTACGCCGCCCGGAGGCCGCCGCGTTCGACGCCGCGCGAGCCGTCAGGCGGGCGAACTCGGCCTCGGCGGTCACCTCGCCGCCGAGCGGGAACTGCTGCTTCCCCTCGCCGTGATAGTCGCCGGAGCCGGTCATGACCAGGTCGAGCTCGGTCACCACGTCGCGCAGCCCCGCCCGCGCGCCCGGGTCATGGTCCGGATGGTCGACCTCGAGACCGGCGAGCCCCGCGTCCACCAGCCGCTCGATCGTCTCCCGGGTCAGGATCCTGCGACTATGACGCGCCCAGGGATGCGCCAGCACCGGCACGCCACCGGACTCGGTGACCCGCCGCACCATCTCGGTCAGGTCGGCCGCGTAGCGCTCCACGTACGCCGGCCGGCCGATCGACAGGTATCGGTCGAAGGCCTCCTCCCGATTGGCGACGACGCCCTTCGCGATCAGCGCATCGGCAATGTGCGGGCGCCCCATCGCCTCGGCCGGACGCGAACCCCGGCGCACGTCCTCCGCGGTGATGTCGATGCCCAGCTCGCGCAGCCGGTCCAGGGTCGCGGGCAACCGGCGTACCCGACCGTCCAGGATCGTCCGCAGCTCCTCCGCCAGCGGCTGGTACGCCGGGTCGGGCAGGTAGGCCAGCAGATGCACCGCCGCTCCCGAGTCGCTGCACGAGATCTCCATGCCGGGAACGAAACCCATGCCGAGCTCACCAGCGACGCCGGCCGCCTCGTCCCAGCCGATGGACGTGTCGTGGTCGGTGAGCGCCACCACGTCGAGCCCGGCTCGGGCCGCCTTGGCCACCAGCTCGCCAGGCGGGTCGGTGCCGTCGGAACGATCGGAGTGCGCGTGCAGATCGATCCGCACGTCAGTCGTCGCCGTCATCCGCGAGCTGGAGTCGCGGCGAGAGATCGCCGTACTTCAACAGCTCGACCTCGAGCCCCAGGTCGCGTACGTCGGCCAGGGACAGCTCCTCCATCAGGAGCGCTCCGGCCGACTCCGGATGCAGGATCAGCCAGATCCACCGGCCGGCGGCCTCTCCGGCGTACACCGCGCGATCGGGCGCCGCGGACGAGACCCACCACAGCGAGGTCGGCCGGCCCGTGATGAGCACCTTGGCCTGCGGCATGCCGAACCCGAACTCGGGACCGGGATCCGGCGAGCTCAGGCCCGCCAACCGGCTGCCCAGCCCGGTGCCGGGCTCCTCCGCCACCACGAGCAGCTCCGCGTCTTCGCCCCCCACCGGGTTGGGTCCGCGGCACGCGAAGACGGTCGCCCTCCCGTTCGCCGGATCACCCACGTGCCCGTGCCCGGCGACCTGCCATCCGGACGGCAGCGGCCACGGCGTCCACAACGGCAGCATCAGCCCGGCGGCGTGGCTGGCCATCGCCGTGCCGTCGGGCGGATAGACCCGCAAGGGCAGGTTCATGGGTATGACGTTCGCGTGCACGGTGCGTTACGTCAAGTTTGTCCGGCTGCGCCGGACGGCGCGGGGGGTGAGTCGCGCGGCCGGAGAGCTACTCCCCCACGACCGTGAAGTACACCGCGCCCCCTCGTACTTGTCGTCCCAGTTGCCCGACCGGTCGCGGCACATACGGAATCCGTCGATCTACGGAGCCTCCCGTAGTGTGCGGAGCCATGAGCGACCCCGGAGGCTCCCGCGTCCGCCGGGTCCCGTGCGTCGGTGCGATCATCCGGGACGGCGCCGGGCGGCTGCTGGTGATCCGGCGGGGACACCCACCGGCCGCCGGCTCGTGGTCGATCCCCGGTGGGCGGGTCGAGCCCGGCGAGTCCGACGAGGAGGCCGTCGTACGCGAGGTACGGGAGGAGACCGGTCTCGCGGTCGACGTCGGTGGCCTCATCGGGACCATACAGCGAGACGTGGCCGCCGGTGTCGTCTACGACATCCGGGACTACGCATGCGAATGGGTCGGCGGCGAGCTGACATCCGGAAGCGACGCCGACGACGCGCGCTGGGTCACCGACGCCGAGCTGCGGGCCCTGCCGACGTCGGCCGGTCTCGTGGAGTCGCTCGAGGACTGGGGCGTGCTCTAGGCCGGTCCCGCTGGCCGCGCTAGTCGCGGGGGTGGGCTAAGCGGGCTCGGGCGGCACCGGTCGCCCGGGCTGCTCGCCACCTCTGGCGTCCAGGTAGTTCTGCTTGGGCACCATGACCTTGCGGCGGAAGACGCACACCACGGTGCCGTCCTGCTTGTATCCCGTGGTCTCGACGTGCACGACACCGCGATCGTCCTTGGAGCTGCTCTCCCGCTTGTCGAGCACGGTCGTCTCGCCGTAGATCGTGTCGCCGTGGAAGGTCGGCGCGACATGGCGCAGGGACTCGATCTCCAGGTTGGCGATCGCCTTGCCGGAGATGTCGGGCACGCTCATGCCGAGCAGGAGGGAGTAGATGTAGTTGCCCACGACGACGTTCTTGCCGAACTCGGTGGTGTCGCCGGCGTAGTGCGCATCCAGATGCAGGGGGTGGTGGTTCATCGTCAGCAGGCAGAACAGATGGTCGTCGTACTCCGTGACCGTCTTGCCCGGCCAGTGCTTGTACGTCGCACCGACCTCGAACTCCTCATAGCTACGGCCGAACTGCATCCAGGCTCCTCCGGCTCGACTCGTGACCGACTCTTCGCAGGAGGCAACGGTAGACGGTCCTCACTCCCAGGTCATGGGCAGGCCGTGTGGCGGAGCGCTTCCCAGGATCCGCCGAGCGCCACCCGGCCAGCTCTGCAGTACGACGAGGAACTCGTGCGGCGACCCAGGCGTACGACGCACCGGCTCGAAGTACAGCCTGGCGAACGGCGAAGACTCACTCGACGCCTCCGTCGTTGTACCGCTCACGAGTCGCAGTGAGCTCAGCGCCTCCGACCCAGTGCACGTGACCACCCTTACCGGCTCCTCGCCGGCGATGGCCAGCGCACCGCGGAGCCGCTCGACGCGCTCCGCCTGGTCCGGCCATACGTACGACAACACCCGCAGACGGCCCTCCTCGCTCGTCGGGTCCACGGGTGCGACGTCGCACCCGCACCGCTCGCGGATCTCCGGGCGCACTCCCGGCGCCGGATGCACGCCGCGCGATGCACCGTCGAGCACCACCGGACTGTCGTCCGGCCCGACCGAGTCTCCTTCCCCGCCGAGAAACCGGTAGCGGTCGAACAACAGGTTCAACCCCGCGCTGGCGCCCAGCTCGACCAGTCTGATCGGCATTCGACGTGCGGCCGTCAGAGCCTGCAGACCACCCATCAACGCCGCCGCGCGCCCCACCTCGTTTGTCTGCGGTGGCAACCCCAGAAACCGGCGTACGTCGTCCCCACGGCTGTCGAGCGTCTCGAGCACATGCGGCCAGGCGGCGTCCAGAGCCCACGAACCACCCATGCTCGGGTAGAACCGGGCGAGGCCCGAGGCCTCCCCGGAAAGCACCAGGCGGTGCACCGCACCGAGCAACCGAAGTCCGAGCGCCGACGGCCCCGGATCGTGCTCATGGCCGCGCAGAACACGAGCACACACGCCGTCATCGGCCACATCCTCGGCGATCCGCGTGAGAAGAGCGGCGTACATCGGCGACCCCATCCGCGCACAGGTCTCCGCCTGCTCTCGCAACGCCGTCACCACTTCGGCCACGCGAACAACGCCTCCCTCTCCCGAGTCGTCCAGCAGGCACGGAGCTCGACCCGTGACAGTTCCGGGGTGTCCTGTGCCTCACTGGTTTCGAGAGTAGCCAGCGCCTGTCGCCAGCTCGCCCGGGCGGCGTCCTGGTCGCCGATACCCAGTTGCGCACTTCCGAGCGAGTGGAGTGCCCGGACTTCATGCCATCGCGCCCAGCTGGCCGAGGACGCGGGCCGCAGACTCCAGCGCATCGACGGCGTCGGCGAAGGCTCCCAAGGTGCTCTCCGCGGCCAGAGCTCTGGAACGGCTAGGCCACTCCTGGCACCCCAGGCATATTGCTTTTTGCAGTTGGAATTCTCGTCGGTGATTGTCGGTGGCGACCGGTAGTTTCCTGACAAGAGTCGACCACTGGTTTATGCGCTGGAGTTCCGTTTCTCGTCCGGGTAGCCGTGACCAAACGATGGGGTGACGTGTGATGACTGTTCTGGAAGCCGTGGCGGCAGACGCCATCGAGGAACCTATTGCAACCGAACCGGATCCGTCAGGGTTGCCGTTGGAGCGACTGGAGGCGGAGCTGTGCACGTTGGCCGGGCAGATCGCGGCGGCCACGGCGCGGTTTCTGCGGCTGCTGGCAGACTTCGATGCGCGCGACGGGTGGGCGGGCCGGCAGGTGCGGTCGTGTGCGCATTGGCTGTCGTGGCGGTGCGGAATGGACCTGCGCACCGCTCGCGAACATGTCCGTGTGGCGCGCGCGTTATCCAGGCTGCCGCAGATCGCTGAGGCCTTTGAGCGGGGTGAGGTGTCGTATTCGAAGGTGCGGGCGATCACCCGCGTCGCCGATGCTGATACCGAGGCGGATGTACTGGATGCGGCATTGTCGGAGCCGGCGGCGCAGGTGGAGCGGCTGGTGCGGGGGCTGTGCACCGCGCGCCGCAACCGGCAGCGGGAACAGGACCAGCGCAGGGATTCGGATCCGCCAGAGCGAGGTGAGCCGGAGTCGAGAGTTCGGTGGCACTGGGACGACGATGGGTTCTTGGTGATCTCGGGGCGGTTGGCGCCGGAGGACGGTGCCCGGCTGTTAGCGGGGTTGACCCGTGCCGAACACGCCCGCACAGCTAGTGCCGACTCCAAAGACGGTCCCGCGGAACATCCCGAGCCCGAATGCGGTCCCGCGGAACACCCCGACAGGCCGAGCATGGACACCCGTCCACCGGCGGAACTGGGGCCCGGCGCTGATTGCTGCGGCGCAGATGCTGTGCAATGACCTGGAGGTGCCGATCCACGCCCCGGCCGCGGATGTGGTCGTGCACGTGGACGCCAACACCCTCGCCGCGGCAGTTCGAGAATCGGGTGCTGGGATCGGGCACCTGGACGACGGGCCCGGGCTCGACCCACTGGTGTTGGCTCGGCTGGCGTGTGACAGCCGTATCCAGCTGTCCGTGCATGCCCCGAACGGCCGCACCCTCGACCTTGGCCGGCGCCACCGGCGCCCCAGCAGCAGGCATCTGGCCGCGTTGTGGCGCAGAGACCGGGGTTGCCGGATGCCGGGCTGCGACCGCACCAGATTCCTGCACGCCCACCACGTCCGCGCGTGGGCACGGGGCGGCAATACAGACATGGACAACCTGATCCTGCTCTGCGGCGAACATCACCGGTTGCTGCACGAGGGCGGCTTTCACATCGTGGCGCTAGGCAAACAGCGGTTCCGGTTCCACGGCCAGTGCGGCGCCGAACGCCCCACCGCGCCGCGCATCCGGGGCGACGTCGCCGACCTGACCGCCGTACACGCCGATGTCGAACCGTCGACTATCGAATCCTCCTGGTACGGCGACCCGCTCGACCTCGACCACGCCGTCTCCATCCTGCTCACGAACTGGGAAAACCAAGCCGCCCGTAAAGCGCGAGTAGTCGAGACGTAGACCTCGACAAACCTTCGGGTCGAGAAAAGGGACCGCCAACCAACCCGCTAGAACTCGTGGAAGAGCACGGCGCCACGTCTCGGAGCCCAGTCCCGGCAGCCGCTGGAGCAGGCGCCGTCATTGAAGAACCTTGTTCCGCCTCGCCAGACGATCCAGTTCATGCCGCTCGGCGGATTCCACTTCATCGTCAGAACCCGGCGGCTGGGATGCCGCACGAAGATGTTCTGGTCAACACACCAAAACGCACCGTTAGAGTTTCTGCAGCGCCATCTGCCGTCTTTGCGGAAGATCACGCCCGTGTCGGGGCTGTAAATATTTGAATCCCCCCACATCACGAACCGGTTTCCGGTGTTCCTCCGGAGGATGCTCTTCGACCACCCACGATAGGTGGCCCAGCGGTGGATCACCCAATTGCCGTCGTGGTGCTGGGATACCCGCTTCAGATCAAGCCTGCCTGCCACATCGTTGCCGTCCTTCACTCCACCGGCGTCGGCCGACGCCGGTGGGACAGTCAGCGTGAACGCCGTGACCGTGGCGACGGCAACCAGCAGCAACTTCTTCATCATGTTCGTCAATTTATCACAGCTCGTGGAGGATCGATCGGTACCGACACGCTGCCCAGTCGACGCAGCACGACGGCCGTCGTACGTGGAACCCGGCGTCCGATAATGTGCCGGCCATGAGATCACGCCGACTTGCCATCGCCGCATCGTCCGCGATCCTGCCGGCCCTCTCCCTCGTCGCCTGCGGCTCCTCCGGCGACGGAGAGGAGGGCCAGACCTATTCCGGCGACGGGTACAGCTTCACCGCTCCGTCCGGGTTCGAGGACGCCACCGAGGAGGTCAAGAAGTCGTCGCCGCAGGTCGAGGTCGCCTTCCGCTCGGACGACAAGGTGGACGAGTTCTCCACGAACTTCAACGTCGTACACGGTTCCCAGCAGAAGATCGGGATGAAGCGACTGCAGCGGTCGATGAGCGCTCAGGTCGCCGGCATGGCCGACAAGCCGCCGGAGGCCTTCGACCGGTTCAAGATCGACGGCGAGTCCGCCATCGGGCAGTCCTTCACGGGCGAGCAGGGTGGCGTCGACGTCGCGTTCCGGCAGTACGCCGCGTTCCATAGCAAGGAGCTGTTCGTCATCACGGTGACGTCGCACGTCGACGAGGCCGGGTCAGCGGAGAGCCACATCGGCAACGTCCTCGACAGCTGGTCCTGGGAATAGCCGAGCACGCGCCTGCGGCGCCTACAGCTTGTATTCCTCGAGCAGCCGGCGGCCAATGATCATCCGCTGGATGTCCGCCGTACCCTCGCCGATCAGCAGCATGGGCGCCTCGCGGTAGAGCCGCTCGATCTCGTACTCCTTCGAGAACCCGTAACCACCGTGGATCCGGAAGGAGTCCTCCACCACCTCGGCGCAGTACTCCGAGGCGAGGTACTTCGCCATCCCGGCCTCCAGGTCGTTGCGCTGGCCGGAGTCCTTGGTACGCGCGGCCCTCACCATCATCTGGTGCGCGGCCTCCACCTTCGTGCCCATCTCCGCCAGCCGGAACAGCACCGCCTGGTGCTCCGCGATCTTCCGGCCGAAGGTCTCGCGCTGCTGGGAGTACGCGATGCCGAGCTCGAACGCGCGCCAGGCGACACCGCACCCCCGGGCGGCCACATTGACCCGGCCGACCTCGACGCCGTCCATCATCTGGTAGAAGCCGCGACCAGGCTCGCCGCCGAGAATCGTGTCGGGCCTGATCTCGAAGTTGTCGAAGATCAGCTCGGTCGTGTCGACGCCCTTGTAGCCCATCTTGTCGATCTTGCCGGGCACGGTGAGACCGGGAAGCACCTCACCGAACCCCGGCTCCTTCTCCACCAGGAAGGTCGTCATGTTCTGGTGCGGCTTGTCCGCGCCGACGTCGGTTTTCACCAGCACGGCTACCAAACTCGACGTGCCACCGTTGGTCAGCCACATCTTCTGGCCGTTGATCACGTACGTCCCGTCGTCCCTCGCGGTCGCCTTGGTCTTGATCGCGGCCACATCGGACCCCGTGCCGGGCTCGGACATGGAGAACGCGCCCCGCAGGTCACCGGCCGCCATCCGCGGCAGGTGGTGCTGTTTCTGCTCGTCGGTGCCGTGCTTCATCAGCATCCAGGCCACGATGAAGTGCGTGTTGATGATGCCGCTCACGCTCATCCAGCCACGCGCGATCTCCTCCACCACGAGCGCGTAGGTCAGCAGGCTCTCCCCCAGGCCGCCGTACTCCTCGGGGATCACCAGGCCGAACAACCCGAGCTCCTTCATCCCCTCCACGATCTGGGTCGGGTACTCGTCCTTGTGCTCCAGCTCGGTGGCCACCGGAAGGATCTCGTTGTCCACGAAAGCACGGACGGTCTTGAGGATCTCCTGCTGGATGTCGGTGAGGCCCTCGGTCTCGCAGAGGTGACCCATCGCTGGTCCTTCCGTTGTCGGTGGTACGGCGAGGGGCGCGAACGCCGCCGCTCAGTTCAGGATCGCACCGGCAGTATGACCAGCCGCCGACGGCCGGGCCATGAGCCGCATCACAGCCCGCGGGACTCCTCGTCGCGCAGCAAGGAGTTCACAAGGTCCAGGTCGTCGTCGAAGTCCACCTCGACACAGCGGTACTCGGAGATGTCGACCGCCGCCCATCGCTGGCCGTCCTTCAGGATCGCCAGCTCGATACCCCGCTCGAAGAAGTCCTGCGGATCGCACTCGTCCAGCCGGGTGATCAGGGCCGCCTTGTCCGCAGCCGAGACATAGTTGATGCCCACCGCCTCGCCCAGGCCGCCCACGACCTCCTTGGAGAGCGCCGCGACGTTGCCGGCGTCGTCCAGGGTGTACTTCACCTCCTCGTCGGCGACCGGCGCGGTGTTCACGCAGACGAAGCTGCGGTCCTGTTCGATGGTCCGGCGCGCCTTCCGCAGGAGCTCCGCGTCGAACACGATGTCGCCGTTCATCCAGAGCAGTCCACCCGGCCCGGTCAGGCGCAGCACCTTGAGCAGGCTCTTGGACGTGTTGGTCTGGTCGAACAGCTCGTTGTAGGCGTACCGCACGCTCGGCGCGGCTTCCAGAACCAGGCCCAGCTTGAACCCGACCACCACGGTGATGTCGGCCTGATCGCCGAACACGCCGCGCAGGTTGTCCAGCTGCTGCTGCATGATCGTCGTGCCGTTGCTCAGCTCCGTGAGCGGCTTCGGGAACGACTTTCCGAGGCGGGTCCCCAACCCCGCCGCCAAAATCGCAATCTGGATACCCATTCCTCGCTCGCTTCCTGCTTACCAGCTCCAATCTCGAGTAGTGCCGTCCCCAGTGTCCCTCGGAACGGCGGCCGCGTCCTCGGGTCGGCGGCTGCCAGCGCTCGGTGCGGGACATCCCCGCTAGCTGTTCGCGGCCAAGCCTGCGCGGCCATATTGCTTCGGTGAACCCAGCATGTACATTGGGTGAACTCATAGCATACGTCCACTGAACCGTGCGCTACCCGTGCGTTCGACCGGGCGCATGCGGCTTGCGCTGAGTCGGTGATGGGTGGGCGTCCATCATCAAGGGAGTCAGGCGTGACGGACAGACCGGTTGTCTATGTGGGGATGAGCGCTGATCTCATCCATCCAGGGCACATCAACCTGCTGCGCAGGGCGGACGAGCTCGGTGACGTGACCGTGGGATTGTTGACCGATGGTGCGATTGCCAGTTACAAGAGGCTGCCGCACATGACGTACGAGCAGCGCAAGGCTGTGGTTGAGAGCCTGCAGACCGTCCGACAGATCGTCGCCCAGGAGACGCTGGACTATGTCCCGAACCTGGAGCGGATCAAGCCCGATTTCGTCGTGCATGGTGACGACTGGCGCACTGGCGTGCAGGAACAGACACGGCAGCGGGTGATCGACGCACTGGAGCAGTGGGGTGGGAAGCTTGTCGAGGTGCCGTATACCGAAGGCATCTCCTCGACCCAGCTGCACGAGTCGGTCAAGCAGATCGGTACTACCCCCAACGTGCGCCTGTCACGGTTGCGCCGGTTGCTTGCCAACAAGCCGCTCGTGCGGATCTTGGAGGCACACAGCGGTCTGACCGGACTCATCGTCGAAAACTCCTCAGTCGAGGTCGACGGACACACCAAGGAGTTCGATGGTATGTGGTCGTCGTCGTTGACCGACTCCACTGCGCGCGGCAAGCCGGACATCGAGGCGGTCGACATCTCGTCGCGACTGCTGACCGTCAACGAGCTCTTCGAGGTCACGACAAAGCCGTTGGTCTTCGACGCCGACACCGGAGGGCAGCCTGAGCATTTCAGCTTCAACGTGCGTTCACTGGAACGACTGGGTGTTTCGGGCGTCATCATCGAAGACAAGGAGGGCCTCAAGCGCAACTCGCTGTTCGGCACCGAAGTTGCCCAGACCCAGTCGCGCATCGAGGACTTCTCCGAGCGGATCGCGATCGGCAAGCGCGCCCAGATCACCAACGACTTCATGATCATTGCGCGGATCGAGAGTCTCATCCTGGACCAAGGTATGGACGACGCGGTCGAACGCTCGGAGGCCTATATCGAGGCCGGAGCCGACGGGATCATGATCCACAGCCGGCGCACGGAGCCGAACGAGATCTTTGAATTCTGCCGGCAGTTCGACAAGCTCCCCAAACGCGTCCCGCTGGTGGCAGTACCGAGTAGCTATCACCAGGTGACGGAGGCCGAACTCGCCGACCACGGCGTCAACATGGTGATCTACGCCAACCACCTGCTCCGTGCGGCATACCCGCAGATGGCCAAGGTCGCGGAGTCGATCTTGCAGCACGGGCGCGCGCACGAGGCCGAGCCATTGCTGGCCCCGATCAAGGAGACGCTGGCAATCATCCCGGAGAATGCCTGATGCTCGATCCTGCTTGGTTCGTGCGGCTTTGCGGTGACCAAGGCATCACGCTCTACACCGGCGTACCCGACAGCCTGCTCAAGCAGCTCAACGCCGAGATTATGCACACCCTGCCACGCCGGCAGCACATCATTGCGGCCAACGAGGGTGCCGCCGTCGGAATCGCTATCGGGCACTACCTGCGCACGGCTACCCCGGGACTGGTCTACCTGCAGAACTCCGGCTTCGGAAACGCGGTCAACCCACTGATGTCGCTGGCCGACCCGGATGTGTACGGCATCCCGATGCTCGTGCTCGTCGGGTGGCGCGGGCAGGTGGGCGTGCCGGACGAACCGCAGCACGTCAAGCAGGGGCGGGTCATGGACGACCTGCTGGACGCGCTCGATCTGCCGTGGGCCGTACTGCCCAAGGAGAGCGCGGACGCCGCCCAGTGTCTGAAGACTGCCGTGACGACGGCGGTGGAGCGGTCCAGCCCATACATCCTCATGGTCGAGAAGGGCACGTTCGCCGACGCGAGCAACATGGATCTGGGTCACAAGGAACCCACGGAGGAGTTGCCGAGCCGTGAGGAGGCGCTGGTCGCGCTCGCCGAGGCCGTGGGAGACGGCGTGACGATCGTGTCGACGACGGGCATGCTCAGCCGCGAGCTGTTCGAGCACCGCCAGCGTTCCGGTACGGACGGCAGCCGGGACTTCCTCACGGTGGGCGGGATGGGTCACGCCTGCTCGATCGCACTCGGACTGGCGATGAACGAGCCCGACCGCGAAGTCTGGTGCCTCGACGGCGACGGTGCCGCGCTGATGCACCTCGGCAGCCTCGCGGTCATCGCGGATCATGCACCGTCCACGTACTTCCATGTCGTGTTCAACAACGGCGTGCACGACAGCGTCGGTGCCCAGCCGACCTCCATCAGCGCCGTCGACGTTCCGGCCACGGCTCGGGCTCTTGGCTACCGTTACGCGCGCGCTACAGCGGACATCAGCACGATCTCCGACGCCGTGGCGCAGATGCGGGCGAACGCCGGGCCGGCGCTCCTCGAGCTACGGGTGCGCCCGGGCAACCGACCCGGCATCGGGCGCCCCACCCGCACTCCCCGAGAAAGCAAGCAGACCTTCATGTCGGCCCTCCGTGCAGGCTCCACATGACGCCTCGCGATGTCCGCTATGGCGACGGCGCGATTCTGCAGGTGCCGGCCGTGGTGGCCGATCTGCGCGGCCGGAGCGTCCTGCTGGTGTGTGGGCGAAGTTCGTTCGAAGCGTCCGGCGCCAGCCGGATGTTGCCCGATCTCGAGCGGGTCGCGAAGGTACGACGATGGAGCGACTTCGCGCCGAACACCGACGCCGTGGATCTCCTTCGCGGACTGACGATCGTCGAGGAGTTCGGGCCTGACGTCATCGTGGGCGTCGGAGGCGGCAGCGCCATGGACATGGCGAAGCTGCTGTGCGCGTACCAGAACATCACAGACGCCGGCAAGCTGCATGACTCGATTCGCGCGGGAGACCGGATCACCTCGCGCGAGCCGCACCTCGTCCTCGCCCCCACGACGAGCGGCACCGGCAGCGAGGCCACGCATTTCGCCGTGGTCTACATCGGCGACGACAAGTTCTCCATCGGCGGCCCGGTGCTGCGTCCCGATGTGGCGATTCTCGACCCTGCGTTGACGTTGAGCGGTACGCCGTACCAGCGCGCGACATCGGGGATCGACGCGGTGTCGCAGGCGATCGAAAGCCTCTGGGCGGTCGGCGCCACCGACGAGAGCCGGCGGCATGCGAGAGCCGCGTTGCGGATGCTCATGCCTGCCATCGAGGCCTTCGTGAACGCCCCAACCAACGACTCCGCGCGCGCCATGGCGATCGGCAGCCATCTTGCCGGCCGGGCCATCGACATCTCGAAGACCACGGTGGCGCACGCTCTGTCGTACGCAATCACGAAGGAGTACGGCGTGAGCCACGGCCATGCGGTTGCGCTGACGCTCCCGGCGTTCATCGAGCACCATGCGACCGCAAAGCCGACGGACCTCCAATCCTCCGTTGACCCGGCTCACCATGCAGCTGCATTGCGAAGTGTGTTCCAGGCGCTCGACGCGCCCGACGGTGCTCAGGCCAGCCAGAACTTTGTCGATTTGGGCCGCCGCCTCGGTTTGCCGATGCAGCTGACCCGGGTCGGCATCAGTACGGAGCCGCAGATCGAGGCACTTGCTTCACGCGTCAACGTCGAACGGCTCGGCAACAACCCGATGCGCTTCACGAAGGAGGGACTTGTTCAGCTGCTGAGCACGAGTTGATTCAACCGTCGCCACGTCAGGAGCGCCGCTGCTTGATCCGCCTGCGGACCTGAGCGGCCATCCTCCTGATCCGGCTCAGCAGACGCCTTGTTCGACTCTGGCGTTCTCGAAGTTCCTTCAGCTGCCGTTGAACCTTCCGGAGCCGCCGCTCGCGGTGTTCCGACTGCATGATGTGCTTCCGGACATGCATGATCAGGTCGGCGATGACGTCTTCGGCGGCGTCGAGGAGCTCGGCGTCGCTCACGTCGTCGGGATGTGGCAGCTCAGGCAGCGGGTCAGGTGCGACGAGCTCGTCCAGATCGCCGACGACGTCATAGCCACGAAGGCGGATCTGTTCCACGGCATCGAGCGCTCGCGCACGGAGCGCCTCCGCCTCCGACCGGCGCAAGCCAAAGCGTTCTCCCTCACGCGGCACCAACACCTGATGGGCGAAGAAGCCGCGGGTCCAGCGATGGCGCTCTGGAAGCCCCGATAACACAGTCAGCCTGGGATGCACCTCTTGCAGCAACCGGGCCTCGACCAGCCCGAGAGACTCGTTGGCCATGTCGGTGCTGGGGTCGCACGAGCTCGGATCGATCCCGCACAGCCGGGCGAAGCGGTCCCACAGCACGGCGGGGTCAGTCCCCGGACGAGGAACGGTCACCACATGCACCTGCCCAGGGGGAAGCTCCGCCGCCCAACGCTCGAGCACCGCGCGGATGTCGAACGTGCGCCAGCTCCACGGCCCGGTGAGCCGATCCGCCAGGGCGTCCTCGACAAACTCGCTCAAGGTCAGCTTGGAGTGCATCTTGAGGGCTTCCTGCCACACCGCCGGAACCTGGCGCACGTAGTCGCGGGCCGTGAAGACGATGTGCACTTCCGCCGGCGCCAGTGCTGCGATCGCCTTCTTCGCCTGCTCCGCCGTGGCCTCGGCGAAGAACTCATGACTGATGACCGCAGTGCCGCTCCAGTTGTGCACCTCCTCGACGATCCGGTCCCACGCATTGCCGATCTCGTCGGCGCGGCGGCCCCGTCGGGGCTTCTCGCGGACGACGACCGTGGCGTCGAAGGTGTCGAAGTGTTTCCGCCCCGGGATGAGGACGCCTTGCGTGCGCAGCACCGCGCGGTTGCCCCAGAGCGCGTTCTGGAGGTACGTCGTGCCGGTCTTCGGCGCTCCGATATGGAAGTAGACCTGCCGCGCCATCTGCCTCAAAGCTTCTCGGAGTACTGGTCCAGCAACTCGCGCACACGCTTCTCATCGCGCTGTGCTACCGGCAACAGTAGCTCCTGGACGATATCGGTCAGCTCGGCCACGCGCCGATGCAGCATGAGGTTCTCATGTAACGCGCCTTCCAGCTGGCGAACTCGTACGTCCAACTTGTCAATCCTGTCGAACACAGCGTCAACATGGCGCAATAGCCACACTGCTTCGGCCAACCGCGAAGACCTGCTCGCAATCAGCTTCTTGCCTGGCCAGTTCTTGGACTCATTCATCGCCTGACTCCAACACGAGTCTGCACACAAAGGGATCCTCTTCGACGAAGGGCGCCAAGCCGGTGCCCGCTTTCTGCTCCACGACGCGGAGCCCGTGCCGCTGCGCCTTCCCGACGACCTCATCGATGGTCAAGAACCGACGGAAGCGCCGGCCGAAGTGTTTGGGCCGGTCACGATCCCGTGCGGTGCGGAACTCCAGATAGCTGCGTCCACCCGAGCGCAGCGCCATCCCAAGCAGGCGCCACATGTTGTCCAGACCCCGCTCACGCAAGGAATGCACGAGAAACCGACCATAAACGATCCGCGGACTCGGCCATCGGGCGATCCGCGCTCCGGTGGCAAGCGTCTCACGGAGGGAATTCAGGTTGCGTAGCTCGAACGTGACAGGAAGCGCGTGCTCCTTCAGATAGTCCTCGGCCGGCCTCCATGCGACCCGAACGAAGTCCAAACCGAGGACATCGAATCCCTTCGTAGCAAAGAAGATCGAGTCTCGACCATTCCCACAACCGAGGTCGACGAGGTGACACGGATCCTCGCGCTCGGCGACCCAGGCGGCGAAGGGTGTCGGCTCGAGCCCAACCTCTTCGGCTCGGTGGTTGTAGAACCAGGCCCACTGCTCGCGATCGGCGCGCAGGCCACCCAACCAACCTTCCATCCGGACGCTCGTCGACACCGGGACGTCGAACTTGAACGACGGGTCGGGCACCCGCCATCCGTCGCCGTACGCAGCCTCGAACAGCACTTCGGGTCTGGCCGGTGCGGGAAGCATGCGACCTTCGAACGGGATACGCCGCAGGGGGAGGATCGTCGAGCGGTCACCCGCGGCACGGATCTGGCCCACCTGGTAGATGTGCTTACCCTGCACGAAGCAGGTGAATACGTCGAGGTTGCGTCTGAGGCCATCGCCCTCCGGGATGAACAATGCGAGAAAGCCACCGTTCTGCCGGAGGACGCGAAAGCCCTTGCCCCTCAGGACTCGCTCGATCCGGAAGCTTTCGCGCTGCACGTCTACGGGGTGCTCGTAGTCGCTCAAGTAGCCCAGGTCCACGTCGACGTCGTGCCCGATCAGCTTGCCTTCGCGAACGGCGCCCAGGAGCGTGCCGTAGCTGATAAACGCCGCCACACCGCACTCATGTTGCAGGATCTTGAGCACTTCCTCGGCCTGGTCGAGGTAGCGTTCGATGACCTCCCGGTCGGCAGAGTCGAAGGTGTTGTTGAGCCGACCCCACTTCGTCATCGCCAGCGGGCGGCCTTCGAAATCGACCACGGCTACCCGCCCGGTGCCGGACCCGAAGGAGACCTCGGCCTCGGCGAACGGTGCTTCGTGGTCGCGCTCCCGCAGGGCTACGCACACGCGACCGTCGAGAAACCTGCACAACGCGCGTGGCCATTCGACGTGGCGGACCCCGTGGTCGTCCACCGTTGTCTCCTTGGCCGCAATCGACCAGATCCGCCGGCCGTCGAAGAGCACCTCGACCACCGCATCAGGGTCGGCACGAAAGTACACGCCGTGCTCGTCGGCCAGCTCGTGGCCCATCTCTCCCCACCTTCGCCGGTGCTGGCGGTCAACCTCGCCAGTTGACCAGCACTATAAGCACTCATGAACAACGTGCAAACAATGGCCACACGGAGTCGCCGAATCGTCACCCGCGACCGGGGACCTTACCTGCGGAGTCAACGCCGTTTCGAGCGCAGCCTTGCGCGTGCCCTCCAGGCAGGCGTCGCGCCTACTCGACAGGCCGAGACTGTCGCTGCGCCGGGCGTTTCCCCGCCTTCCTGCGGAGCTGATCGTTCTCCAGAAGCTGCGCGGTTACGCACTCGGCGGCGGCCTCCAACAGCCGCTCCTTCGGCACGTCGGCCGGAGAGACGAACTCCTGGCCGGCGAAGGTCGGCTCCAGGTCAGCCAGGTCACCGACCACGTCGTACCCCCTGCCCTTGAGCCGCTCGATGATCTCGCGCCCCCGCTCGGACACCCAGTCGCGATGTTCGGGCGGGACGACGATCCGGTCCGCAGACGCAGTGCCGGGGAGGATCTCTGTCGCGAAATGATGCTTGACCGCCCTCGCGTAAACCGCGAACGAACCAGCCCGAGGACGCAGCGTGGCGTTGAGAACCCGCAACAGTTCGGCCTCGACGACGCCGAGCCCCGTGTTGCTGCGAGGAGGATGCTTGGTCGCGACTTGCGGGTCGACACCGAGCACCGAGGCAAAACGCTCCCAGAGCATCCGGGGTCGGGCACCACTGGGCGGCACCGTGACGATGTGCACGTGTTCGGGTGGCACGGCACCCCATCGGGACAGCACCACTGACGCGTCTTGACGACGCCAGTACCGGCTTTCGCTCTCTGCCGCCGGTGAGAGCTCCTCCAGGAACGACGTATAGGTCTGGCGAGAGCCGTTCTTGACCCGTTCTTGCCAGACCGCGGGTATCTGTCGCGACAGGTCGCGCACGGTCACGATCACGTGCACAGATCCGGGGGCCAGCGACGCGATAGCGCGTCTTGCGTCGTCTGGTGTTGCCCGACCCAGGATCTCCTGCGTGATCAGCGCCCGATCCGGTGACGTGCGCGCCGGAGCCGCCACCTTCTCCCAGGCACCCGGCCGGAGGCTTTTGGGGTTTCCCGCGAACGGCTGTCCCAGAAGATCGTTCGAGGCGAGGAAGTGGTCACCGGGACGGCCCGGAAACAGCACCCCCGCGTCGGCCAGGGCCTGCTTGTTGCGCCACACCAGACCCTGCAGGTATGTCGTGCCGGTCTTCGCGAGACCGATATGAACGAAAATGGTTGGGTTGGGATCAGACATGCTCTACTCCGCGGGGGGTTGCCAGCGCTCGGTGCGGGTCATCCCGGCCGCCCGGCCCTTGGCGGCGACCACCAGCGCCATCTTGCGGGACGCCTCGTCGATCATCTCGTCGCCGAGCATCGCCGAGCCCTTCTTGCCGCCCTGCTCGCTGGTGAACCAGTCGTACGCGTCGAGGATGTTCTCCGCGTGGTCGTAGTCCTCCTGGCGGGGCGAGTACACCTCGTTCGCCACCGCCACCTGGTCGGGGTGCAGGACCCACTTCCCGTCGAATCCCAGTGCGGCGGACCGGCCGGCGACCCGGCGGAAGCCGTCCGTGTCCCGAATCTGCAGGTACGGCCCGTCGATCGCCTGCTTGTCGTGCGCGCGTGCGGCCATCAGGATCCGCATCAGGATGTAGTGATAGGCATCGCCGACGTCGTACCCCGGCGGCTGCTCGCCCACGACCAGCGACTTCATGTTGATCGAGGCCATGAAGTCGGCCGGGCCGAAGATGATGGTCTCGACCCGCGGGGACGCGGTCGCGATCGCGTCGACGTTGATCAGCCCCTGGGCGTTCTCGATCTGGGCCTCGATGCCGATCCGGCCGACGTCGAGGCCCATGGTCTTCTCGATCTGGGTGAGCAGGGTGTCCAGCGCGACCACCTGCTCGGCGGTCTGCACCTTCGGCAGCATGACGCAGTCCAGGTTGGCGCCGGCGCCCTCGACCACCTCGATCACGTCGCGGTACGTCCACTCCGTCGTCCAGTCGTTCACCCGGACGACCCGGATCTTGTCTCCCCAGCCGCCCTCGTTGAGCGCCGCCACGATGTTCTTCCTCGCATCGGGTTTGGCCAGCGGCGCGACGGCGTCCTCGATGTCGAGGAACACCTGGTCGGCGTCCAGCCCCTTCGCCTTCTCCAGGAACCGCGGGTTGGAGCCGGGTACGGCGAGACAGGAGCGGCGGGGACGAAGCGAGGTGGAGTCGGCCGGCATCAGCGGGTCACCTTTCAGGTCGCACGGTTCTCGGTGCCGTGACTGTACCCAGGCCGGGTACACGCGACCATGATCCCCCTCACCCGCGTGCGACCGGCTCCGGCGGTACGGTCCGCGGCGAAAGATGAGAAGACTCTCATCTGCGTGTCATGCTGCTCCTGTCCTCGTCGGTCAGGATGGCGCCCGTGAAGACAGCATGGAAGGTCGGCCTCGCCGCCGTGGTGTTCGCGGCCGGCATCGGCTGGGTGGTCGGGCGCGTCGGCGGCGAGCCGGCAGACCTGCCCGAGGTGGGCAATCCGGTACAGGTGAGCGAGATCGTGAACTCCGGCCGGGCCGACGACGGATCCGAGGCGCCGCGGAGGAAGAACGGTCCGTCCGGCGAATCCTCCGACGACGACGGCGACGACCGGTCGGGGCGAGGCGGCGGGACGAGGTCGAGGTCGTGACCCCCGAGCCCGACGACGTGGACGACGCGGACGACGGCGGTGATGACCGCGACGACAGGGACGACTGAGCCGTCCGGGTGGCGACGGGTCACGGCCCCGCTCCGGGCGGTCCGTACCCGGATCGCCGCCTGGGTGGTGCTGCTGACCGCGCTGGCCCTGATCGGGGCCGGCCTGGCGGCGTACGTCGTGGAGTCCGACCGGATCGACGACCGGGTGAACGAGGCCATCGAACAGGAGATCCGGGAGTTCGAACAACTGAATCCCCGGAACTATCCCAGTGCCAGGGCGATGCTCCGGGCGGCGCTCTCGCAGAGCTTCCCCGGCGAGCACGAGCTGCTGGCGTACTTCCTCGACGGCGAACCCGAGGGAAAGGTCAACGCCGCCGCCACCGACATCCTCGACCCGGTGGACCAGGACTTCGTCGACGCGGTCAACGCCGAGCTGCCGGAGGGCGGTTCCGGCCGGGTGGAGACCCGGGGCGGTCCAGCGGTCTTCGCGGTCAAGGCGGTGAGCGACTCGACGACGCAGGGCGCGTTCGTGGTGGCCTACTTCCCCGATCAGGAGTACGCGGAGTTCAACGGGGTGATACGCACCTACGCCGTCGTGGCCGGCATCGCGTTGGTGCTCGTCTCCGTCGGCGCGTGGATGGCCGCCGGGCGGTTGCTGCAACCGCTGCGTACGCTGCGAGCGACCGCCCACGAGATCACCGACAGCGACCTCAGCCGCCGGATCGAGGTCTCCGGCAATGACGACATCACCGACTTGTCGCGCACGTTCAACGAGATGCTCGACCGGCTGGAGAAGGCGTTCGCCACGCAGCGGCGGTTCCTCGACGACGCCGGACACGAGCTGCGTACGCCGGTCACCATCGTGCGCGGACATCTGGAGCTGCTCGATCCGGACGACCCGGACGACACCCGGTCGACCCGGTCGCTGGTGATCGACGAGGTGGATCGGATCGGCCGCCTGGTGGACGACCTGATCGTGCTCGCCAAGGCCGGCCAGCCGGACTTCCTCCGTCCGAATGCGGTGGACGTCGTCCCGCTCACCATCGACATCTTCGACAAGGTGCAGACCCTGGGTCAGCGGGACTGGCGGCTCGACACCGGCGCACCCGGCATCGTCACCGTCGACCAGCAACGCATCACCCAGGCCGTCCTGCAGCTGGCGAAGCACGCCATTGCCCACACCGAGCCGGGTGACCCGATCACGATCGGCTCCGCGTCGACCGACCACGAGGTGCTCTGGTGGGTACGCGACACCGGTCCCGGAGTGATGCCGGCCGACGCCGAGCGCATCTTCGAGCGTTTCCAGCGCGGACACCACGCCCGCGGGGCCGAGGGCTCCGGGCTCGGGCTGTCGATCGTCCGGGCGATCGCCGAGGGCCACGGCGGCGACGTACGCCTCGACTCCACCCCGGGCACCGGCGCCACCTTCACCCTGGTCGTCCCGCTCCGTACGCACCACCTACCGGAGGGCCCATGAACCGTGTCCTGGTCGTCGAGGACGAGGAGCGCATCGCCTCGTTCATCGAGAAGGGGCTGCGCGCCAACGGATTCGCGCCCACCGTCGTGGGCGACGGCGCCGGCGGGCTGCAGCATGCGCTCTCGGGTGAGTTCGACCTGCTGCTGCTCGACATCGGCCTACCCGACATCGACGGGTTCACCGTCCTCCGCCGGCTGCGGGAGGCGCGCGGCTCGATCCCGGTGATCATCCTCACCGCCCGGGACTCGGTGACCGACACGGTGGCCGGTCTCGAGGGCGGTGCGGACGACTACATCGCCAAGCCGTTCCGGTTCGAGGAGCTACTGGCCCGGATCCGGCTGCGGCTCCGCACCGAGCGCGGGCCGGAGGTCACCGTGCTCCGCCACGGGTCGCTCAGCCTCGACCTGCGCACCCGGAGGGCCTCGGTCGAGGGGCGTACGGTCGAGCTGTCCGCCCGCGAGTTCGTGCTCGCCGAGATGTTCCTGCGCAACCCCGACCGGGTGCTCTCCCGCGAACAGCTCCTGTCGCATGTCTGGGGGTACGACTTCGACCCCTCGTCGAACGTGGTGGACGTCTACGTGCGCTACCTGCGCAAGAAGCTCGGCTCCGGGCGCATCCAGACCGTCCGGGGCATGGGATACCGCCTCACGAGCGAGGCGTGACGGCTGTCACAGATCCGACGACCTGCGCTCAGTGCGCACGTCGCAGACGTCTCCGCCAGCGGCCCTGCTCCACCGTCTCGGGCGAGTGTCCCGCTCGCAGGGCCGCGAACAGATCCCGCGTGCGTTGCTCCTCCGCCGGCTGGCCATGCAGGTGGGCCCACACCACGATCACCACGGCGTTGACGGGACCGGTGAGGAGGAGGAAGTCGCGTTCGTGGTCGGCAAGCTGATGTCCGTAACCCTCGAGAAACCGTTCGACCAACTTCGGCCGCCCCCACCATGGCCCGTAGTACAGCCGGGTCAGGTCGAAGGCCCGCACATGCCATCGCGAATCGGCGAAGTCGATGACCCGCAGGGTCCCGTCGTCGTCCAACAGCCAGTTGTGTGGCTTGTAGTCGCCATGACAGGGAACCTGGAGCTGCAGCGGCAGCTGCTCCAGCAGACGGACCTGAGCCCGGGCGAAGTCCACCTCATCCGCGGTGAACAACCCCGGCACCCGCCCTAGCCACCGTTCCAGACGCTGCGCCATCCGGTCCGCGAACTCCGTGGCAGTCGCCGTTCTCGACGGGAGCACCGAATGGAAGCGGCGCAACAGCTCACCGGCGGCTTGGTGCAAGTCCGGATCGAAGGGGTCACCTCTTCGCCCAGGCACCGCGCTGGTCACCACGAACCGGCGCTGCCGGTCGGCCGCCCGCAACCGCGGCGCGCGATCTCCCAGGGCCGGTACCCAGTTCTTGTAGGCGCGCACCTCGGCCCGCCATTGCCCGGCGTCCCCCAATCGCTTGGCGAACCATCGATCGCCGTTCACATCGACGGCTTCGAGAACGTGGCTGTTTCCCGGAACGTCCAGCGGCACCACCGAGCAGGCACCCACCACCCGCTCGAGGTACGCCGCTAGCTCACGCATCCATCGAACGGGTCGGAGACGACGTCGCCGCGGCCACTTCTCGGCGGGCAACCGGGCTGAAGCGGAGAGGGCAGCCGAATATGCACGCGGAGATCCTCCTGGCGAGTGATGAGTCCCAGATGAGCCGAAGATGAAAAAGCTCTCATCACGGGCTCGTCGCCGAGCATCGGTGGCGTCCTACAGTCTCGGCTTGAAGCTACTGAGCTTCGGCTTCGGCAGTGCCTCGACCAGCGGTTGCAGCATTTCGGCCAGCTCGGCGGGTGTCGGTCGGTCCGCCGGATCGTACGCCAGGCACGCCAGGATCGGCTTGGCCACCGGATCGGGCGTACGACGCGGCAACATGGCGAGCTCACCCCGCAGCTGCGGGAAGCGGTGGGTCAGCGGGGCGTCGTTCTCGGGTACGCCGCGCTCGTACGGCCGGTAACCCGCCAGTGCCTCGAAGAGCGTCGCCCCGAGCCCCCAGATGTCGGCCGGCGGCCCCGGCACGCCAGTGGCCGGCGGAGCGCACTGCTCCGGTGCCATGTAGTCGTCGGTGCCGACGGCGTACCGCAGCCTGGCCGCCGCCTCGACCGTGCGCGCAATGCTCAGGTCGATCAACCGCGGGGGTGCGCCCATGATGATGTTGCTGGGCTTGATGTCGAGATGAACCATGCCGCGGGCCCGCAGGTAGTGGAGTCCGGAGCAGATCTCGAGTCCAAGGGGAAGCAGTTGTTCCAGTGCCAGTGGGCCGTGCCTTCGCAGCAGGGTGGACAGCCGGGGCCCGTCGATGTTCTCCAGGACGAGATGCGGCCGTGAACCGTCGAGCACGGCGTGGAAGCCGCGGACGATCACCGGATGGTTGAGCGCGCCGACCGTGCCCACCTCGCGTTCGAGGGTGCGCAAGGTGTCCGCGTCGTCGACCTGGTCCGGCCGGACGACCTTGACCACGACAGGGGCGAACAGCCGCTCGTCCCACGCGAGGTACGCCTCGTAGGCGTGACCGCCTCCGAGCAGCTTGATCGCGGTCAACCCGGTGGCGAGCTCGTCGCCCTCTCCGAGGTTCCACGTGCTTGTCATCTCACCATTCCAGTCGTCGCTCCGGTCGGTCGTGTGTGGTGCGGGTGTGGGCGACCGGTGTCCGGCCACCCACACCCGTCGTCCGCTCAGCGGGTGTCGTTACGGCTGCGGTCCTTGGTGTGGAACCGGCTCCAGTCGCGCTTCCGGTCACCCTTGCCGTCCCGGGTCCAGTCGCGGGTCAGGTCGCCGCGACTGAGGTCGCGGTCCCGGCTCACCGGGGTGTGCCGGCTGTTGGTGTTGTCCCGGCTCCTTCTGGACCTCGACCACGAGTTGCTGTCGTCGTCGTCATCATCATCCGAGACGAGCTCGACCTCGGTCACTTCGTCGTCCCGCTTGGCGTAGACCTTGTCGTCCGCACCCGCCGTCGTGGTTGTGGCAGTCAGGCCCGTAACGAGCAGACCGAGACCGAACACGCCGGCCAGCGCGGCTACGAAAGCCTTCAGGAACTTGTTCATGATCTCTCCTCTGTGGTGGCTGGCCCGCGGTGGCGGGCGCTCTCCTTTCGGCTACATAGGAGAGATTGACTCGCCGCTATAAGAGGCGAATGAGCAGCGGATGAGGCCGTTCTCATGAACGTGTCCGCCGGTGAGGTACGCGTCACCCCGGCCGTTGTGGCACGCTCGTACGGTGACACCGAGCAATGACGCACCGGGGTTTCAGGACGCCCTGATCGACGAGCTGATGAAGAAGTCGGCCCTCTGCTGGCTGCGTTACGCCGGGGCTGATCGCGACCATCCGGTCTGGCATGTCTGGCACGGGGGCGCGGCGTACGTGATCTCCGGCGGCCCCGAACAACAGCTCCCCGGAATCGACACCGTCGACGAGGCGACCGTCATAGCCCGGACCAAGACCACCCGGCAGCGGCTGCTCGCATGGAGAGCCGCGGTGAGCCACCTGAGCCCCGAGGACCCGCAGTGGGCCGAGATCGTCGACCTCCTCAAGTCCAAGCGGCTGAACCTTCGAGACACCGACAACGTCGCCGAGACCTGGGCGCGCGATTGCGTCATCAGCCGGCTCACCCCCACCGGTGAGCTGGAGGAGCCGGCCGACGCCATGCCCGACTCCGACCTCGCGCGGGCGCCGGTCCCGACACCGGCCACCACCCGCGGTGACCTGCCGTGGGTCATACACAAGAGGCAGTCCCGCCGCCCCGATCTCCGCTGACCGCACCCGCCGCACGTCGCCCGCCGCACTCGGTTGCCGACCATCTCCGGCAGCCGGAGAACCGGCCACCCGGTTCCGGTCCGTGCGATACCCTGGCCACGGCCGAACATGACCAAGGACAAGGGAGGTGGGGCCGCGCAATGAGCAGCCAACCTCCTAGTACCCGCTGAACCACGACGCGATCTCGCCCTTCCCGCACGCTCTTCGTGCGCGGCCTGATGCGTCGCGGTCGAGCCAACGTCCCGCACTCATTGTCTCGGAGGCCTCGATGTCCGACTGGCGTTCCCGCGCACTGCGTCCGAAGCTGCGGCGCTCCCGTCCGCGCCGCCGTGATCCGCGGCTGCCGCGAACTCCGGCCCCGGAGCATTCGATGGATCCCCGTGCGACCACTGCGCCGGCGCCGTCCCCGGTGGAAGCGAGCATTGTCGACGCCGGCCTCTACCGCGACGGTCGCCGCATCGCCACCCCGAAGACGCTGGCCGAGGCGTACAACCGGATCCCCGAGGACGCCGGCACCATGGCCTGGATCGGGCTCTACCAGCCCGCGGAGTCCCAGCTGCTGTCCGCGGCCGAGGTGTTCGGGCTGCACGAGCTCGCGGTGGAGGACGCGATCGTCGCGCACCAGAGGCCAAAGCTGGAGCGGTACGGCGACACCCTCTTCGTGGTGTTGCGCTCGGCGCGCTATCTCGACGACGTCGAGGAGGTCGACTTCGGAGAGCTGCACCTCTTCATCGGCCGGGACTTCGTCCTGACCCTCCGGCACAGCCAGTCGCCAGATCTGGCCGAGGTACGGCGGCGTCTGGAGGAAGACCCGGACCTGCTGCGGCTTGGTCCCGAGGCCGTGCTCTATGCCGTGCTCGACAGCGTGGTCGACGGCTACGCCCCGGTGGTCGCCGGGCTGCGCAACGACATCGACGAGATCGAGACCGAGGTATTCGGCGGCGACCCGAAGGTGTCTCGCCGGATCTACGAGCTGTCCCGCGAGGTCATCGAGTTCCAGCGCGCGACCAGGCCGCTGCTCGCGATCCTGGATTCGCTCATTGCCGGCTTCGAGAAGTACGAGACCGACGAGGAGCTGCGTCGCTACCTGCGCGACGTCGCCGATCACGCCACCACGGTGGCCGAGCGGGTGGACGGTTTCCGCGAGATGCTGAACGGCATGCTCACGATCAACGCGACCCTGGTGAGCCAGTCCCAGAGCGAGGAGATGAAGCGCCTCACCGAGACCAGCCTCGCGCAGAACGAGGAGATCAAGAAGATCTCCGCCTGGGCGGCGATTCTCTTCGCCCCCACCCTCATCGGCACGGTCTACGGCATGAACTTCGACCACATGCCCGAACTTCACTGGCTGTTCGGCTATCCGTTCGCCCTCGGTCTGATGGCCCTCACCTGCATCGCCCTGTACACCACCTTCAAACGCCGTAACTGGCTGTGACAGCGCTCGCCCGGCGTGGACAGGATTCTGCAGGCGTGTCCCGGCCACGTAGCCTTGGGCTATGACCACAACGCCGACGACCGAGCAGGTGCAGGACGCACTCGCGACGGTCAAGGACCCCGAGATCAAGCAGCCGATCACCGATCTGGGCATGGTCAAGGCGGTCGACATCGGCGAGGACGGCCAGGTCACGGTCGAGGTGTGGCTGACCGTGGCCGGTTGTCCCATGAAGGACACCATCACCCGCGAGGTCACCGCGGCCGTGAGCGCTCTCGACGGCGTGACCGGCGTGTCCGTCGGCCTGGACGTGATGTCGGAAGAGCAGCGCAAGGAGCTGCAGGCCAGTCTGCGCGGCGGGCAGCCGGCCCGCGAGATCCCGTTCGCACGTCCCGACTCGCTCACCAAGGTCTACGCGATCGCCTCGGGCAAGGGCGGCGTCGGCAAGTCCTCGGTGACCGTCAACCTGGCCGTGGAGCTTGGCCGGCAAGGACTCAAGGTCGGGGTCGTCGACGCCGACGTGTACGGCCACTCAGTGCCCGCGATGCTCGGTGTCGCCGACCAGCGCCCGACGCAGGTCGAGGACATGATCATGCCGGTGCCCGTACTCGGCATCCGGGTGATCAGCGTCGGCATGCTAAAACCGAAACGCGAGCAGGTCGTCGCGTGGCGTGGTCCCATGCTGGATCGGGCCCTGGTGCAGATGCTCAGTGACGTCTACTGGGGCGACCTCGACGTGCTCCTCCTGGACCTCCCCCCGGGCACCGGGGACGTCGCCATCTCGGTGGGCCAGCACCTGGTCAACTCCGAGGTCCTGGTGGTGACGACGCCACAGGAGGCGGCGGCCGAGGTCGCGGAACGGGCCGGGACGATCGCATCGATGATGCATCAGCGGGTGGCCGGGGTGATCGAGAACATGTCGTTCCTCGCCTGCCCGCACTGCGGGCCGGAGCACCGGCTGGAGGTCTTCGGCTCGGGTGGGGGAAGGCGGGTGGCGCAGACGCTGACCCAGCGGTTCGGGTACGACGTACCGGTGCTGGCCGAGGTGCCGCTCGACCTCGCCCTGCGGGAGGGCGGCGACTCCGGACGGCCCCTGGTCCTGCGGGACGAGCCGTCCGCGGCCGCGGAAGCGCTGCGCGAGGTGGCCACCGGCCTGGTCAGCAAGGGTCGCGGCCTCGCGGGCATGCAGCTGGGGCTGAGCCCCGTCGGGCGCTAGGCTCGGGATCCGGCGGGAGGCGTCGACATGTTCGGTATCAACTTCTGGGAGTTCACCGTCCTTCTGCTGGTGGGCCTCGCCGTCTTCGGGCCGGACAAGCTGCCGGACGTCGCCCGCCAGCTGGGGCGGTTCGTGCGTACGACGCGCCGGATGGTCAACAACGCCCGGGCGGAGCTCAGTGAGGAGATCGGCTCGGATCTGCCGGACCTCAACCTGCGCCACCTGGATCCGCGCAAGGCGGTGAAGGACTACGTGTTCGACGTGCTGGACGAGGACGACGACGAGGCCGTGGACGACAAGAAGCCCGGGCATCGCCCGCTGGCGAAGGACGAGACCCCGCCGTACGACGTCGAGGCCACCTGACCGGCACCCTGCGCCGAGATTGCAGATCTGGCCGCCGGACGCGCCGCGCTCAGCCGACCCGCTTGTCCAGCGTGATCGTCGTCGTGCGCGCCTCGCCGTCACGCCGGTACCGAACGGTTATCTCGTCCCCGGGTAGATGGCTGCGGATCGCCACGATCAGCTCGATGCCGTCGGTGATCCGGTCGCCGTCGAGCCTGGTGACCACATCACCGTCCTGCAGACCGGCCTCGTCGGCGGGCCCGGACCGGGTCACTTCCGCCAGCGTGGCCCCGTCGAGGGTGCGTCCGGTCTCCACCGTCGCGCCGACGATGGGGTACGACGCCTCACCGTCGGCCAGGATCTGATCCGCCGTGCGAAGCACCTGGTCGATCGGGATCGCGAACCCCACCCCGATGCTGCCGCCCCCACCGCCGAACCCGACGGTGGCGATCGCGGAGTTCACCCCGATCACCTCGCCACGCATGTTGACCAGCGGGCCACCCGAGTTCCCGGGATTGATCGCGGCGTCGGTCTGGATCGCGTTGATGTAGGAGCTCTCGTCGTCCTGGCTGCCGACGGTGACCGGGCGGTCCACCGCGCTGACGATCCCCGACGTGACGCTGCTCGACAGCCCCAGTGGTGCCCCGATCGCCACCACCGTCTCACCCACCCGCAGCCGATTCCTGGCCAGCGCGACCGGTTGATTATCCACGGTCGAGTCCTCGAACTCGAGCACCGCGATGTCGTACGCCGGGCTGCTTCCCACCACCGAGGCCCGGACCCGCGTCTCGTCGTTGAACACGACGGTGATCCGGCCACCGTCGGCGGCCTCGGCGATCACGTGGTTGTTGGTGATGATGTGCCGCTCGTCGTCGACGACGAACCCCGACCCCGACGACTCAAGCGAATCGCCGTCGGCGACGATCTGTACGACGCTCGGGAGCGTGGCATCGGCGACCCCGGCCACCGAGCGGCCGTTCGGGAGCGGGGGCGGTACGTCGTTCCCATCCGCGAGCAGCCCGGGACCCGCCGACTCATCGTCGGAGTTGACCACGGCGAGCGCGCCCACGAGTCCGCCGACCAGGCCGACGACGAGCGCGACCAGGCCGGTCAGGACCAGCCCGATCGGATTGCCGGACCGACTCGCCCGCTGGTGTGGCGGTAGGTGGCGACCCGCGCCGGCCGGGGGCGGGTACGGCGACGTCCGGGCACCGCCCCAGGGTGGCGGGCGACCGGGAACGGGGTACTGCGGGTACCAGGCCCCGGACGGCTGGTGAGCCTGCGGAGCCGCATGCGGCGGATGATGGCCGGTGGGGTGGCCGTACGGCGAAGAGGGGGGCTGCTGCTGCGCATCCGGATAGGGCGGCGACTCGTGCGCGTCCGGGTAGGGCGGCGACCCGGCCGACGACTCAGACGACGGCGGCAGCGGCCGGGTCGGCTCCGGCTGGTCGCCGTTCGCCGCGTCGGGCGCCGGGTCTGGCGCCGACTGGTCGCCGAGCCGGCCGTTCGGGTCGCTCATACACCTTCCCCTGGTGGTTTGCCCCTGATTCTGCCACTCGCGGCGTTCCCTCGCCGCATGGCCGGGAAACGGCCAGGACCGAGCGCGGAACGCCGCGGCCGGCGTGCGGCGCGGCTGCCGGCCGGCGACTCACTCCGCCGGCACGAGCGGGCTGGCCCAGGAGCCGATTCGGGCCATGCCGACTCCGAGCCGGGTCCAGAACCCCCGATCCTTCCCCGCCGATCCCGGACCCGCGCCGACCAGCGGCGCGATCTGGTCCACGGTGCCGTCGGTGACCGCGGTCATCACCATGCCGTCGCGTTCCCACACCACGTAGCTCGGCAGCCGCTCTCGCACATAGGCCACGCCGCCGCCGAGCGACACCCGGTCGTACCCGCGAACCGCCTTCGGGTCGAGCCGGCCGGGCTGCTCGAAGACCGACACCCGGGTCAGCCCGTCGGAGTACGCCAGGTGGAGCGCACCGCTCGACTCGAGGGTCCGGATACCGATCAGGCTGAGTGAGCCGAGGTGCACCGGACAGTCCCAGCCGACCCGCTCGAGTTGCCGGCGCTTGGTCAGATCGACTCCGTGTGCCGCCGACTGCGGCTTGACCGGCGGGAGGTGCCGGATGAACTCCCGGGCGCCGACCGACAGGTCGATGAACACGCTCTGCCCGGCCAGCCGACCGTCCGGGTCGAAGACCTCGCGGCGGAGCAGCAGCGCGCTCCGGTCGTCGATCCACAGCTGCGCGACCAACCGTCCCGCGTCCCGCACCTCCACGATGCGGCTGGATCGTCCGGCCACCGAGTCGGACGGGCCGAGCCGGACGTCGTACGTCTGCGTGAGCAGCCGGAGCGAGTCGGCGGTCAGCGAGTCGGCCTGTCCGGCGTGCTTCCGGCTCGCGGCGAGGAACATCGCCGTGCCCCGGGAGACGCCGCCTCCGCGCACGTCGAGCACGGTCCCCTGGCCGGGTGCGTGCTCGACCTCGACCACGACCGTAGTGGCACCGGTGCGGCCCCAGGAGCTGACCGTGCGGGTGCCGGAGTACGACGTGCCGCGCATCGCCTGCGCGGCGTCCCGCAACAGCGCGACCGCGCGCGGATCGTCGCCGGCCGCCGAGTCCCCTGGCAGGCCGGCGAGGGCGGTCGCCGACGACACCCCCAGTACGCCGACCACACCCAGAAGCACGGCCAGCGACGCCTGCGAGCGAACCGTGGTCATCACCGTGTTCCCGGGCGGAGGCTGGAGACGTTGTGGGCGTCGAACGCGGGGTCGATGAACGGCATCGGTTCCTGGAAGCCGGCGAACTCGGAGGTGAACTCACCGACCGGCGGCGACACCTGTTGCGGCTCGGGCTCCGCGGAGCCTGCGCCGAGGACGTACGCCAGGGCGAGCACGCCGGCCGAGACCGAACCTGCACCCGCGACGACGAGCCCGGTTTGACGCACGCCGGCGTGGAGTACGTCCCGCCTCGGCGGCGGACGCATCCCGTACGGCGGAGGATTCCGCGTGAGTGTGACAAGCAGCGCGGCCGACGGCTCCGGTGAAGGCATCGCCTGCACGGTGGTCTTGGCCCGGCGCTCCTCCTCGACCGCGCACCGGCACCGGTCACAGCGTTCGAGATGGGCGAGCGCCCGCTCCCGGGCCGGATAGTCCAGCTGGCCGTCGACCAGGGCGGCGATCCGGTCCCCGAGATGGCTCATCGCGAGTCCCCCAGGTCCAGCGGCTCGTCGACCGGACCGGACACTCGCCGCCGCTCACCCCGCGGCGCTCGGTGCCGAAGTAACTTCCGCAGCATGGATCGCCCGCGGTGGATACGGGAACGGACAGTGCCGAGCTTGACGCCGAGTACGCCGGAGATCTCCTCGTACGACAGCCCCTCGATGTCGCACAACACCACGGCGGCCCGGAAATCGGGCGGCAGTGCGGCGAGTGCGTCCTCGACGTCGTTGTCGAAGAGCTGGTCATGGAGGCTGTGCTCCGGTGTCGGCTCCCGGCCCGGCAGGCGCTGGTCGGTGTCCTCCGGGAGGGCGTCGAAGCGCACCTTCTGCTTGCGTCTCGCCTGGTCGAGGAAGAGGTTCGTGGTGATGCGGTGCAGCCAGCCCTCGAACGTCCCGGGGGTGTAGGAGGCCAGCGACCGGAACACCCGGACGAAGACCTCCTGGGTGAGGTCCTCGGCGTCGTACGCGTTGCCGGTCAGGCGGTACGCGAGACGGTAGACCCGCGCGGAGTGCGTACGTACGATGTCCTCCCACGCGGGAGGCGTCCATGCGGACTCCCTCGACTCCACCCTGGTGACACCTCCCCCACGGGGCTCGACGGCGGTCGTCATATCCCTCCAGGGCGGTCGAGTCTACGTGAGCCGTCGGACGTGTGCACACGGCTCCGCCGGCTGCGGTTGGGTGGCTCGATGCGAGGTTGGTCGCCTTCGTGGCTAGAAAACGACGCCGCGGAGTGAATGGTTCCCGCCCGCGCGGGAGCGCCGCTCGGACGGGCCCGCGTTGCAGCGCATCGTTTTGACAGGGTTGTCCTAGGCTGTCAGCCATCGGGATTCAGCTCATGAGGAGGCAGTCATCGCCGGAATCAAGCCCGCATCGTGGGCGTATGCCGAGGATTTCGTGGTCGAGGACGACGTGCTGGCGGCGGCCCGGGCGCGCGCCAAGGAGGTCGGCGTCGCACCCATCGGGTCCGGTTGCGGGGCCACGCTGCGTTTCCTCGCCTCGCTCGTGGACGCCGCGACGGTGGTCGAGATCGGCACCGGCACCGGCGTGTCCGGGCTCTGGCTTCTGCGCGGCATGCGGTCGGACGGCGTACTCACATCGGTCGACCTGGAGGCGGAGCACCAGCGGCTGGCCCGGGAGGCGTTCAAGGACGCGGGGATCCCCTCGCAGCGGGTGCGGTTGATCTCGGGGGCCGCGCTCGAGGTCCTGCCGCGGCTCACCGACGGTCATTACGACATCGTGTTGTGCGACGGCGACAAGACCGAGTACCCGAGCTATCTGGACGAGGCACGCCGACTGCTCCGCTCGGGGGGTGTAGTGGCCTTCGACAACGCCCTGTGGCATGACCGGGTGGCCGACCCGGCCCAGCGGGACCCGGAGACGGTCGCGATCCGCGAGCTCGGGAAGCAGGTCGCCGAGGACGAGACGCTCGTGCCGCTGCTGCTTCCAGTCGGAGATGGCCTGCTCCTGGCCCAGAAGCGCTAGCCCCGGTCCCGCACGCCCGACTCGGACGGGCTAGTGGTGACTCTTGTCCCTGCGCAGGTCGTCGATCCGCGCCGAGAGACTACCGTTCACGTCGTCGAAACGCGACGTATGTGGATAGCTACGTCGCGTCGTCACGCGAGCCGTTGGTCTCGAGTCTCCGGGCGTTCGCTATGCGTACGACGGTGGGGTCCGGCTGCCGGCCGAGATTCTTCGCGAGCCGCAACGCCAGGCGGGCGGCACGGACTTGATGCGGCCGGACGACGATCGGCGAACTCTCAGCCATGGTCAGCACCTCCGTACGGGCCAGCGGGCACGACCACGATCTCCGCCTCTTCAGGATACTCGTCCACCCGACCGTAAGCGACGGCCTCGGCGATCTCGAAGACCAGCGAGTGGTCCTCGGGCTGCAGCAGCTCCCCGGTCATCGGCGGACAGCGTCGTCAAACCCGCACTGGCGACGTGCTCCTCGTCGTCGAGCGCCTTCTCCACCGCCCAGCGCAGCATCCGCATGGTTTCCTCGCGGTGCCGCCATTTGTCCAGCTCGCCGGCCGACTTGCGGTGTGCCCAATTCCCGACCAGGGCACCGGCGAACGCCAACAGGGGCGTCGCGACGAGGACGACGACCTGCATCCAGTCCGACATCAGTGGTCGTGATACCCGTGGTGTCCAGCGAAGCCGATCAGACGACCGCCTTCAGCGCGTTACCGAGCTCTGTGGCCTCATCGGCATTGAGCTCGACGACGAGCCTCCCGCCGCCTTCCAGTGGAACCCGCATCACGATGCCGCGACCCTCTTTGGTGACCTCCATCGGACCGTCGCCAGTCCGCGGCTTCATCGCCGCCATCGGCGGACCCCTTCCTATATCAGAGCGACACGTCAACGGCACATGTGGCATTTGGTGCGCCGGTCCCGTGCCGGGTGTGCGTCCCATTATCCCCTACCACAGGTCGGGGTGGGCGCAATGCGTCCACATCGGCCCCTTGACCGCGCCGATTCCGGCTGCGGCAGACTCTGATGCCGTGCATGCTCGCGCCGCGCTCTTCGATCTCTACGGCGACCACCTGCGTGGCCGCGGCGGCCGGGCTCCGGTGGCGGCCCTCGTACGACTGCTCGGGACCCTCGACATCGCCGCACCGGCCGTACGCACCGCGATCTCGCGCATGGTGCGCCAGGGATGGCTGGAGCCGGTCCGGCTCGGTACGACGCCCGGCTACGCGCTGACGTCCAAGGCCAGCAGCCGGCTGGATGAGGCGGCCGCCCGGATCTACCGCACGCGGGAGAACGCCTGGGACGGGTACTGGCACCTGCTCGTGCTGCGCCAGGTCGCCGAACGGAGCGCGCGGGAGCGTGTCCGGTCGGGTCTCGGCTTCCTGGGTTACGCCCAGGTCTCCGAGACGACCTGGATCAGCCCGCACGAGTCCGACGAGGTCGACGAGGTGCTGGCGGCGGACGGGATTCACGCCCATCGCTTCCGGGCGAGACTCGACGGCGACGCGGCCGGCCTCACCGCGAGCGCGTGGGACCTCACCGGGCTGGCACACGCGTACGACCGCTGGCGGGGCGACGCTCAGCGCATGATCGACGAGACCGGGGGCGACCCCGACGACGAGCTCGCGTTCTCGGTGCGGTCCCGCCTCGTCCATGAATGGCGGAAGTTCCTGTTCCGCGACCCCGGACTGCCGCGAGAGCTCCTTCCCGCCACGTGGAGCGGGGCGGTCGCCGCGGAGTTCTTCGACACCGAGGCCGAGCGGCTGTTGCCCGGTGCGCGCCGGTTCGTCGACCGCTGCCTCGAGCAGGAACCCATCACCGAGCCGACGACAGGAGACGACCGATGAACGATCCTCAGGCGGCGGTGACGTACGACGTCACCGAGTCCGTCGGCTACATCAAGCTCAACCGCCCGGAGGCGATGAACTCCCTCGACCGGGCCACCAAGGAGGCGCTGAGGGACGCCGTCGAGGACGCCGCGAGCGGTCCGGCGCGGGCCGTCGTACTCACCGCGTCGGGACGCGCGTTCTGCGTCGGGCAAGACCTTCGCGAGCACGCGGCCAGCCTGGAGTCGACGTCCTTGGACGAGGTGTGGTCGACGGTGCAGC
This sequence comes from Propionibacteriales bacterium, assembly GCA_009377795.1. Lineage (GTDB taxonomy): Bacteria > Actinomycetota > Actinomycetes > Propionibacteriales > Nocardioidaceae > WHTJ01. The sequence goes on along the minus strand of WHTJ01000003.1, from coordinate 35,842 downwards.
GGCACTACTCCCCGATCGCCCGCGGGCTGGCCACCATGGACAAGCCGGTGATCGCCGCGATCAACGGGGTGGCCGCCGGCGCCGGAGCCGGACTTGCGTTCGCCTGCGACTTCCGGATCTCGGCCGAATCGGCCGGATTCAACCTGGCGTTCACCGGCATCGGGTTGTCCAGCGACACCGGCACGTCCTGGACCCTCCCTCGGCTGGTCGGGGTCGCCAAGGCCACCGAGCTGATGATGACCCCCCGCACGCTGGACGCGCAGGAGGCGCTCGCGCTCGGGCTGGTGTCGAAGGTGGTGCCCGACGGGGAGCTCGCGGCCGAGGCGCACGAGCTCGCCGTCCGGCTGGCCGCCGGTCCGACCGTCGCGTACGCCGCGGTACGCCGCGCGCTGCTCTACGGCTCCACCCACTCGCTCGACGAGTCCCTCGACTTCGAGGCCGAGATGATGCGGCTCACGGGCGGTACCGAAGACCACCGCAACGCGGTTTCGGCCTTCCTCGCCAAGGAGAAGCCGGTCTTCGAGGGCCGCTGAGCCCTGCTCACGCCGAGCAGTCCGCGAGGTGGTCGTCGACCATGCCGGTGGCCTGCATGAGCGCATAGGCGGTGGTGGGGCCGACGAACACGAAGCCGCGGCCCTTCAGCTCCTTGGCCATGGCGGTCGACTCCGCGGTCTTGGCCGGAACCTGCGCGAGGGTACGCGGGCGTTCCCGCGGCGGTGGCGCGAAGCCCCACAGGAGCTCCGCGAACGGCGTGCCCAGCTCGCGGAGCGCCCTGGCATTCGTGATCGTGGCGTCGATCTTGGCCCGGTTGCGGACGATGCCGGCGTCGGCGAGCAGCCGGGAGCGGTCGTCCTCGCCGTACGCCGCCACGACGTCGGGATCGAACCCACCGAAGGCATGGCGGAACGCCGGCCGCTTGCGCAGGATGGTCAGCCACGACAACCCGGACTGGAACGACTCGAGCACGAGCCGCTCGAACAGACCCCGGTCGTCGCGCACCGCGCGGCCCCACTCCTGGTCGTGGTAGTCGAGGTAATCCGGCTGCCCGACGGCCCACGGGCACCGCAGCCGCCCGTCCGGGCCCTCCACCGCCCCGCTCACTGGTCCACCGCCCTCCATGTGTCACGCGGAGTCCGGCTCACTCCGGCTCTCGATCGGCGGCGGACTCCAGCTCCGCCGCGAGCCGGGCGATCAGCGCGTCCACCTCGTCCATACGGTATCCGCGCAGACCGACACCGAACCGCACCTCGCGGAGGTCCTGGCCGGTGAGCGGGCGATCCGCGGGGAGGAGCACGTCCGGCCGGTCGTCGTACACCCGACGCATCCCAGTGCCGCCGCGCATGGCGATCACCACACCGACGGCGGTCAACACCATGATGAGCATGCCCAGGAACCAGATCACGAGTCCGATCGTGCCACGCTTGGGCCGTGCCCGATTCCCCGCAGGCCGAGCTGCGACTCGGAGGCCGCGTCTTCGGCGCCGCCGACACCGCCGTCATGGCGATCGTCAACCGGACGCCGGACTCGTTCTTCGACCGGGGTGCGACGTACGACCTCCACGCGGCTCTCGACCGGGTGGACGTCGTGGTCGACGAGGGCGCCGACATCGTCGACATCGGCGGCGTGCGCGCGGGTTACGGGGACGAGGTCTCGGCCGAGGAGGAGCTGCGGCGTACGGCGAAGCTCGTCGAGCGAGTGGGTGAGCGCCATCCCGACCTGGTCATCAGCGTCGACACGTGGCGCGCGGAGGTGGCCCGGGTGCTGTGCGGTCTCGGCGCCGACCTGATCAACGACACGTGGGCGGCCGCGGACCCCGGACTGGTCGAGGTGGCCGCGGAGTTCGGTGCCGGGCTGGTATGCAGCCACACCGGTGGGATGCAGCCGCGCACCGATCCGCATCGGATGGAGTACGACGACGTGGTGGCCGACGTCCTGGCGACCACGACCGGGCTCGCCGACCATGCGGTTCGAGTCGGCGTACGCCGCGACGGCATACTCATCGACCCCACACACGACTTCGGCAAGAACACCCGGCACTCCCTGGAGCTGACCCGGCGGCTCGGCGAGGTGGTCGCGACCGGCTGGCCGGTCCTCGTCGCACTGTCGAACAAGGACTTCATCGGCGAGACCCTCGATTTGCCAACAGAGGAACGGCTTTCCGGAACTCTCGCCGCGACCGCGATCTCGGCCTGGCACGGCGCGCGAGTGTTCCGGGCCCACCAGGTCCGGGAGACCCGTCAGGTCCTCGACATGGTGGCGGCCATCAGCGGTTCTCGTCCCCCGGCCGTCTCCCGCCGCGGCCTCGCCTGACCCCTCCCACCTCGCGGCGAGATTGCACATCTGGCCGCCCCCTTTCGCGGCGAGATTGCACATCTGGCCGATCCGGGCCCGCGACCTCGGCGTCGAGATCGCACTAACCGTCGCCGAGCCAGGCCCGTACCCGCTCCTCGCATTCGCGCAGCTCGGCCGCCTCGACGAACTCGCCCTGAGAGTGCGCCAGCAGTGGATCGCCCGGGCCGTAGTTGACCGCCGGGATCCCGAGCCCGGCGAACCGGGCGACGTCGGTCCAGCCGTGCTTGGGGCGCGGCTGCTTCCCGATCCCGGCGACGAACGCCGCGGCCGCCGGGACGTCGAGACCCGGCCGGGCCGCCGGTGCCGAGTCCGCGACCTCCATCTCGAATCCGACGAAGAACTCCCGCAGGAACGCCAGCGCCCCGTCCTCGCTGCGGTCCGGTGCATAGCGGAAGTTCACCCGTACCTGCGCCTCGTCGGGCAGCACGTTGCCGGCCACGCCACCCTCGATGCGTACGGCGTTCAGCCCCTCGTGATAGGTCAGCCCGTCCACCTCCGGCCGCCGCGGCTCGTACTCACCGAGCCGGCGCAGGATCTCGGCCGTCTTGTGGATCGCGTTCTCCCCCATCCAGGCGCGCGCGGTGTGCGCCCGGACCCCCCGGGTGCGGACGTCGACCTGGACCGTCCCCTGGCATCCTCCCTCGACGGTGGCGCTGGTGGGCTCCATGAGTACGGCGAAATCGGCCTTCAGCCAGTCCGGATGGTGCGTGGCCACCATGGCGAGCCCGTTGCGCTCGGCCGCGACCTCCTCGCACTCGTAGAAGAGGAACGTCACGTCCCTGGTCGGCTCGCGCACCGTGGCCGCGACCCGCAGTCCGACCGCGCACCCGCCCTTCATGTCGCACGCGCCGAGGCCGTACACCCGGTCCCCGTCGCGCCGCGACGGGAGGTTGTCGTTGGCCGGCACGGTGTCGAGATGGCCCGCGAGGACCACCCGCTCGGGCAGGCCGCGGTCGGTGCGCGCCATGACCGTGTGGCCGATCCGGCGTACGTCGAGATCCGGCAGCGCCCCGAGCGCCGCCTCGACCGCGTCGGCGAGCGGGCCCTCGCCGCCGCTCACCGACTCGATGTCGACGAGCCGCTCGGTGAGCGTGACGACGTCCTGGGTCAGGTCGATTCGCTGGCCGTCTGGCATACCCGCGATCATGCCGCATGCGGGTTCCGCGTCGCGTGGCGCGTTCTGGCAGCAGAATCGCGCCTCCGAGAGCTGATCCGCGCCACGCGAGGACAGGTCAGTCGGCGAACGCGCAGAACTCGTTGCCTTCCGGGTCGGCCATCACCGTCCACTGGATCTCGTCGTCCCGCTTGCGCAGAACGGCCGCCCCGGCGTCCACCAGCGGCGGCAGGTCGGCGGCGGTCACGTCCAGATGGACACGGTTCTTGACCGTCTTGGGTTCAGGTACGGGCTGGAAGACCAGGTTCTCGAACGGCGCGCCCGGGATCTCGTCGACCCACCACCACGGATGCGCGTCGTCGTGCCCGCAGTTCCCGGCGAGGACCGTCGACCACCAGCGGGCCTGGGCCTCCGGGTCGGCGCAGTCGACGACCAGCTCGTACAGCCGCTGCGGCGGCACCTCGTCGCGGACGAACGCGCAGAACTCCCCGCCTTCCGGGTCGGCCATGATCGTCCAGTGGGCCTGCGGCTCCAGCACCGTCGCTCCCAGCGCCTCGAGATCGGCGATGGACTGGGTGTGCAGGTCGAGGTGCACGCGGTGCTTCTCCGTCTTCGGCTCCGGAACGGCGTTCACCCATACGGTGTGCCGCGGCGTCGGTCCGCCGAGCGGCCGCGTAGAACTCGCCCAGCGCCCGAGGGTCGGCGGCGTCGATGCAGAGGTCCTTGAACTGTGCGATGGCCATGTCGTCTTCTCACACCGGTGAAGTGACTTTATCAGTTATCATTTGGCACGTCGGCAAACGTTGTCAAGCCGGTGTGGAGGAGCATGCAGTGACCCACGACGTACCGCCGCGGCTTCGGCTGGTGGAGTCCTTCCTGAACTCGATCGACGTGAGCTCGGGCCAGGACGACCTCGCCGACGTCCCCCGGTTCCGCCGGTGGCTGCGTGACCACGGCCGCGCCGCCCGGGCACGCAGCGTCACCGCTTCCGACCTGGAGTGGGCGCGGCAGCTGCGCACCGAGCTGCGCGAGGCGGTACGCGGCCATCACGGCCCGGCCGGGCACCTGGACGGCGTCGCGCTCACCCGGCTCGCCGCGCCGCTGAGACTCCGCGTCGCCTTCGACCCGGCCGGCAACGCCGAGCTCCGGCCCGCGGGTGAGGGCGTCGGCGGATTCCTCGCGGAGATCGTCTCCGCCGTGATCGTGACGAGCACGGACGGCGCCTGGCGGCGGATGAAGCTGTGCTCGGCGTCCGACTGCGCGGTCGTCTACTACGACACCTCGAAGAACCACTCCAAGCGCTGGTGCTCGATGCGGACGTGTGGCAATCGCAACAAGACACGCTCCTACTACCAGCGGCGGAGGGCCGACCGGCCGGCTTTGAGGGCTCGGATAGATTCTTCGCCATGACGAAGACAGCGGTCGCGTGGGGTCACGGATTGGCCACGCTCACGACGTCGGGGAAGGTTCTGGACACGTGGTATCCGGCGCCCATGCTCGGCGACCCGGACGGCCGCGCCGTGCCACCGGAGCTCGCCGCGCTGGAGGGCGAGGACGACGTACGAGGCGTACGCCGTACCGCCGTGTTCACCCAGATCGACCTGGCCGCATCCCCGGACGGCGCGAACGACGCGTACCTCCGGCTACACCTCCTCAGCCACCGCCTCGTCCGGCCGCACGGGCTGAACCTCGAGGGGCTGTTCGGCCAGCTCGCCAACGTCGCGTGGACCAGCGCCGGTCCCTGCGACCCCGAGGGATTCGAGGACACCCGCCTGCGGCTCGCGGGCACCGGTCAGCGCGTGCAGGTGTTCGGCCTGGACAAGTTCCCCCGGATGACGGATTACGTCGTACCCGCCGGCGTACGCATCGCCGACGCCGACCGGGTGCGCCTCGGCGCACACCTCGCGTCCGGCACGACCGTCATGCACGAGGGCTTCGTCAACTTCAACGCCGGGACGCTCGGCACCTCGATGGTCGAGGGCAGGATCTCCGCCGGGGTCGTCGTGGGCGACGGGTCCGACATCGGGGGCGGCGCCTCGATCATGGGCACGCTGTCCGGCGGCGGCCACGAGGTCATCAGTATCGGCGAGCGCTGCCTGCTGGGCGCCAACGCGGGCGTCGGCATCTCGCTGGGCGACGACTGCGTGGTGGAGGCCGGGTGCTACGTCACGGCGGGCACGAAGGTCACGCTGCCCGACCAGTCGGTGGTCAAGGCCCGCGAGCTGTCGGGCCGCGACGGCATTCTGTTCCGCCGGAACTCCGTGACCGGAGCCGTCGAGGCGGCACCCCGCCAGGGCAGCGGTATCCAGCTGAACGAGGCGCTGCATGCGAACGCCTAGGCGGTGCCTCGGGGTGCCATGTCCGCACTGAGCCCCGAGCGGCTCCGGCCCGAACCCACCACGACACCTCGCCGGAAGCGCAGGCCGATCAGGGCGATCGTGGGACTGCTCCTGGTGGGCGGCGTGGGGGCCGGCGTGTTGTTCGCGATGATCTCCTCGGGAGCCGGACCGTTCCCCGATCCGGAGGGATGCGAGGCGCAGGCCAGTGGGCGCAAGGTCTGGGTGGATCTCGAGCAGGCCGAGAACGCCGCGATCATCGCCGGTGAGGCGATCCGCCGTGGTCTCCCGGCCCGCGCCGTGACCATCGCGCTGGCGACGGCGTACCAGGAGTCGAAGATCCGCAACCTGGACTACGGCGACCGCGACTCGCTCGGGCTGTTCCAGCAGCGCCCGTCACAGGGCTGGGGAACGAAGCAACAGGTTCGGGACCCGCACTACGCCAGCGGCCGGTTCTACGACGATCTGGTCGAGGTGGACGGCTACGAGACGATGGAGATCACCAAGGCCGCGCAGGAGGTGCAGCGCTCGGCGTACGCGGACGCCTACGCCGGGCACGAGCAGGACGCCCGGGTGCTCGCCTCGGCCCTGACCGGGTACAGCCGGTCGGCGTTCACGTGCACCATCCGGCCGGTGGACGACGATGCGCAGAGGCTCCGGCCCAACGGACTGACCTCGCGGGCGAACGGCGTACGCCGGGACCTTGCCGCCACCTTCGACGGACTGCAGCTCGGTGGCTTCGCGCCCGGAGGCGTGCGCAACGGGCACTCGGCCGGTTCGGCGCATTACGACGGCCGCGCGATCGACATCTTCTTCCGGCCGGTCAACCCGGACAACTCCCGAAGAGGCTGGGCGCTCGCGCACTATCTCGTCGCCCGCGCCGACCGGCTCGGCATCGCGACGGTGATCTTCGACGACCGGATATGGACCGCACGCCGCTCGTCCCAGGGATGGCGGGAGTACGACGAACCATCCGGCGGCGACCCGCAGATTCTGCAGCATCGCGACCACGTCCACGTCGACGTCCGATAGGCACGCCCCCTCTCGCGCCCCCTCGCCCCCTCGCCCCCTCGCGCCGAGATTGCACATCTGGCCGCTTTTCTCGCGCCGAGATTGCAGTTGTGGCCGACCCGTCAGGCCAGGCGGTCGGCGGCTGCGGCCACCCGCTCGTCGGTCGCGGTGAGCGCGACGCGTACGTGCTGCTCGCCGGCGGGGCCGTAGAAGTCGCCGGGCGCGACCAGAATCCCGTGTTCGGCGAACCATCGCACCGTCTCCCAGCACGGTTCGCGACGGGTCGCCCACAGATACAGCGAGGCATCGGAGTGATCGATCCGGAAGCCTGCGGCCTCCAGCGCCGTACGCAGGATCTCCCGGCGCGCCGCATAGCGAGCCCGCTGCGCCGCGACGTGTGCGTCGTCACCCAGCGCGACTCGCATGACCTCCTGGGTGGGGGTCGGGGTCATGAACCCGGCGTGCCGGCGTATCGCGAGCAGCTCGGCCACCAGGCGTGGATCCCCCGCGACGAACCCGCAGCGATAACCGGCCATGTTCGAGCGCTTCGACAGCGAATGCACTGCGAGCAGGCCGTCGAACGGACCCCCGCACACGTCCGGATGAAGGATCGACGTCGGCCGGGCCTCCCAGCCGAACTCGATGTAGCACTCGTCGGACGCCACGATCGCTCCCCGCTCGCGGGCCCACGCGACCACCTTGCGCAGGTGCTCGACCGGCAACACCCGCCCGGTCGGATTGGCCGGGGAGTTCAGCCAGATCAGGGAAACCCGGGCCGGTCCGACCGCGTGCGTGCTGTCCGTCGTCACGACGGTACAGCCGGCCAGCAGGGCACCGACGGCGTACGTCGGGTAGGCCAGCTCGGGAACTACGACGGTGTCGCCGGAACCGAACCCCAACTGATTCGGCAACGCCGCGACCAGCTCCTTCGTACCGATCACCGGCAACACGTCGTCGGCGTCGAGCCCGCTGGCCCCGAACCGGCGAGCCAGCCACCCGGCCGCCGCCGCACGTAGCTCCGGCGTCCCATGCACTGTCGGGTATCCGGGCGCGTCGGCGGCATCGCGCAACGCCTCCCGCAGCGCCGGCGGAGTTGGGTCGACGGGGGTCCCCACCGAGAGGTCGACCATCCCGCCTGGGTGGGTCCGCGCTTGTGCGCCGTACGGCGCCAGCGAGTCCCACGGGAAGTCAGGCAGCCGGCAGGACACCTGCGGCGTCCACCCGGACAGGGCGGACGCCGAGGTGGCTTCAGACATCCACGTCCTGGTTCTGCGGCGGAAGGTCCGCGATCATCGGATGGTCTTTGTCGATCACACCCATCTTGGCGGCTCCGCCCGGCGAGCCGAGATCATCGAAGAACTCGACATTGGCCGCGTAGTAGTCCTTCCACTGTTCGGGCGTGTCGTCCTCGTAGAAGATGGCTTCCACCGGGCAGACGGGCTCGCATGCGCCACAGTCCACACACTCGTCAGGATGGATGTAGAGCATCCGGGAGCCTTCATAGATGCAATCGACCGGGCACTCGTCGACGCAGCCCCTGTCTTTGACATCCACGCAGGGTTGCGCGATGACGTAAGTCACCTGGATCCTCCTCGCATCGGCGGCGTCTGGTTGGCCGGATTGACTTCTCCACCCTAGTATCACGCGACGAGATTCGGTTGCCCGCAGCTGCCCACGTGTTGGAGAGGTTATGCAGCTCACACCTGCCCATCTCGGCGAGCGCGTCGTCGTACGCCGGATTTTACCCGGCGAGTCAGGTCCGTCCGGCGGTCCGGCGATGACGGACGTTCTCGGGGTGCTCGAAGAATGGGGCCAGGACACGATACGGGTACGCCGCGCGGACGGCCTGCTCGTCGAGATCGCCCTGGCCGATGCGGTCTCGGGGAAGCCCATCCCGCCACCTCCGCAGCCGCACCGCCGACGCCGCCCGGCCCCGGAATAGGGACCCGAGGCCGGGGAGTCCGATCCGGCCAGATGCGCAATCTCGGCGCGAGGGGAACGACCAGTTCTGCAATCTCGGCGCGAGGGGTCGCGAATGTCGCGTCGAGATTGCACCATTGTCCGCCTGCTGGGGCGAATCAAGTTGGTGAGCGAGTCGGATCGACGCCTACCGCGCGATGGCTATCGCGCGACGGCTATCCGCGCCGGTCGCCGTCCCCGCCGGTATCGCCGCCCCCGCCTTGGCCGCCCTGGCCGCCGTCACCACCGTTGGCGTTCTTCTCCGGCCGGGGCCGGCAGTGGACCGTCGGCGCGGGGTTGTAGGAGACGTGCCACTTCTCGGTCTCGACCCGCTCGCCGTTCCGGTGGAAGTACCGGTAGATGTCCACGTCGAACCCGCGGAACCCGGTCTGCTCCACGCACGAGGGCGACGGGTCGAACCTCACCGACGATGACCGGAAGTTGTACCGCTCGGACTTGCCGGCCTCGATGTCCCAGTACTTCGTACTCCAGATCTCGGCGTGCATCTCGCCCTCTGAATACGACGTGCTGGGCTCGATCCAGCTGCGGATCAAGACGCCGTACGGCGTGTCGTTCTGGAACCGCAGGTCCAGCCAAGGCCACGCGACCGTGGACTCCCGGCCCTCCGGGTAACGGTTGAAGTACAGCGAGTGCGGGTTGTGCTCGATGTCCTTCAGGCCGGCGAAGAACGAGGCGTTGTACAGCGTGGTCGCCACCTGGGAGACTCCCCCACCGAAATCCTCCACCAGGGCGCCGTTCTGGATGACGTAACCGACGGTGAAGCCGTTCTCGGCCGTGCGCTCACCCACGGTGTCGTTGAGGCTGAACGTGTCGCCCGGCTTCAGCACCGTGCCGTCGATCAGCTCGGTGGCCCGGCCGAGATTGACGTTGCGGTATTCAGAATGCGGGTAGTACGTCGTGAAATCGCTGACCACCTTGTTGATCCCGAGCTCGCGGGCGTCCTTGGTGGTGAAGGCCGGCTTCGCGGTCCTGACATCGAGCCTGACCACCCGGTCCTTGCCGGTCTCGGTCAGCGCCGGCAACACCGCACCCGCGACCTTGCCGGGCGCGATCGTCGTACCGACCCTGCCGGCGACGACCCTCGGCCGCCCGTCACGGAGGACGACCTTCGCATCCTTCGGCCGCTTGGTCAGCGAGCGGAGCTCCGCACCCGCGTGCTTGTGCAGCTCCGCCTCGTCGAGCCGTGGTTCGAGAGCGCCGTCGACCACCCTCATGGACAGCGCGGGCGCGAGCTGGACCGGCGAGAGCACCGCCTTCTCCCCGCGGGCCCGCACGGTCACCGGCCCGGACATCGCCGGCTCGGCGAACTCCCGCAGGGCCTGGCGTACGGCGTCTTTCCCGACCTCTGGAGCGGTCTCGCCCACCGGGAGCTCGAAGACCGGCTCACTGGTGAGATAGACCTCGCGCAGCCGCTCCATGGTCTCCTCGACCTCGACCGCCCTGCCCGGGCGGGGAAACTCGGCCCTCGCGTCGGTCCCGGCGAAGCTGATCGAGCCCTCGACCGGCTTCCGGTCGACCCGTTCGGCGACCTTCTCGACCTCGGTCGTCAGCCGGTCCTCGTCGACCTCGACCACCGGATCGACCGCGTTGCCGCCGATGAGCACGGAGAGCATCCGCAGCGGGTTGAGACTGCGTTCACCGCCGGCCTGGTCCACGGTCTCCGCGACGTCGAGGCTCAGCCCGGCCTTCTTGGAGTTGATCTCGAACCGCTCGCCGTCGTACGTCGCCACGATCGGACCGCGCGCCCGCGGACGCAGCTCCTTCCTCAGCTCCTCCTCGGCGGCGGCCGGCCGCATCCCGCCGATGTCCACCCCGGCGACGCTGACGCTGCGCGGGATCCGGTCGTCGGTGAAGAAGTACGCCCCGATGTAGAGCAGAGCCATCAGGACAAGCAGGCCGAGCGCGAACAGCGCGGGGAACAGCCGATCGTGCGCAAGCATGCCGCTACCCGCGTCGGCCGCCCCTGGCACCTCGACCGAGTCGGCCACCCCGGTCGCCCCAGCCGACCCGGTCGCCTTCCCGGTCGCGGACAGGCGATCGAGTACCGCGGTGTCCGGCTCATGGCCACCATCCGGCGGCGACGCGGTCGGCGAGACCGACGACTCGCCTTTCCTCCCGAATCGCACGTGCACATCCCCTCGTCAGCCGTAGCCCGCGCCACTGTACGACGCGGGGCCGCGTGAAGTGCGGCCTCATCCTAACGATTAATCGGGTCCATTCGTTACATCCGGGGCGCCACCGTACGCCGCCCGGAAGTACATCAGGGGCCGGGACCGCTCCTTTTCGGGCAGCTCGATCCCGAGCACCTGCCCCACGACGATAGTGTGATCGCCGCCGTCGTACATCTCCCAAGTCCGGCACTCCACCCAGCACAGGGCGCCCTCCACCAGGGCCGATCCGGTCAGGGCGCCCGGGCGGTGCGGGATGTGGTCGAGCTGGCCCTCGAGCTTCCGGCCCCGCGTGGCCAGCCAGCGGGCGACGTCCGCCTGGTCCTCGGCGAGCACCGAGACACCCCACCGGCGCGTCACCGCGATCGCCTGATGAAACCGCGCGGTCTTGTCCACGCAGACCAGCACCAGCGGCGGGTCCAGGCTCACCGAGGTGAAGGCGCTCGCGGTCATCGCATGGTCCAGGTCGTCGTGGACGGTGGAGACGACGGTCACACCGCTGGCGTAGCGGCTCATCGCCGAGCGGAACAGGTCGGGAGACGCGCTGGTCACTGGTCGTGACGACTCGTCAGGCGAGGCCGGAGAAGAGGTCCGACTCCCGGCCGGTCTCCGGATCGGCCGGGCCGGGAACACCCTTCGCCAGCCGGAACGACTCGACGCCCCAGACCTGGTTGCCGAGGTTGTCCGCCAGCGCGAAGAACGGACCGTCCACGCTGATCTGGGACGCATGGGCGCGCAGGGCGGCGATCTTCTGCTCGACGTACGGGGTCCCGTCGACCTGTGCGGTGATGTCGTCGTCGGGTACGGCGAACGGCGGCATCGGCCCGTCCGGATCGAGACCTTCGAACGTCGTGGTGTCCCCGGACTCCCGCAGCCGGCGGATGCCTTCGCGGAACCTCGTGTCGGACATCGCGGTCCAGTAGATCTTCGCGATGTCCCACGCGTCGCCGAGGTCTCGCCGGTACGTCGACACCGCGGCCAGGCTGGCGGCGTACGTCGCCACCCGATGCGCCTGGACGTGATCGGGGTGGCCGTAGGCGCCGAACTCGTCGTACGTCACCAACACCTGCGGACGGACCTCACGAATCACCTCGACCAGATGATCGGAGGCCTCCCTCAGGTCGGCGTGCCAGAACGCGTTGTCCCTGGTCTCGTCCGGGACCGTGGCCGCGCCGTTCTCGGTATGCGCCATCCCGGTGTCGCGATAGCGTCCCTCGCCGCCGAGGAACCGGTAGTCGGTGACGCCGAGCTCCTTCATCGCGGCTTCCAGCTCGGTGACCCGATGCTCGCCGAGGCCGTCCTCGCGGGACGCGTCGAGGTGCTCCAGCTCGGGTACGAGGATCTCGCCGTGCTCACCGCGGGTGCACGTGACCAGCGTGACGTGCGCGCCCTCGGCGACGTACTTCGCCATGACGGCGCCGGTGCCGATGGTCTCGTCGTCGGGGTGTGCGTGAACCAACAGCAGCCGTCTGGCGGCCATGGGTTGAGGAGGTGCGACCATGCGGATGAGCGTACTGGCAGGGCCCTGACATGCGTGTCATGCGATCAGTGGGCTAGGGCGCACGGATCGCCTGACTCGGGTCAGGGCTGCGCGCGGAGTCGCTCATGCAGCGGCCGCAGGAACGGCCGGTCGGCGTCCAGCCATGCGACGTCCTCGAGCTCGTCCGGGCCGAGCCAGCGGATCGCGTCATGCTCCGACGGCACCGGCTCGCCGGACACGATCCGCGCCTCGTACACATGCAGCACATAACCGGGGTTGAGCGGCTCCTCGCCGGCCAGCCGGCTTACGACCTCGATCTCGCAGGCCAGCTCCTCACGCACTTCCCGAACGCACGCGGCCTCCGGTGTCTCGTCCGGGCGGACCTTGCCGCCCGGGAACTCCCAGCCGCCCGCGGTCTCGGCCGGGCTGGTCCGGCGAGCGGCGAGCAGCCGTCCCTGCATGATGATCGCCGCACCGACGACCACCTCGGGCGGAGCGTGCTCTGACACAGCGGTCAGCCTGACACACGACCGGCGCACCGGATACGCGAACACACCGTGCGTGAGCTCCATGAGCCGGACGTGCCGAGATCGCAGAAGTGGTCGCGTGGACCGGGACCCCGGTGATCCCCTTCGAACCGGTTCGCGGAAGACTCTGGCGGTGGCCGGGTGTCGCGGTTTCGGCACGAAACAACCGCCTGGTGTGTGAACCACGTGATATCGGGTGCTGACCGCGTCCGATACGCTGCGGCCGTCCGGCGTGGGCTGTCGAGCAGCTGTAGGGAGACCATGAGCACTGGAGTGATGGGGCCGGCTCGGGCGAAGGTCGCCGAGCGAACGTTCCGCCGTGACCGTTGGTGGCTGTCGCCGTTGGGTATCGGCCTGATCCTGCTCTTCTTCGTCGTGTACTCGACGATCCGGTACTTCATGAACGACCACTACTGGGCCGCGGAAGAGCACTACCTCACGCCGTTCTACTCACCCTGCATCAGCGCCTCGTGCGTGCCGGGCTCGAGTCATTTCGGCACGCCGCTGCCGGAGATACCGGCGTTCATCCCGATCGCCATCGTCACGCTCATCGGGGTCGGCGGATTCCGCGCGACCTGCTACTACTACCGCAAGGCCTACTACCGGTCGTTCTTCCTCTCCCCCACCGCGTGTGCGGTGCCGGAGCCGCGAGGGTCGTACAAAGGTGAGACGCGGTTCCCGCTGATCGTTCAGAACTCACACCGCTACTTCTTCTACGTCGCGGCCCTCTTCGCGCTGATCAACCTGTACGACGCGATCCTGGCCCTCCACGGCGTGAACGGCGGTGTGGGAGTCGGTCTCGGCACGGTCATCATCTGGGGCAACCTCGCGATGCTGGCCGCGTACACCCTGTCCTGTCATGCATGCCGGCACGTCGTCGGCGGCCGGCTCAGGAACTTCGGCAAGCACCCGGTTCGGTACCGGTTCTGGACCCTGGTGTCGAAGCTCAACACCAGGCACGGGCAGTTCGCCATGATCTCGCTGTTCACGGTGATCTTCACCGACTTCTACATCATGGCCGTGGCCGCGGACTGGTTCTCCGACCCACGCATCGTCAACTAAGAAGGATTCATGGCTGAGTTTGAACGTCATTCGTACGACGTTGTCGTGATCGGGGCAGGCGGGGCCGGCCTGCGCGCCGCGATCGCGGCGCACGATGCCGGAGCCCGCACGGCGATCATCTGCAAGTCCCTGCTGGGCAAGGCACACACGGTGATGGCCGAGGGCGGCGCCGCGGCCGCGATGGGCAACCTCTGGCCGGACGACAGCTGGCGGGTGCATTTCCGCGACACCATGCGCGGCGGCAAGATGCTCAACAACTGGCGGATGGCACAGCTGCACGCCCAGGAGGCTCCGGAGCGGGTGCTGGAGCTGGAGGAGTGGGGCGCGCTGTTCGACCGTACGCCGGACGGCCTGATCTCCCAGCGTGACTTCGGCGGCCACCGGTACGCCCGGCTGGCGCATGTCGGCGACCGCACCGGTCTGGAGATGATCCGCACCCTGCAACAGCGCGCGGTCGCGCTCGGCATCGACGTCTTCATGGAATGCACGGTCACCGAGGTCCTGACCGACGACGGGGCGGTGGCCGGTGCCTTCGGTTACTGGCGGGAGAGCGGCCGGTTCATCGTGTTCGAGACCCCGTCGATCGTGCTGGCGACCGGCGGGATCGGCAAGGTCTACGAGGTGACCTCCAACTCGTGGGAGTACACTGGGGACGGACACGCGCTCGGTCTGCGCGCCGGCGCGCCGCTGATCAACATGGAGTTCGTGCAGTTCCACCCCACCGGGATGGTCTGGCCGCCGTCGGTGCGGGGCATCCTCGTGACCGAGTCGGTGCGCGGCGACGGCGGAGTGCTGAAGAACTCCGAGGGCGAGCGCTTCATGTTCAACTACATCCCGGACTTCTTCAAGGCCGAGACCGCGGACACCGAGGAGGAGGCCGACGGCTGGTACGACGACAAGAAGAACAACCGTCGTCCGCCCGAGCTGCTCCCCCGCGACGAGGTCGCGCGCGCGATCAACTCCGAGATCAAGGCCGGACGCGGGTCCCCGCATGGAGGCGTGTTCCTCGATATCGCCTCCCGGCGAAGCCCGGAGTTCATCCAGCGCCGGCTGCCGTCGATGTACCACCAATTCAAGGAGCTGGCCGACGTCGACATCACCGCGGAGCCGATGGAGATCGGCCCGACCTGTCATTACGTGATGGGCGGAGTCGAGGTCGACGCCGACACGGGCGCCTCGGCCGTGACCGGGCTCTACGCCGCCGGCGAGGTGTCCGGGGGAATGCACGGCTCCAACCGGCTGGGCGGCAACTCCCTGTCGGACCTGCTCGTCTTCGGCCGGAGGGCCGGCCTGAACGCCGCGTACTACGCGGGACGGCTCAGCGAGAGCCGCCCGCAGGTCTCGGAGCGGGATGTGACCGCGGCCGGCAAGGCGGCACTGGCGCCCTTCTCGGATGCCGGAAGGGTCGACGAGAACCCTTACACGCTTCAAAAAGACCTCCAGGCGACGATGCAGCGGCTGGTCGGCATCATCCGTACCCGCGAAGAGCTGACCCAGGCCCTCGTCGAGCTGGAGACGCTCAAGGAGCGCGCCAAGCACATCCAGGTCGAGGGACATCGTCAGTACAACCCGGGCTGGCATCTCGCGCTCGACCTGGCCAACATGCTCCTGGTCGCCGAGTGCGTCGCGACCGCCGCACTGGAGCGTGAGGAGTCACGCGGTGGCCATACCCGCGACGACTTCCCGCTGCCCTCCGAGGATTGGGGTTCGAAGAACCTCGTGCTCACTGAGAAGGACGGCGTTGTCTCGCTGAAACACCAGCCACTACAGACCATGCCGGGCGAGCTTCAGCAGCTCTTCGAGGAGGAGTAAATGGGTTACGACCTTTCGATGCGGGTCTGGCGTGGTGACGTCGACAGCGGTGAGCTGGCGCCGTACACCGTCCCCGTCGAGGAGGGTGAGGTGGTACTGGACGCCGTACACCGGCTGCAGGCCACCCAGGCACCTGACCTGGCGGTGCGTTGGAACTGCAAGGCCGGCAAGTGCGGCTCCTGTTCGGCCGAGGTCAACGGGCGTCCCCGCCTGATGTGCATGACCCGGCTGACCGATTACGACCCGGACGAGACCATCACGGTGACTCCGATGCGGACCTTCCCCGTGGTCAAGGACCTCGTCTGCGACGTCTCGTACAACTACGAGAAGGCGCGGGAGCTGCCGGCGTTCGCCCCCGGTCCACCGGACCCCGACGGCAAGCGGCGGATGATGCAGGCCGACGTCGAGCGCGGCCAGGAGTTCCGCAAGTGCATCGAGTGCTTCCTGTGCCAGAACACCTGCCATGTGATCCGCGACCACGAGGAGAATAAGCCCGCCTTCGCGGGGCCGCGCTTCTTCCTCCGGTACGCCGAGCTCGACATGCATCCCCTCGACACGAACGACCGCCGCCAGCTCGCCCAGGAGGCGGCGGGACTCGGCATGTGCAACATCACCAAGTGCTGCACCGAGGTATGCCCGGAGAACATCAAGATCACCGACAACGCGATCATCCCGATGAAAGAGCGCGTGGTCGACCGCAGGTACGACCCGCTGGTCTGGCTCGGCTCGAAGATCTTCCGCCGCGACGAACGCACGGAGGTCTAGGTCCAGACCCGTGCTTGCGGGAGCTCGGGTGGCCGCGGCCGGGTATCATCCGCCGGTGTGGCGTGATCGGATGGTCATCCAGCGTGACGAACTCAGAGCAGCCTGAACCGCAAGACGGTCCCCCGCCGGGCGCGGCAATCCCGCAGGCCATGCCCGACGTATCCACCAATGTGCCACTGTCACCGCGAGCGGAGCGCGCGGCGGACGCCGCACTGGTCGCGGGCCTGGCTATCGACGACCCGGCCGCAGCCACCGCCTTCGTGCGGCGCTTCCAGGGCCGGGTGTTCGGGCTCGCGTTGGCAGTGACTCGGGATCCGGCATTGGCAGAGGACGTCGCACAGGAGGCCTTCGTGCGGGCTTGGCGGGCAGCACCGACCTACGACGCGGGGCGCGCGTCGGTGGGGACGTGGCTGCTCACCATCACCCGGAACGCGGCCATCGACGCCACCCGGGCCCGGCGGAGCACCCCGATGGACCGGCCGATCATCGAGGAGTTGCTCCAGGAGACGCTGTCCGGCGGCGATGCCGCCGAGGCCGCACTGAACCGGATCGAGTTCAGCCACGCCGCGCAGCGCCTGCTGGCCATTCCGCGCGAGCAGGCTCGGGCCGTGGTTCTCGCCGTCGTCGCCGGTTGTTCGGCGGCCGAGGTGAGCGAGCACGAGCAGATCCCGCTCGGAACGGCGAAGACCAGGATCCGCACTGGGCTGCGGAAATTACGCGAGGCGATGCGGGAGGAGACCCGTGACTGATCACCACGGCACCGGTCCCCCGCCCGACCCGATGGGTCGGCACATCGACGACGCTGCGCTGACCGAGTTCGCGCTCGGTCTGGTGGGCGAGCCCGGTCGCAGCGCGTTCTCAGAGCATCTCAAGGGCTGCGTGTCCTGTCGCGCTACGTACAACGAGCTGGCCGCCGCCGTGGACGGCGTACTCCCCGCCGCTCCGCCCGCGGAGCCGCCGGGTGGTTTCGAGCGCCGAGTGCTCTCGGCGCTCGAAATCGACGGCGACCGCCCCGCGTCCCAGCAGGTCCAGCGCGGCCGGTGGGGGCGGGCACGGATCTGGCTGGCCGCGGCGGCCGCCGCCGTGATCGCCGTGGCGGGCGGTCTGGTGGGGTGGCTGGTGGGCGAACGGGAGGACGGCATGGACGCGCGACTCGCGGCCGACGTGGCGGCCCCGATCCGGGACTCCGACGGCGAGCAGATCGGCACGGCGACCGTCGGCCGGCTGGAGGACCGACGGGTCCTCATCGTCACGGTGACCCGGGCTCCGGTCGGCGTGCCGTACAGCTGCCGCGTCTACCGCGCGGACGCGGAGCCGATCGAGACCCGCAGCTGGAAGGCGTCCAGCCCACGCGGCGGCACCTGGATTTTCCCAGTGCCCGCGGGCAAACTCACCAAGATCGAGCTAGTCAAGGACTCCGGCGAGATCTGGTCCGGTGGCCGCTTCACCTGACCGGCACACCTCGCGAAGAAGACGGCCAGATCTGCAATCTCGGCGCGAACGATGGGGCGTCAGGCTCCGAATCGCAGCAGGATGAGCACCGCGATCACGGCGAGCCAGGCCGCCAGGATGGTCGCGTGCCAGCGGTTGAGGAGCCGGCCGGGCGCCGTGCCGGAGATGACGTGCAGCAGCGTGTACCAGAAGGCCGGGATGGTCACCACCCACACCACCATGCAGTACGGGCACAGCGAGCCGATGTCGTACAGGCTCGCGACGATCAGCCAGTGCACGAAGCCGACACCGAAGGTCGTACCTGCCATCAGCCCCCACCAGTACCACCGCGCCAGGCGTGCTCCGGCGAGTACGGCGGCACCGGTGGCGATCAGGACCGGGAACGCCGCCACCCCGATCATCGGGTTGGGCAGGCCGAACGCCTCCGACTGCGGAGAGGTCATCACCGCCGTGCAGTTGAGCGTGCTGTTCAAGGAGCAGCTCGGCGCGTACAACGGATCCTCGAGCAACAGAAGGCGCTCGTGCAGGAGCACTCCCGATGCGGCCAGCCCGATCAGCCCGCCGGCGACCAGCAGCCAGGCGTACCCGCGAGACACGCTCGCCGATCGGGACGAGGCCGCCCGGTCCGCGGACTCACCCGCGCGCGCCACGGTCATCGCGCCACGGCCTCGTCCAGGCTCGCCCGCAGATCCGCCTCGCTCTCCGGGTCGAGGCGCTCCCCGTCGAGGAACATCGTCGGAGTCCCCTCGACTCCGATCTCGGCAGCCTGCGCGCCGCTTCTGTTCACCACGCCGAGCACCTGCTCGGACCCGCGAAGCCGATCGAACTCCTCGACGTCGAGGCCGATCTCGCGGGCGTATCCGCGGAAGATCTCGTCCGGGTCGTCCTCACCGGCCCATACCGACTGATTGCTGAACATCAGCTGGTACATCCGCAGAAAGGCGTCGTGGTCGCCGATCCGGTGCGCCGCCTCGACCGCCGCGGCAGCGGGGACGGCGTTCGGGTGCATGTCGAGCGGCAGGTAGCGAATCGCGAAGTCGAGCCGGTCGCCGTACTCCTGGCGCAGGTCCTCGACCAGTGGATACAGGCTGGCGCAGCCCGGGCACTCGAAGTCGAGGAACTCGACGAACGCGACATCGGTGTTCTCGGCGTCGGACAGCATGCGCGCCTCTGGCGTCAGGAGCTCGCTTTGGTCGGCGGCGTCCGGCCCGCCGGCCGCGGGTACGTCGTCCCCTCCCTGGTACAGGACGTATCCGACCACGGCGGCCACGATCGCGCCGATGATCAGGGCGATCTTGAGATTTCGGTCCACTGAGGCGACTCACTTCCGTTGTCGAGGGCTGCCGTCTCATCGAACAATGACGAACGAGGGTCGACGATAGTGCCGGAAGGCCCCGTACGCTGGGCCCATGGCAGGCGTACTCACTCAGCAGCAGGTACACGCGGCAATGGCCGAGCATCCGCACTGGACGGCGCACGAGGGTGCCCTGACCCGGGCGGTGCAGGCCCCCGACTTCATGGCCGGGATCCGCCTCGTCGGTGACGTGGCCGAGGTCGCGGAGGAGATGAACCATCATCCGGACGTCGACATCCGCTGGACGACGGTGAAGTTCAGCCTTACGACGCACTCCGAGGGCGGCGTGACCGAGCACGACGTCACGCTCGCCGGCCGGATCGACGAGATCGTGGACCGGATGGGCTAGGACGCCCCGCTGGCGCTAGCCTCGGCCGAGGTCGACGTACTGGTACCGCGGTTTGATGTGCTGGTTGAGAAATCGACCCATGCTTCCGGACCGGATGAGCGCTTCCACGTCCTCCGGCTCGACCTCGAGGTACTGATACACGTCGCCGGAGACGAACTCCACCTCCAGGGTCCACGTCTCCGGGTCGTACCCCACTGATCTCAGCGCGGCCGACGTCACCGGCTCTCGCTTCATGGTCCTACACTGCCACCGGGATCCCCGCGACGGTCGCCGCGCCTCTGGGTGGTCAGCGCAGCGACATCCCTCTCTCGGCCAGCGCCTCCGAGAGGATGCGTACGGCCTTCGGGCCGACCCCGTGGAGTGCGAGCAACTCGGCCTCCGTGCGGGTCGCGACCTGGTCGAGAGTGGTCAGCCCCGCTGCCCCAGACAGAGCCCGGGTCGCGGGCCGGCCGATGGATGCGGGCAGGTCGCCCGACTGTCCGGCGGTTGCCGCCCCCGCGGCGGCCACCGCGGCCGCCAGCCGCCTCGGCGCTCGGTGGGCCCAGGCCGACCTCACCAGGGCGTTGAGATCCTTGCCGTTGATCTCGGCCAGGGGAACGCGGAACCGATGGGAGTGCCCATCCGGACCAGGCGCTCGCCGCCGCGGTGTGCCTTCAGGGCGGCCTCGGTGTCTTCGTCGGACAGTTGGAGCTGGACCAAGCCGTCCTTTGTCACCGAGGCGAACCCCTTGCCGCGTACGGAGAACGCGACCATGCCGAAGTGGGTTCCCTCCTCGGTCTCCGGGAGGGCGAGCGTGGCCTTGCGCAACTGGGCCAGTCTGGTCATGCGGCCGATCGTAGACGGCCGCACGGACAGGCGTCGCCCGTCTACGGTTCCTCGACGGCGGAGATCCGGTACTTGTGGACATCCGCCGACGTGAGCGGCGGGAGATCGAGCTCGGGACCTCCCGAAGTCCGGAATCGGTGGAGGTACTCGTCGGACTCCCACCGCTCGAAGATGTTGATCCGGTCGGGCTCGATCGGGTCGGCCGCCTGCACGAAATCCAGGCACCCGGGCGCCGTCCGCGCTTGAACGGCGACCTGGGAGACGGCCGTCAGGTACCGCTCCCGGTCATTCGCATCGAGGCGCAACATTCCGGCGACGATGATCATCGAACCTCCTGGTCCAACCCTTCAGAGCTTGCTTGGTCGACGTACCGATACGCCCATCACGATCGCACGCTCAGTGGCCGCGCAAACGGTCGTCCAATCAGACGTTGAACCTGAACTCGTCCCGTCGACGTCGAACTGGTCGACTATCACTAGAGAGGAGAGATCCATGGCCGAGAAGATGTACGACCCGATCACACCGGGTGAGATGCTCCTGGAGGAGTTCCTCAAGCCGTTGGGGATCTCGCAGTACCGACTTGCCAAGACGATCGGCGTTCCCCCGCGGCGGATCAACGAGATCGTCCACGGGAAGCGCCGGATCAGCCCGGAGACCGGCATCCGGCTCTCGCGCGCGCTCGGCCTCAGCGATCACTACTGGGTCAACATGCAGGCCCACTACGACCTGGAGATCGAGAAGGGGAAGCACCAGGCGGAGATCGACGCGATCACGCCCCTGACCGCCTGATCGGCGCCGACCCCGATCGCTGGGTGAAGAACGGAGTCATGCAGGACGAGTACGCCGACCTCAGACGTTGAACCTGAACTCGACCACGTCGCCCTCGGCCATGACGTAGTCCTTGCCCTCCATGCGTACCTTCCCCGTTGCCCGGGCGGCGTTCATCGATCCGGCCGCCACGAGCTCGTCGTACGACACGATCTCCGCCTTGATGAAGCCCTTCTGGAAGTCCGTATGGATGGCCCCCGCCGCCTCCGGAGCGGTCGCGCCGCGCCGGATGGTCCATGCCCTGGCCTCCTTCGGTCCGGCGGTGAGGAAGGTCTGCAGGCCGAGCGTCTCGAAGCCCACCCGCGCGAGTACGTCGAGACCGGGCTCCTCGATTCCGATCTCGGCGAGCATCTCGCGGGCCTCGGCCTCGTCGTCCAGCTCGACCAGCTCGGCCTCGAACTTGGCGTCCAGGAAGATCGCCTCGGACGGCGCGACCAGGTCGCGCAGATTGCTCTTGAACTGGTCGTCGTCCAGCTCGGCGGCGTCACAGTTGAACACGTACAGCAGTGGCTTCGTCGTCAACAGCATGAGCTCGCGGAGTGCCTCGCGGTCGAGGTCGGTGGCCATGATCGACGTACCGGCCGCCAACGCCTCCTGCGCCTCCCGTACGGCGGACAGCGTCGCGGCCCTCTCCTTCTGGAGGCGGGCCTCTTTTTCCAACCGTGGAAGGGCCTTCTCGACGGTCTGCAGATCGGCCAGGATCAGCTCCGTGGAGATAGTCTCGAGGTCGTCGCGGGGTGACACATTGCCCTCGAAATGCGTGACGTCGTCGTCGCGGAACACCCGGGTTACCTGGCAGATGGCGTGGGACTCCCGGATGTGGGCGAGGAACTTGTTCCCGAGCCCTTCGCCCTCGGAGGCGCCGCGCACGATGCCGGCGATGTCGACGAACTGCACAGTCGCCGGAACCTGGCGCGCCGAGCCGAACATCTCGGCGAGGGTCGCCAGCCTGGAATCCGGCACGCCGACCACGCCGACGTTCGGATCGATCGTGGCGAAGGGATAGTTGGCGGCCAGCACGCTGTTTCTCGTGAGCGCGTTGAACAGCGTCGACTTCCCGGCGTTGGGGAGACCGACGATTCCGATGGTGAGTGCCACGAGCGCATACAGTACGACGCCCGAGCCGCCGATGTGGAATCGGAGTTGTCGACCGTGGGCCCATTGCGTGGCGAGTTCTGGTTTCCCGTCGTACGTTGGGTGGCGAGTTCCGGCTGCAGAACTGACGAGATCGCAACATCTCGCACCACGCGACGACATCGCGGGCTCGCAGCGAGCCACCGGCCGCCGGGCGCGTCGCGCCGTCGATGGTCGGTGGGGTGGGCGACCCTGGTGGCATGGACAGTACGATGATCCTCGCCATGCTCGCGACGCTGGTGACCGGTGTCGCGCTCGGGGCGATCCTGGGCTGGCTGGCCGCCCGCGACCGATCCACCGGCGAGCTGGCCCGCGTGACGGCCGAGCGGGACGCCGCCCACGACCGGCTCGCGGACGCCGGTGCGGAGCGCACGCAGCTGACCAGCCGGCTCGAGCAGCTGTCCGGCCACGCGGTCGTGCGCCAGCGGCTCGACGAGCTCCATCTCCATCTGCGGCAGCTGGAGCAGAGCCAGGCCTCGTGGCAGAGCCAGCTCAGGCAGCAGGTCGACGACGTCCGGCACACCGGCGACGTGCTCCGGCGGGAGACGTCGGCCCTCTCCACGGCTCTCCGCAAGCCCCAGGTACGCGGTCGATGGGGAGAGCTTCACCTGCAGCGCGCGGTCGAGCTGGCCGGGATGGTCGAGCACTGCGATTTCAGCCAGCAGGTCACGTCTCAGCATTCGGACCGGCAAATCCGGCCGGATCTCGTCGTACACCTCGCCGGGGGCAAGCAGGTCGTCGTGGACGCCAAGGTGCCTCTGGACGCGTTCCTTGACGCCACCTCGACGGACGACGATGCAATCGCCGCGGAACACCTCGTGCGGCATGCCCGGCAGGTCCGTCACCACATCGACACCCTGGCGGGCAAGGCCTACTGGCGGGAGCTTCCGGAGACCCCGGAGTTCGTCGTGATGTTCGTGCCCGGGGAGTCGTTCCTGTCGCACGCGCTCGACACCGACTCGACGCTGCTCGAGTACGCGGCCGCCAAGCAGGTCATCGTCGCGACGCCCACGACGCTGATCGCCCTGCTCCGCACGGTGGGGTATGCCTGGACGCAGGAGGCGGCCACCGGCAACGCGCGGCAGATCCACGCTCTGGGACGCGAGCTCTACGAGCGGCTCGCGACCTCGCTCGAGCACCTCGACAAGCTGGGGCGCTCCCTCACGTCGTCGGTCAGGTCCTACAACCAGACACTGGGATCGCTGGAGTCCCGGGTACTGGTCTCGGCACGCAGGCTTCGCGAGCTCAAGGTCAGCGACGCGGATCTCCCCGAACCTCAGCGGATCGAGGAGGCGGCCCGTCCCAGCACGTCGGCCGAGCTGCTGGTGACCGATCAGGTCCCAAACCTCAAGTCCGACATTCAGCGCGGAACAACCGAACTATCTCATCCCCCATCAGGAAGGGCAGTGGGTGAGTGAACGGTGACAGTCCGTTCGGTGAGCCGCTTCGCACGAGGGCACAAAGGGCAATAGCGTTAGCCTGTGCCGCCATCCCATCCGCGAGACCGCGAGATGAACGACATCCCGGATCAGCGTCTGGCTGTCCGGCGTGCCGGCATGCCCTCGTCGGCGGCGGACACCTCCCCTGCGGCACAGGCCCGTTCGGCGCAGCCTCCCGGGCCACGGCGAATGGCGGCCTCGGTTCCGGTCCGTCGTCGTACGCCGCCGTCCGCACCACCGTCGTCCGAGCGACCTCCGGAACGGCGAGCCGACCAGCCGCTCACCTGGGCGGAAACCAGCCCGGCACCGCCGCCCGCACCGGCACCACCGCCCCCCGCTCCGGCACCACCGGCGGCCCCGCCGTCCGCGGACACCGCGGCCGCGGATTCCTCAGCCCTGGATTCCTCGGCAGCGGAGTCCGCCGCCCTCACCCCCTCCACCAGGCCGACGGCTCGACGTTCGCACGCTCGCTCGGACCCGTGGCCCGCGGTGCCGCGCCCGCCCGAGCTGCCGCCGCTTCCGCCCCGCCAGGCGCGTGATCGCCGGCCCGCGACATCCCCCACGACCCCTCCGACCTCGACGGCTCGGGGAACTCCCGGGTCCGCCCAGTCCCGTACGTCCCCGCGCAGCGTCGACCCACCGACGCCGTCATCCCGGGACGGTGCACTCGCGGCCCGGAGGACCACCCTCCCGCCCACCGACCGGGTTCCCCCTCAGGCGGATCCCCTGCGCCGGTCAGGGACCGGGTCTCAGCGGGTCCCCCCTGAGCCGGATCCGCTCCGCCGACCCGAAGCCGCGGCGCAGACGGCGCGTCCCAGCCGGCGCGCGGCACCGCCACCCAGCTCGCGCCGGGCCGCCCCACCGCCGGGCTCGCATCGCGTGTCCGGCGGACCACTCCGGCTCGGTGCCCGCCAGCTCGTCGCGCTCTCCGTGCTCTGCGCCGCGAGCGCGGTCGCGATCGACACCGCACTCGCCGACCGGTTGAGCCTGTTCTACGACCTGTGCTTCGTGCTGATCAGCCTGGTCGTGGCCTGCCTCGCACGCCGCGACGCGTTCTTCACCGCCGGCGTCCTGCCGCCACTGCTGATGGCCGGCGTGGTCGGCGTGCTCGCTCTGGTGGATCCGGCGACGCTGACCGCGACCCACCTGGCGTTCGTGAGTACGTGGCTGACCGGACTCGCACACCACGGGGCGGCCTTGGTGGCCGGTCATTTGGTCGTACTCACCGTGCTCGGGCTGAAGGTCTCCCAAGAGTCACGCAGACCACAGGGGAGGCGCCGCGCCCGCGACTCACGCTCCTGAGCACCACCCGACGGAGTGCGAGGCAGCTCGCGAGTCGCTGTGTCGCCCGTGAAAAAGTGTGCACATGAAGTCCGACGGCCTGGTGTCCGACGCGTTCATCCGCTCGCTGCGTGGTCGGATCGACGGTGATGTCCGCGGCGACATGGGCCACCGCGCGCTCTATGCCGGCGACGCCTCCAACCATCGCGTGCTACCGGGCTGTGTGGTCTTTCCCCGGAGTACGGACGACGTCATCGCGACCGTGAAGTCGTGCGCCGAAGCCGGCGTACCGCTGACCTCCCGCGGCGCCGGCACCAACATCGCCGGCAACGCGGTGGGCCCGGGAGTGGTGCTCGACTTCTCCCGCCACCTCAACCGGATCCTCGACACCGATCCGGAACGCCGGACCGCGGCCATACAGCCGGGTGTCGTCCTGGACCGGCTCCAGGAGCAGGTCACGGCCCACGGCCTGCGGTTCGGGCCGGACCCGTCCTCGCACAGCAGGTGCACGATCGGCGGCATGGTCGGCACCAACGCCTGCGGTTCGCACTCGGTCGCGTGGGGCACGACCGCGGACTCCGTGCGCGAGCTCGACATCGTGCTCGCCGACGGGTCCACCACGACCCTGGGGGCCGGTCCGGGCGACTCGGATCTCGGTGCCGCCCTTCACCGGCTCGGGAGCGCGTACGCCGACCAGATCTCCGCGGAGCTGGGCCGTTTTCCCAGGCATTGCTCGGGATACGCGCTCCAGCACCTCGTACCGGGCGACCGGTTTCATCCGGCGAAGGCGTTCGTCGGATCCGAGGGGACCTGCGGGGTGGTGACCGAGGTTCGGGTCGACCTGGTACGCCGTCCCGCGGCGCGGGCCCTGGTGGTCGCCGGCTTCGCCGACGACATCGCGGCCGCCCGCGCCGCGCCCGCACTGGCCCGGAACGGCGTGCTCACCGTCGAGGGGCTCGACGACCAGCTGGTGGCGACGTACGACGCGCAGCCGGGCGGGCGCGCACGCCCGCAGCTGCCGGCCGGTCGGGCGTGGCTGCTCGTGGAGGTCCCGGGCGACAGCGCGGAGCAGGCCGAGGACGCCGGGCGGCATACCGCCCAGATGAGCCGGGATCACGGCGCCCAAGACGTACGGGTGCTGATCGATCCGGCCGAGCAGCGGGCGATGTGGACCATCCGGGAACACGGGGCCGGCCTGGCCACCCGTACCGGCCGGCAGGAGGCGTGGCCGGGCTGGGAGGATGCTGCCGTACCCCCTGAGCGGCTGGCCGACTACCTGGTCGGATTTCGTAAACTGCTTGAGAATTACGGCCGTAACGGAGTGGTCTATGGTCACTTCGGCGAGGGGTGCGTGCACGTCCGGATCGACCATGACCTGGTGACCGACAAGGGCCGCGCCGCCTATCGGAGCTTCCAGTACGACGCCGCCGACCTGGTGGTCGCGCACAGTGGTTCGCTGTCCGGTGAGCACGGCGACGGGCGGGCGCGCTCCGAGCTTCTGGGCCGGATGTACGACGAGCGCATGCTGACCGCGTTCGCCGAGTTCAAGCACGCCTTCGATCCGGCCAACCGGTTCAACCCGGGGATTCTGGTCGATCCGGTCCGGGTCGACTCGGACCTGCGACTCGAGCTGAGCCGGCCGCATGACGTGGGGCTTGAGTTCTCGTACCCCGACGACGACGGCGACTTCAACAAGGCCGTACGCCGATGCGTGGGGGTGGGGGCCTGTCGCAAGGAGTCGGGTGGCGGGATGTGCCCGTCGTACCGCGCGACACAGGACGAGCAGCACAGCACGCGCGGTCGGGCCCGGCTGCTGTTCGAGATGCTGGACGGCTCACTGGCGGACAGGAGCTGGCGCTCGCCCGAGGTCAACGAGGCGCTCGACCTCTGCCTGGCGTGCAAGGCGTGCGCGAGTGAGTGCCCGGTCTCGGTGGACATGGCGACGTACAAGGCGGAGTTCCTGCATCAGCACTATCGCCACCGCCTCCGTCCGCGAAGCCACCTGAGCATGGGTTGGCTGCCGCTCTGGCTCGCGTTCGCCCGGCGAGCACCCCGGATCGCCAACGCGCTCGGCTCCCGAACGCTCGCCAAGAGGATGGCCGGCATGGACACCCGCCGTGAGGTCCCTCAGCTCGCTCGGTCCGCCGAGCGGCCCCGAATGCGCGGGCGCGCCGGCGAGTCGCGGCCACCTGGGGACACTCGCGAGACAGATCGCGTGGTGCTGTGGGTGGACACGTTCACCCGGTCGTTCGCGCCGGACGTCGTGAGCGCGGCGATCGAGGTCCTGGAGGCGGCGGGGTACGCTGTGGAGCTCGCGGGCCGGCGCGACTGCTGTGGGCTCACGTGGGTCTCGACCGGGCAGCTGGGCGTCGCCCGCCGCGTACTCGGGCGCACGACGCGACGGCTGGCGGAGACCGGCGATCGGCCGATCGTCGTACTCGAGCCGAGCTGCGCGGCCAGTCTCCGACACGACGCGCCGAACCTGCTCGGTGACGACGCCGCCCGTCAGGTCGCGGGGCGGGTGATCACGCTGGCGCAGGCCCTCCAGGACCGCGACGTGGAGGGCCTCTTCGGGACGCCCGCCGGGTCGCCGGAGCCGGCGATAGCGCAGTTCCACTGTCATCAGCGTTCGATCCTGGGGACCATCCCCGACCGCGAACTGCTCTCGCGGCTGGGGATCGACGTCACCAGCGTGGACGAGGGGTGCTGCGGTCTGGCCGGAAACTTCGGCATGGAGGACGGCCATTACGACGTCTCGGTGCGGTGCGCGGAGCAGTCCTTCCTCCCTCATCTGGAGGATGCGCCGCCGGAGACGCCGGTGTTGGCGGACGGGTTCTCGTGTCGCGTCCAGATCGAACAGCTCGCCGGGCGCAGACCCGTTCACCTGGCCGAGTTGCTGCGCGACCGGTTGAGCTGAGCCGAGTCGGCCAGATGTGCAATCTCGGCGCGACACATCCGTCCCGTCCTGTCGCGCCGCGGGCTCGAAACATCCCGTCCTGTCGCGCCGAGATTGCGCCAATGTCCGGGGCCAGAGCCTATGAGCGGGCGGCTTCCTTCATGTCCTTGCGCAGCTCCGGAGGCAGCGCGAAGATCAGGCTCTCCTCCGCGGTGTGCACTGATTCGGCGGCCGGATATCCACGCTCCTGAAGGAAATCCAGCACTCCCTGGACAAGGTCTTCCGGCACCGAGGCGCCGGAGGTGACACCTACGGTCGACGCCTCGGTGAGCCATGCCTCGTCCACCTCGGACGCGTCGTCCACCCGGTACGCCGCACCCGCGCCGGCCTCCAGCGCCACCTCCGCCAGCCGCACGGAGTTCGACGAGTTGGCCGACCCGACCACGATCACCAGATCGGCGTCGCGGGAGATCTCCTTGACCGCCTGCTGGCGGTTCTGGGTGGCGTAACAGATGTCGTCGCTCGGCGGGTCGAGCAACCGCGGGAACTTCTCCCGGATCCGGTCGACGGTCTGCATGGTCTCGTCGACGGACAACGTGGTCTGCGAGAGCCAGGCGACCTTCTCCGGGTCGCGTACCTCCAGATCGGTGACGTCGTCCGGACCCTGCACGAGGGTGATGTTGCTGGGAGCCTCCCCCGCCGTACCCTCGACCTCCTCGTGGCCCTCGTGGCCGATCAGCAGGATGTCGTAGTCGTCCCCGGCGAACCGGCGGGCCTCGTGATGCACCTTGGTGACCAGCGGGCAGGTGGCGTCGATCGTCTTGAGCTCGCGGTCGGAAGCCTGCGCATGCACCGCGGGTGAGACGCCGTGCGCCGAGAACACCACCATCGAGCCCTCCGGCACGTCGTCGAGCTCCTCGACGAAGATGGCGCCGCGGTCTTCGAGGGTGTGTACGACGTGCTTGTTGTGCACGATCTGCTTACGGACGTAGACCGGCGGACCGTAGAGGTCGAGCGCCTTCTCGACCGTGATCACGGCCCGGTCGACCCCCGCGCAATAACCGCGGGGGGCCGCGAGCAGGACCCGTCGGTCCGAGGTGGCTTCAGACATGTGGCCCATGGTAGGTGCCCAGGCGAAACGCCACGGAATGCGAGGGCATCCCTTCGCGCCGAGATCTCGGCCACATGTGCAATCTCGGCGCGAGGGGAGGGGGCAGATGGCCTACCCTGCGGGACATGGCGATCCAGACGTCGGCCGAGCGGCCGGCCCCGGTCCGGCAGATCGCCAACGCGATGGCCGGCTGGATCAACCGGCTCGGCTGGATCTGGGTCGAGGGCCAGATCGCCCAGCTGACCCGCCGCCCCGGTACACAGACCGTCTTTCTCACCTTGCGCGACTCGGCGGCCGACGTGTCCGTGGTGGTGACGTGTCCTCGCCGGGTCTTCGACATCGTCGACCCCCCGATCACCGAGGGCGCGCGCGTCGTCGTACACGCGAAGCCGACCTACTACGTGCCGCGCGGAAGTCTCAGCCTGGCCGCGGACGACATCCGGCCGGTGGGCATCGGCGAGCTTCTGGCCAGGCTGGAGCAACGCCGGCGTCTCCTCGCGGCCGAGGGACTTTTCGCGGCCGAGCTGAAGCGGCCGCTGCCCTTCCTGCCCAGCAAGGTCGGCCTGGTCTGCGGCCGCGACTCGGCCGCCGAGCGCGACGTACTGCAGAATGCCCGCCGCCGCTGGCAGGGGGTCAGCTTCCGGGTCGAGAACACCGCAGTGCAAGGACACGACGCGGCCCGGCAGGTCCTGGAGGCGGTCGCCGGGCTGGACCGCGACCCGGCCGTCGAGGTGATCGTGATCGCGCGCGGCGGAGGGTCGGTGGAGGATCTCCTGCCGTTCTCCGACGAGGGGCTGCTGCGTGCGGTCGCGGCCTGCCGTACGCCGGTGGTGAGCGCGATCGGCCATGAGTCGGACTCGCCGCTGCTCGACCTGGTGGCCGACGTACGCGCCTCCACCCCGACCGATGCCGCGAAGCTCGTCGTACCCGACGTCGCCGAGGAGTCGAACCGCGTGGAGCAGCTGCGCGCCCGCGGCAGGCAGATGGTCGTCCGGTGGCTGGAGCGCGAGGAGCACGGCCTGGCCCAGATGCGCTCCCGGCCCGCGCTGGCCGCCCCGGTGAGCGGCCTGCGGGAGCGCGCCGACGCGATCGCCGAGCTGCGCGACCGCACCGGGCGGCAGGTGCGGAACCTCCTGGACCGGGCCGAGGACGACCTCGCACACCGGCTCGCCCGGGTCCGCGCGTTGTCGCCGCTCGCGACCCTGGAGCGGGGGTACGCCGTCGTGCAGACGCCCGAAGGCCACGTGGTCTCCGACGCCGGTGAGGTCGAGGTCGGTACGCCGCTCACCGCCCGACTCGCCCGCGGACGCCTCGACGTGGACGTCCGCGAGGCGCATCCCGACACCCCGGACCCGCAATGAACGGCGCGGGAGGCGAGCCCGCGCCGGGCGGTACGGTGACGACCATGACCGCGGACAACGGCGAGCCCACCGCAGCACCCGGGCCGGCCTCGGACGACGAGCAGCTGAGCTACGAGCAGGCACGCGACGAGCTGATCCAGGTCGTGCAGCGCCTGGAGGCGGGCGGGACGACGCTGGAGGAGTCGCTGTCCTTGTGGGAGCGTGGCGAGGCGCTGGCCAGGATCTGCCAGACCCGCCTGGAGGGCGCCCGCGCCCGGCTCGACGCCGCGTCCGGCCGACCCGAGGGCCGCACCGAGGACAGCTAAGAGAGCTCGCCGGTGAACTCGATCAGGGTGTCCGGCGACGCGGTGCCCACCACGATGGTCGTCGCGTCGCCCCCCTGGCTGACGAGTGCGGAGTCGGAGTCCGAGCCCTCTGACAGGTAGAGCCGCCAGCGGCGGTCGTTGATCGTGAGTACGTCGCCGGGTTGCAGGCCGGCGACGTACTCCGCGGCGAAGTCGTCGGGCGGGCCGTCGTACTGCTCGATCCCGACGTACTCCTGGTCGTCGGTCAGCAACCCGAGATGCCAGCGCAGGTACCCGCCGTCCTGCGTGCGCTCGACGCTCGTCGCCATCCAACCCTCCGGTAGATCGCGCGGCCCGAGGACCCGGTAGTCGGCGGCCTCGCGCGCGGCCTGGAGCGCGCCGCGGTAGGCGACCGGCTCTGGCTCGTGGACCTGCGGATCGTTGTTCAGCGACCACAGTCCCCAGAGCACGGCGATGATCAGCAGTAGGAACCCGAGAGAGCGCAGCATGTCGACCGCCGTCCGGCCGCCCGAAGCCGGGCGTCGCTCGGGGGTGCTGTCCGGTGGTTCGCTCGCGGGCTCGCTCACGTGGGACATCCTCGCTCCCCCGGCCGCCGGGCCGGCGAGCGGGCTCACGCTATCCGCATCTACGGAGCCTGAGTGCGTGAAGCCCTCCGCATCTGCGGTAGCCTTCACCCCATGGCCGTCTACCGATTCGCGGAGGCCGCGAGGTTGCTCGGCGTCAGCGACGACACCGTACGCCGCTGGGCCGACGCGGGACGAGTGCCCACCACCAAGACCGGCACCGGCGCATCCGGGATCGACGGCCACGACCTCGCCCGGCTCGCCCAGCGGCTGGCCGAGACGCCGGCGGCACCGGACGAGGTCCAGCACAGCAGCGCGCGCAACCGCCTGACCGGCATCGTGACCGACGTGACCCGGGACAAGGTCATGGCGCAGGTCGAGATGTGCTGCGGCCCGTACCGGATCGTGTCGCTGCTCAGCCGGGAGGCGGCCGACGAGCTCGGGCTCGAGGTCGGGGTCATGGCGGTCGCCTCGGTCAAGGCCACCAACGTGGTCGTGGAGCTTCCGTGACGGCGGTACGCCGCCTCACCGCCCTGGCGGCCGCGGTCGCGGTCGTCGCATGCGGTGCGGGCAGCGGCGACCGTACCGAGCTCACCGTCCTGGCCGCGGCCTCCCTGACCGAGGCCTTCACCGAGCTCGAGCACGCGTACGAGGCCGAGCATCCCGGTGTCGACGTCTCCCTCACGTTCGATTCGAGCGCCACCCTGGCCGAGCAGGTGGTCGCGGGCGCCCGGGCCGACGTACTCGCGACCGCCGACCGGCGCACGATGACCCGCGTGGTCCACGCGGACCTGGCCGACGGACGACCCGAGGTGTTCACCACGAACACGCTGGTCATCATCACCCCACAAGACGATCCGGGTGACGTGGACGCCGTCTCCGACCTGGAGTCGGCGGATCTCACGTGGTCGATGTGCGATCCCGCGGCACCATGCGGAGCGGCGGCCCAACGCCTGCTCGACGTCTCCGACGTGCGCGCGCAACCGGACAGCCTGGAGGAGGACGTCAAGGCCGTGCTCACCAGGGTCCGGCTCGGTGAGGTGGACACCGGCATCGTCTACCGGAGCGACGCCCGGGCCGCGCAGGACGACGTACGCACGGTCGACATCCCGGCCGCGGATCGGGTGGTCAACCGCTACCCGATCACGGTGGTGACCGGCTCCGAGGAGTCCGGAGCGGCACACGACTGGGTCGACCTCGTCATGTCGCCCGACGGCCAGAAAATGCTTGTCAGTAAGGGATTCGGTACCCCATGAGTCGGCCCGCCGGAAGGAGAACGTCACCGGCAACCGGACGAGCGCCGCTGCGGTTGGTCCTGCCGGCGATGGCGGCTCTGGCTCTCCTGCTGCTGCCGCTCGCCGGACTGATCCAGCGAGCGCCCTGGGGTTCGCTGCCGTCCCGCCTGACCGAGCCGGGGGCACTGGACGCCCTGCGGCTCAGCCTCCTGACGGCCAGCGTGTCGACCCTGCTCTGCCTGGTGCTCGGCGTACCAACCGCCTGGCTGCTCGCCCGCGTCGAGTTCCCCGGACGATCGCTGGTGCGGGCGCTGATCACCGTGCCGCTCGTACTGCCGCCCGTGGTGGGGGGCGTCGCGCTGCTGCTGGCGTTCGGCCGGCAGGGGGTTGCCGGGCAGTGGCTGGAGTCGTGCTGCGGGCTGACCGTCCCGTTCACCACGGGCGCGGTGGTGCTGGCGCAGACGTTCGTCGCGCTGCCGTTCGTGATCCTCAGCGTGGAGGGTGCGCTGCGCGGCACCGACGTGCGGTACGACGAGGCCGCGGCCACGCTCGGGGCGAGCCGCTGGACGACCTTCCGCCGGGTGACCGTACCTCTCGCGCTGCCGGGCATCGCGGCCGGCGCCGCCCTCGGATGGGCGCGTGCACTCGGTGAGTTCGGCGCGACAATCACCTTCGCCGGGAACTTTCCGGGGGTCAGCCGGACCATGCCCCCGGCTATCTACATCAGCCTGCGTGAGGACGTCGACGCGGCGATCGTGATGAGCCTGTTGTTGCTCGCGGTCTCCATCGCGGTTCTCGCGGCGATGCGCGAACGCTGGCTGGCCGGAGCGCTGGGCTGATGCTGGACGCGCGCGTGGTGGTGACCAGACCCGGTATGACGGTCGACGTGCCGGTCCGGGCCCGGCCCGGTGACGTGCTGGCCGTCCTGGGTCCGAACGGGTCGGGCAAGACGACCACGCTCCGCGCCATCGCCGGCCTCGAGCGCCTGGTCGACGGGCATGTCCGGGTGGGCGAGGAGGTATGGGACGACCCGGTACGCGGAGTCGCCAGAACGTCTCCGGCGCGCCGGGTCGGCATGGTGTTCCAGGAGCATCTCCTCTTCCCGCACCTGTCGGTCCGGGAGAACGTCGCGTTCGGACCGCGCAGCCGCGGCGTACCCCGCGGAGCGGCGCGGCGAGCGGCGGATGTCTGGCTCGACCGGTTGGGGCTCGCGGAGCTCGCGGATCGCAAGCCGCGCCAGCTCTCCGGAGGTCAGGCGCAGCGCGTGGCACTGACCCGGGCACTGGCGACCGACCCACAGGTGATGCTGCTCGACGAACCGCTGTCCGCGCTGGACGCCGGTGCCCGGATGGAGATGCGAGGGATGCTCCAGCGCCAACTGCGGGAGTTCGGTGGCGTGAGCCTGCTGGTGACCCACGACGCCCTGGACGCGCTGGTGATCGCCGACCGGCTCGTGGTACTTCACGACGGGCGGGTCGCCCAGACGGGTACGCCGGACGAGGTGGCCAGGCGGCCGCGCAGCGCCCACGTCGCGCATCTGGTCGGCCTGAACCTCCTGCACGGCTCGGCCCGCGAGGGAATCCTCACCGTGGACGGCGGCCGCGCTCTGGTGGTGACCGCCGGCCACCACGACGGCCGGGCGTTCGCCTGCTTCTCCCCGTCGGCCGTGGCGTTGTACGCCGAGCGACCCGGCGGCAGCCCGCGCAACGTGTGGCAGGGACGGGTCAACAGCCTGATGCCGCACGGCGACGGCGTACGCGTGGAGATCCAGGGCGACGTCCCGCTGCTCGCGGACGTGACGCCGCAGTCGGTCGCCGATCTCGATCTGACGCCCGGCACGCCGATCTGGTCCGCGGTCAAGGCCACCGAGGTCGCGGTCTACCCCGAGTGACCGGGTCCGACGCGACCATTGCCGACCGGGCCGGGTCGGTTACCATCGCGGCATCCCAGGAGGTCGCGATGACTGAGACACCACCCGTGTCGCCCGAGTTCCCGCCCGAGGCGGAAGCGCCTGACCGCAACCTGGCCATGGAGCTGGTGCGCGTGACCGAGGCGGCGGCCATGGCCGCCGGCCGCTGGGTAGGCCGAGGCGACAAGATCGGAGCCGACGCGGTCGCGGTCAACGCCATGCGCACGCTGATCGGCACGGTCAGCATGAACGGCGTGGTGGTGATCGGCGAGGGCGAGAAGGACAACGCACCGATGCTGTTCAACGGCGAACGCGTCGGTGACGGCGAAGGCCCGGAGTGCGATGTCGCGGTCGACCCGATCGACGGCACCACGCTGACCGCCAAGGGCATGAACAACGCGATCTCGGTGCTCGCGGTCGCGCCGCGCGGCAGCATGTACGACCCGTCGGCCGTGTTCTACATGGAGAAGCTGGCCACCGGCCCGGAGGCGGCCGACGTCGTCGACATCCGGTTGCCGGCGAAGGAGAACATCCGGCGTACGGCGAAGGCGAAGGGCAGCAGCCCCGAGGACGTGACCGTCGTGATCCTCGACCGGCCGCGACACGAGCGGCTGGTCCACGAGGTCCGAGAGGCGGGCGCGCGGATCAAGTTCATCACCGACGGTGACGTCGCCGGGGCGATCATGGCCGCCCGAGCGGACACCGGTATCGACCTGCTGATGGGGATCGGCGGTACGCCGGAGGGCATCATCGCCGCCTGCGCGATGAAGGCGCTGGGCGGCGTGCTCCAGGGAAGGTTGTGGCCCAGGGACGACGACGAACGCCAGAAGGCCACCGACGCCGGCCACGACGTTGACGCCGTGCTCACCACCGACGAGCTCGTCCAGCACGACGACGTCTTCTTCGTGGCGACCGGAATCACCGACGGTGAGTTGCTGCGCGGAGTGCACTATCGCGCAGGCGGCGCCCTGACCCACTCGCTCGTCATGCGCTCACGAAGCGGCACGATCCGCAGCATCTTCAGCGAGCACCGGCTGTCGAAGCTGCGGGCGTACTCCACGATAGACTTCGAGCACGCCCGCTAGTGGTCTGTCTGCGAAATAACAAGGTATACTTGGGGTGTGCCTACTTCTGCAGCAGCACCCGCACTTGAGGTCACCGACGAGCAGCGCGTCGAGCTGGTGAGGTTGTCG
>WHTJ01000057.1 GCA_009377795.1 Propionibacteriales bacterium | reverse complement strand
ACGTTCGTCAACCGGGTCGGCCAGTTCGTGCAGCCCTTCCTCGCGCTCTATCTCGCGGGTCCGCGCGACCTGGACACGTCCACGGTGGGGGTGATCGTGGCGTGTTTCGGCATCGGCTCGTTCGTGTCCCAGCCGATCGGCGGCTATCTGGCCGACCGGTTCGGACGACGGATGACGCTGATCGCCGGGATGGCCGGCACCGCCGCCGCGTTCGTCCTGCTCGCGGCGGTCCGGGATCTCGTGCTGATCGGGGTCGCGGCGGCGCTCGCCGGGCTGGTGCTGGATCTCTATCGGCCGGCGGTGGCGGCGATCGTCGCCGACCTGGTCGAGCCCAGGCATCGCCCACGAGCGTTCGCGTTGCTGTACTGGGCAATCAACCTCGGGGTAGCGGTCGCGGGGGTCGCGGGCGGCTACCTGGCCACGCGCTCGTACTGGTTCCTCTTTCTTCTCGACGGCGCGACCTGCCTGGTGTTCGCCGGGCTGATCGTCCGGTTCGTACCGGAGACCCACCGGCCGGTCGACGGCGGAGGCGGGCGGGGATACCGGCTGGCGCTGCACGACGGCCTGCTGCTCGGGCTCGTCGGGTCGATGTTCCTCGGCTCGGTCGTCTACATGCAGTCGTTCGTCACGCTGCCGCTGGCCGTGCGGGCAGACGGACACGGACCCGACGGTTTCGGGCTCGTCTACGCGGTCAATCCGGTCACCGTGATCCTCGTCCAGCCGCTGGTGCTGTGGCTGATCGACCGCCTGCCCGCGACCTCCCTGCTCGCCGGATCGGCGGTGGTGATGGGCGTGGGATTCTGGCTCACCACGTTCGCCGACTCGTTGGCGGCGTTCGGCCTGACGGTCGTGGTCTGGACGCTCGGCGAGATCGGCTTCAACGCCGTGGGGCCCGCGTTGATCGCGGACATCGCGCCCGCCGACCTGCGTGGCCGTTACAACGGCCTGGTGGGTGTGGCATTCGGCGCGTCCGCCTTCGTCGCCCCACTACTCGGAACCCGGGTGTTCGAGGCCTTCGGCGAGACCACGCTGTGGACGATGTGCCTCGTGATGGAGGGGTTCGCCGCGCTGATCGTCCTGTGCCTCGCGCGGATGATTCGCGACCGCCGGACTGTCGTCCGCGCCACCGCCGACCGGCACCCGCAGGAGGCGGGCGGATCCGCGTCCGGCTAAGCCGTGTTGGGCGTTGGCTATGGTGGTGCGGTATGTGACACCTGCCCTTTGGGAGGCTGCATGCCGGAGGAGGCTCCGTCGCAGTCCCCGCCTCGCGATGGTCTGGGTAACGCCGCGCTCGTGGTGGGCCTGGTCGCCCTCGTGTTCGCGTTCGTACCCATCGTCGGCGAGTTCGTGGCCGCTCCGTCGGCGGTACTGGCCATCGTCCTCGGGGTGATCGGTCTGGTGCGGGCGGAGCGAGGTCACGCGACCAACGGGGGTACGGCGTTGGCCGGGATCATTCTCGGCGTGGTCGCCGGCTTCGTGGTGTTCCTCGTCATGGCCGCCACCGTCGGCCCGGGGGGATAGCCCGGCCTCTCACTGGGTGTCGGTCGCGGTCAGTGTGAACGGTTCGGCGGCGCCCAGCCACAGGTGGGTCAGCACGTACTTCGTGCCGCTCGGGATGGTGCCGGACTCGTTCGCCGCGGCCGACGCCGACGAACCGGTGACCTCGCAGTCCGCGGAGTAGAAGTACAGGTCGAAGTCGTGCGGTGCCGGTCCCTCGCCGACGACCCTGGCCTCGTGCAGCCCGTCACCGAAGGAGTCGGGGAGCTCGGTGACCCAGCCGTCCGAGCCCTGAGTGGCCGGCGGGAAGGTGCAGGTGTTCTGGAAGGCGACTCCGGTCAGCCCGCCGTCGGTCGCGTCCCCGCCGGGCGTGCTGAACGCGATGACGCCCTGATCGGTGATCGGCTCGTCCGGGGGCTCCGGCGGCAGCGGCTCCACACCGCGAACCTTGCCGGAGAACACCTGCAGCTCCGCGGCCTGCACCTGGTCCAGGGTCTCGCCCATCGGCGCGTCGGTGTAGAAGCGCACGAACGTTGCCTCGACCGGCGTGGCCAGCTCGAACGTCTTGTAGTGCACATCCGGGGCGACCGGGCGTGGCCGTTGGTAGCCGAACGCGTCCTTCTCGACCAACGCGTTCCGCCAGGTCACCCCGTTGGTCGAGACCTGCAGCGTGAAGTCCTTCAGCGCCTGGAACCGCGAGGTGGTGTAGGCGCTGACCTGGACCGCGCTGACCTCGGCCGCCTTGGCGAGCTCGACCACGACATTTCCTCGGAGGTCGTTGGTCCAGGTGCTCGCCTCGGTGTCGTCGAACAACGCGCGCGCGTTGCCGCTGGTCGCCGACACGATCTCGGCTCCGTTGGCCAGTGAGGTCAGGTTGGGCGAGATCTCGAACCTCAGACGCGTGGTCTCGCCGGCGTTCACCCGTACGCCCTCGAAGGTCTGCGACCCGAACCCGCGGGCCTGTACGGTCACCGGGTACGTCCCCTCCACCACAGGTGCCGAGAACCCTCCGGTCGTGCCGGTGGTACGAAGCGGGGACACCCGTCCCTCGAACTCACCGAGCACGACCTTGGCCTCGGCGACCGTCCGGCCGGTCGAGGCGTTGACCACCCGGCCGGCGAGCGTGCCGTTGTCGGCGGTCTCGGGGTGGTCGAACGCGGGTGTGGGATCGAGGTCGTCTCCACCGTCGGACGCCGCGTGGAACCCGAGACCCCGCTTGGCGAACTCGGTCCAGAAGAGGTCCACGATCGTCTCGTAGTCGGCCGAGTCGTGGTACCGGTCGTCGATGGCCAGTGCGATCGCGTCCCGCATGTCCACGAACGAGGGGTCCACCGGGGACCGGGGCATGGCGTCGGTGACCGTCAGCTGCGCGATCTCGGCGGCCCGGGCCTGGCCGAACCGCTCGACGAGTGCCTGCCTGTAGTCCCACAGGGTCGCGGTCCAGATCTCGCCGTCGGCGTGCACCTCGGGTCCGGTCAGGTCGTACCCGATGTCTCCGAAGGTGGTGGGGTTGGTGTCGTAGTCCCAGTTGCGGATCCCACGGTCGGCGTTGCCGGTGACGTACTCGCCGACGACGGACTTGTCGCTCAGCCCCTCCCGGTGCAGGTAGTTCAGGGCGTACCAGTCGCCCCAGCCCTCCCCCATCGAGCCGGACTGGTGGGTGCCCAACGCGCCGTCCTCCGCGGAGACATAGCGGTTCGACAGCCCGTGGGCGTACTCGTGCTCGATCACGCTCGCGTCGAAGTCGCCGTCGCGGCACGGGCCCTCGAACGCGTCCTCGATCGGCTCCCACAAGAACATGCCGCTCCACGCCGGGAGTCCGTCGGGAAGGGTGAGCATGTATGCGTTGTCCCGCCCGGTGTAGAGCGGGGCTCCTCCGGTGACCGCCCCGGCCTGGACGAGTCCGAGGATCGGGTCACCGGACTCACCGCCCTGGCCTCCGTTGTTGACCTGGAAGTTGCCTGCGCTCTCGGTGAACCCGAAGCTGTAGAACTCGTCGTGGACCCGGTTGTGATGGTAGAAGAGGCTGGTCGCGGCCGGGTCGATGTCGTCGGCGTACGACGGTGGCACCGCGGTGCACTCCGACTCCTCCCAGGCGTTCTCGAAGACGTAGTTGAAATGCGCATCCGGGGCCAGCGGGCGCGGCGCCTGGTCGGCCGGGACCAGGAAGTTCGACCAGTTGGCGTACGAGCTGGCGTTGTTGCCGATTGTGGTCGGCCCGGGCAGGCCGGCGAGCCCGGTGGGGTCGACGTACCCGCTCGGCGACTCGTCGGTGGGTCCGAAGCTCTTGACGACGGGGGCACCGCCGGCGGGGGCACCGGGGAAGTTCTCGTAGACGGTGCCCTCCGGCTCGGCGTGGTCGACCAGGCTGTCGCGGAACAGCACGTCGCCACTGCGGGCGTCCACCACGACGTCCCATGCCGCGTCCTGCTTCTTGATGAACAGCACCTGGTATGCGGGCCGGGCGCCGTCGCTGGTGACGAATACGGCCCGCTTCGCGTACGAGCTCCCCGCGAAGCCACCCTTGGCGAACTTGGTGTAGCCGGCCTGGCTCCCGATCGCATCGGCGGTGAAGCCGGCGCCGCCGGCCAGCGCGCCCACGACCTTCTCCAGAGCCGCCCGGGCGGAGATGTCCCAGCCGCCCGCGAGTGTGGTGTGCCGGACCGTCTGCCCAGCGTACGACTCCACCGAGCCGTCCCGACGCACCGCGACCGACATGGATCCGCCGTGGACCGTCTCCACATCGCCGAACGTCTGTGCGAAGTTGACGATGTGCGTGCCCGTGCCCAGCACATGGTCTCCGGTGACCGCCAGAGCCGCGACGTCCGCGGCGGTGAGTCCGAGAGCCGCCCGATGGTCGGAGAGCCACCCACGGGCGATGTCGGCCGGCTTGCCCTGCTGGGCGCCGGTCAGCGTGCCCCGGGCGGGGTAGATCGTGCGCGGGGTGCCGAACCGCTCGTCGTAGGTGACGCGGGTTCCCTGGGGAGCGCGCCGCACCAGGTCGCGGACCGCGTCGAGCTGGTCCCGGGTGGGTCGTACGACCGCGTCGGCGGCGCGCCGTACGTCATGGGTCGCGGCCGGATCGCCGGCGCCGCCCTTACCGCTGATCGCGTTGGGTGACTGGACGCCGAACGTGGCCGGAATCGCCGTCATCGAGGCTGCGAAGACCACGACGCTCACGAGCACCGCGGCACGATGGGATCGCCACATGCTGAATCCTTCCGGCAGTCCGGGCGGATCACGCTCCGGAGTCTGCGTCCCGATGAAGCGGTCAACGAACCACGCTGACGAAGGTCACGGTCCCGGTGCGCGATGCGGATTGACCGGGCTTTGCAGGGTTTGACCCTTGTCCGCTCCGCCGCCATCGCCGACAATGACGGCGGGAGGGCTCGCCTTCGAGGAGCCGTCATGCGAACCGCTCGCCTTCTGGCGGTAACCACCGCCGCCTTTCTCGTCCTCGCCATCGCCCCCGCGTATGCCGACCATTCCGGCCACCAGATCAGCAGCCCCGTCCCGAACCCGTTGTCGACCTTCGCGCAGGCCGAAGGTGACTGGACGTTCCTTGCCAACTTCACGCTTGGACCTGGGGTCGCGCAGCCGCTCGGTGTCGATGTCGTGCCGTTCGACCGGCACGGGCGGAACTATGTCCTCATCTCGTCGATCACGCTGGGTTTCCGGGTCTTCGACGTGACCGATCCCGACGCGCCGACCTGGGTGTCCGACTTCGGTTCATCGGTCGGATGCTCCACCTCGATCGCCGAGTCCCAGCTGGACGAGCCGCTCGACGTGCTCGCCGCCGCTTCCGGCTGGGAGAACGACGCCGTCGTCAACCAGCTGGACGCCGACGGCGTGATCGGTGAAGGCACGGTGCTCGGCGACGGCACGATCACCGCCATCGGTACCGACGCCGGCGGCCGCTGCCATGACGGCGAGCACGGCGGCATGGAGCTCGTCGACTTGTCCGAACCGGACGAGCCGGAGCTGATGTGGCTCACCCGACAGACCGGGGAGAACCACAACACCACGTATGACCCGTGGAACAACGTGTTGCTCACGAGCACGAGCGACCAGAACGCGTTCATCGACATCCTCGACCTGGACAGCTGCCGAACCGTCGCCCAGGGCGGCGACGGCAGCTGCCGGATCGTGGAGACCCGCTACCAGTTCCCGGCTGGACTCACCACGGCGGAGGGTGACGACACCGATTTCGGCTGCCACGACATCACCGTCGTCGAGGGTCGGTGGCTGTGCGCCGCGGTGACCGGCACCGTGGTGCTCGACTCCAGCACGCTGCGGAATGCGCGTACCGGCGCGCTCACGGGCAGCCGGCTTCCGTGTACGACGGTGCCGGCCGACCAGGCGACCGCCGGCGGCGAGATGATCGTCAGCGACTGCCGGATGAGTGAGCAGGAGTTCGCCGTTCGAGGGATGCGCAACGTCCGGGTCGAGCCGGTCGCGGTCATCCACCACCGCCAGCCCTCGGACCCGGAGTCCGGAGGGTACGACGTGTCGCACCAGGCTGAACTGGTCCGCGGCAAGGACGTCCTCATGGTCAGCGACGAGAACGGCGGCGGACTGACCGGTGGTGGTTGTCCCGGCGGCGGCATCGGGTTCTTCGATATCCGCAAACAAACGCTGAACCGGGCGCCGAAGGACGACCTGGGGATCCCACAGGCGCCGTTCCTGGCACTGCAGGACGAACAGGGCCGTACCGTGACCGACGACCGCGGCAACCCGCGCCCGGCGGTGTTCCTGATCGAGCACTTCCCGCCGGGTCAGGAGGACAACCCGTCTTGCACGGCGCACAACTTCAAGCAATGGGGCTCGCAGAGCCGGGCCTTCGTCGGCTGGTACTTCGGCGGAGGACACGCCTTCGACTGGGACCTGGACCTGCGACGGAGTGTCCCCGGCGTGAGCTTCGTCGATTCCGCGTTCGAGTACCTCGTGGGCACGCCCGGCGAGCAGTGGTCCTGGTCGACGTACGCCTACCGGGCGCGGGAGAACGCCGATGGAACCACCACGTACTGGGTCGTCAACTCCGACCTGCAACGCGGTGCCGATTTCATGACGGTGACGATGCCGAGGCCATGAGCTCGGGCCGTGCCGCTCGACGCACCCCTTCGCGCCGCGCGGGAGGGAGTCAGGGCCGCCCGGCGACGGATCCTGAGTCACCCGGGCGTGGGGCCCGCCATCTGGTGATGCCTGATG
The DNA here is from genome assembly GCA_009377795.1 of Propionibacteriales bacterium. Taxonomy (GTDB): domain Bacteria; phylum Actinomycetota; class Actinomycetes; order Propionibacteriales; family Nocardioidaceae; genus WHTJ01. Next base: position 22,524 of record WHTJ01000057.1, on the reverse strand, counting down.
GCTGTGTGGTGGTCCTGGCCATCCTGGGTGGAGGGGCTGGTGTGGACGGTTGCATCGACCAGCCGCGGCACGTCGTGCATGAGCCGGTGATGCGCTTCGTGGGCGATTGAGTGGGCTTGGATCAGTCCGAGGTTGCAGTCGACGATCACGCTGGCTTCGGCGCGCATCCGGTGTCCGATCCAGCGCAGCCGTAGGCTTTCCACCTCGTGCACTCCGGGCACCTTGCGCAAGCTGCTCTCGGCGACGTCCATCAGCTCGGGGTCGACTGCGTCCATGAGTCGCCGATAGATGTCTGTGGCGGCCCCTTTGAGGACCACCAGAATGGCGACGGTGATCAACAGGCCGACAATGGGGTCTGCGAGCGGGAAGCCCGCGATCACGCCGACCGTGCCGATCACCACGGCAAGAGAGGTGAATCCGTCGGTACGAGCGTGCAGGCCGTCGGCGACCAGGGCGGCCGAACCGATCTTGCGGCCGACGCGGATCCGGTAGATGGCGACCATTTCGTTGCCTGCGAAACCGATCACGCCGGCGACCAGTACCCAGCCCGTGTTGCTGATCGGCTGCGGGTCGATAAGGCGGTGGATCGACTCCCACCCCGCCACGACGGCGGATAGAGCGATCATGGCGACGATGAATACGCCGGCGAGGTCCTCGGCCCGTCCGTACCCGTAGGTGAAGCGACGGGTGGGAACTCGGCGGCCGAGGACGAACGCGATCCACAGGGGAACGGCGGTCAGCGCGTCGGAGAAGTTGTGGATGGTGTCGGCGAGCAGGGCAACGGAGCCGCTGATGGCCACGACACCCAGCTGCAGAAGGGCGGTGACACCGAGGCCCAGAAGGCTGACCTTCAGGGCGCGGATGCCCTCGGAGCTGGCCTCGAGGGCGGAGTCCACTGAGTCGACGGCATCGTGACTGTGCGGGCGGAAGACGGACAGCAACCAGCGGAGAAACGTTCCCTGACGCCCGTGCCCGTGCCCGTGATGATCGTGTGGGTGTGGCTTGTTCATCGCGGGTCCGCCAGTTTGTGCCTGGCACGCCGCTCGAGTTCTCGCTCAGTCACAAGGTCTCCTTAGAGTCAGAGACCCCGACAGTCAACAACCTCCGTCAGGTGACGGCGGGCTCGGCGGTGCCGCGAGGTTGGATGGCGTACCGCCCGAACCTCGCCCAGGCCACGAACCCGGCGAGTGCGCCGAGGATGACAGTCTGCGCAACGAGCGCATACTCGTCGATGATGACGTTGGTGATGGATGCGCCGATCATGGTGAGCACGAGCCCGGTCGCGGCGACCGGTGTCAGGATGGGCAGAATCCGGGACGCCGCAGGGAGGACAAGCCCCAGGGCACCGAGCACTTCTGCCGTCCCGGCGATTCTGAGCAGGACGACGGGAACGCCTTCGGCCATCGACTCCAGGTCGGCCGCAGAGACCACCAGCTTGCTTCCGCCGATGAAGATGAACGCCAGCGCGAGGAGAGCGGACACTATCCATACCGCAAGCTTCATAGGATTCCTCCTCCGTCGGACTGTGAGAGTAGCAGTCTCATTTCGTATGTGTGGCCGATTTGATGTCCGAGGCGTCGGAGGCAGGAGCCCGAGACCGCCTCCGAACGCTCGGCCGAACTCTGGAATCTCGCCACCCGATAGCTCATGCCCCGGTGGCGGACTCGTCGATCTCACTGCCCGAAGAACCGGCGGTCCCGCTCAGCTCAGGCCGCGGTCCAGCTGCAGGTAGTCGATGTTGAAGTTCTGGAACGCGTTCTCGGGCATCCGCACCACCAGGTGGTGAGTGCCGGCGGCCAGCCTCCGGGTCTCGAGCGGCTGCAGTTCGTACGCCCCGTGATGCGTGGTGTTCATGACCTGGTGCCGCTGGCCGGACTCGCCGTCCCACTCCAGGATCATCGTGCCGGCCGGGGAGTACGGCGAGGAGACCCGCGCCGAGAGTGGCCCGCGACCGGGACGTCCACGCTGTACCGCAGCCACTCGCCGCCGCGGATCCAGTTCACCGCGATCGCGCCGCGGGACGAGCAGATGTCCACACCCTCGTCGACCCGCATGATCGTGCACCGGTTGGGATCGAGGTCGTGGTATCCGACGCCCTCACCGCCGGGCGCGTAGTCCTCGGCCTGGATCCGCAGGGTGCGATCGTTGCCGGACAGCATGCCGTAGCGCTCCAGGTCGCCGCCGTCGCGCCAGTAGTCGAGGGCCTCGACGTTGTCGGTCTGGATCATGCTGGCGTCGTACTCCTTGACCAGGCGCTGCCAGCCCAGCCGCTCGTCACGCAGTGAGGCCTCGTCGTCGTACCTCGGTCCCGGCTCGGCCTGGGCCGGGCTCGGCGCGAGCGAAGTACCGAGCAGCAGCAGGCCGGCGGGAAGGGCACGCAGGGTGGAACGCAGCATACGGGCGTCCTTTCGTCGTAGGGGGGACGCCGCAAGGCTCCTGGGGCGGAATGACCAAGCCGTGACGCGCATGCGACAGCACAGCAGCAGACCGATGAAGATGCAGTCTCACCGACTGCGGACCTACCGGCTCGGGCTCGCGCGCGTCACATGTTCAGCTCGATTGGGTCGCGGACTGCCGTGCGTGGGCGACGTGGTACGCGTCCAGGTCCGGGGTGCGAGTCATGAACCAGTAGTCGATCACGCGCCATGGCGTCGTGGTCACGACCCGTCCTGCGGCGTTGCGGTAGTAGGTCGTCATGCCCGGATGCGTCCAGATCATCCGCTCATGTGCGGCGTCGACCCGGGCGTTGTACTCATCGCAGATCTCATGGCGCACTTCAAGTGTGTCGATCTCGTGCTCGGCCATCCGACGCAGGAGCCCGACCACATAGTTGGTCTGGCATTCGGCGTGCATGATGGCGCTCCCACCGTGACCGAGGTTGGTGTTCGGGCCGTAGAGCAGGAAGAGATTGGGAAAGTCCGGCACACTGATGCCCAGGTATGCCCGCGCGTCGTCGTCGCCCCACTGCTCGCGAAGCGGGACACCGGACCGACCCCGGATGTCAAGGGGGTAGAGCATTCGACGCGTTGAGAACCCGGTGGCGAGCACGAGGACGTCGACCTCATGGCGTTGTCCGTCGGTGGTGACCACGGTGTTGTCGACGATGCGGTCCACTCCCGATGGAACGACCTCGATGTCGTCGCGCCGAAGCGTGGCAAACCAGTCGTTGTCCATGAGGATCCGCTTACCGTACGGCGGGTAGTCCGGCAGGACGACATCCCGCAGGTGCTCTGCGCCCTCGATCTGGGCGTCGAGGTACTCGGTGAAGAACTTTCGGTGCTTGTCGTTGACGGCATTCAGCGAGCGCTCGGGATGTGGCCAGTCCGGGTCCTTCTGCAGCGCTGGGTGCAGCTTGTCTTGAATCATCCACATCAGCCTGAGCCGGTACCAGGTCCGGTAGCCCGGCACCTGACTCATGAGCAGCCGGGTGTTCTGGCTGACCGTGCGCAGGTAGTTCGCGTTCGGCGCGATCCATTGCGGTGACCGCTGGAATACCACGACCTCGGCGGCGTCGTCGGCGATCGCCGGCACCACCTGCATCGCGGTCGCACCGGTGCCCAGCACACCCACGCGCTTACCGGTCAGATCGACGGAGTGATCCCACCGGGCCGTGTGGAAGGCCGGTCCGGGGAACCCGTCCAGCCCGGGAAACTCCGGAATCGCCGGTTGGTTGAACAAACCCACTGCACTCACCACGACGTCGACGATGTGTCGCCGCTCGATGCCGTCTCGCGATCGGGTCAGCACCTGCCAGGTGTTCGACGTAGCGTCCCACTCCGCGGAGACGACGTCCGTGCCGAACAGGATCGAGTCCATCAATCCGGCATCACGGGCCACACCCTGCAGGTATTCGAGGATCTCCGGTTGCTTGGGGTAGTAACGCGACCATTCTGGGCGTGGAGCGAAGGAGTACGAGTAGAGGTGGCTGGGAGTGTCGACGCCGGCACCCGGGTAGTCGTTCTCCAGCCAGGTACCGCCAACCGAGTCGTTGCGCTCGATGATGGTGAACGGCAACCCGAGGTGCTGGAGCGCGATCCCGACACACACCCCGGAGAAACCCGCGCCGATCACCAGCACGCGAGGGCGGTCACCCTGAATGGGCGGCGTGCGCAGCCACGCCGGTCTCTGGAATCCACCATCCTCGGCCATCGCCTCGGCGTACTCCTGCGGGATCTCCTCGCCGAGGGACACGCTGAGCATCTCGACGATCCGCTCGTCGGTCAGCGGATCCGGCACCGTGCGCCGTCCGTCGCGGACCTCGCGCAACAGGCCCAGTGCTGCCTCTCGGATCTCAGCCTGCCGCTCGTCGGGCAAGCCACCCGTGTCGTTGTCGTTGAGCGCGATGGTGCGGGTCGGCCGGTAGGGATCGGCCAGCCAGCGGTGGTCGCCGGACAGGTGGGCTACCACGAGAAGCAACGTGGGGATGTTCGCGGAGGTCAATGCGGCGCGCAGCTCGTCATCACTTGCGGTCGGCATCGGAATGTTCATGAGGACTCCGCATCAGGTGGAGAGCAGGTACGGCGCACGAAGGCTGCGAGCGCGTCGAGCGCCTCGTCGTGGGCAGGATGGGTTGGCATCTGCAGGTAGCCGTGTGGCGCGTCGGCGGCGATCTGCAACTCGTAGGGAACCGAGGCTGCGGCCAACCGAGCCGCCAACGACTCGGACTCGGGCCGCAGTGGGTCGTGTTCGCCGACGGTGAGGAAGGTCGGCGGAAACTCTGAAACGTGGTTCTCCGGGCTCAGACGCGGGTCATTGCGCAATGCGTGGAACTCGCCTGGATGAAGGTACGGCTGGCTCTCGGCGTCGGACCCATCGAGCAGACCCGCCAGCGTCGGCAGTGCCCGGTGGTAGTCGTATATGCCGTAGCACAGCAGCGCGGCGCTGACACCGGCTCCGCCACCGGACGCGAGCACCGCCGCGGCCAGGTTGGCACCCGCGGAGTCACCGCCGACAAGAAGCTCGCTGGGATCGCCGCCGAAGTCCGCGGCGTGTGTCCGTACCCAATCCATCGCGAAGGCGGCATCGTCGACCGCGCCCGGGAACCGGTGTTTCGGGGCTCGCCGATAGTCGACCGAGAAGACCAGCAGCCCGCGCACGGCCAACTCGGCAGTGAGCCGGCGATGTGTCCACGGCGACCCCATCACCCAGCCGCCGCCGTGCAGGTACACCAGGGTCGGATACGGCGGATCGCCGGACGGCACGACGACGTCGGCACCGAGCACCCATCCGTCCTGCTCCCGTAGCCGCACTCCGGCATGGGTGGCGCCCACCGAAGGCGGATCGGCGTTCTGATAGCCGTCGAACTCCTTCAGAAACTCGAGCGCTGTGGCGCCCGCTGGCGGGCGCAGCGTCGCCTGAAAGTCCATCAACTCGCGAGGAACTCCATGCACTGTCACGGGGACATCCCTTTCAGATCGCGATCATTTCGGGTCGTCGTGGGACGTCGGGCCATGGGAAGCACGAACCTCGTGCTTCTTGATCTTTCCGGTAGCGGTCTTGGGGAGCTCCTCGACCGCGATGAACCGCTTCGGCACCTTGAACCCCGCAAGCTTCGTCTTGCAGTGCTCGCGCAGGTCATCAGGCGTTGCGGTGGTACCGGGATGCTTGACGACGAACGCGGTGACCGCCTCTCCCCAGCGATCGTCGGGCAGGCCCACAACCGCGCACTCGGCGACGGTGTCGTGGTCGAGGACCACGCGTTCCACCTCGACGGAGGAGACGTTCTCCCCGCCGGATTTGATCATGTCCTTCGTGCGGTCGGTGAACCAGATGACCCCCTCGTCGTCGCGGTAGCCGACGTCGCCGCCGTGGAACCAACCGTGTGCGGATGCCTTGGCGTTGGCCTCGGCGTTGTTCAAGTAGCCGTCCATCAACTGGGGCGTGCGGTAGACGATCTCACCTTCCTCGCCGGGCGGCAGCAGCCGACCGTCCAAGGCCATGATGCGCACGTCCGTAGTGGCAACCGCGCAACCCCAGGAATTGTCCTTCTCTCCTTGGTGTTCGGGCCATTGCAACTCCGACAGGGGCGTGGTCTCGGTCTGCCCGGAACCGAGGATGATGTCCGCCTGCGGGAACGCGCCCCGTATCGCCCGCAGCCGATCCCCAGGCATCGGCGCCATCGCATAGAGGCCGATCTCCAGCGCCGCGGTATCCACTTTCGGCAAGTCGGGGTGCTCCAGGAGACCGGCCCACATGGCCGGTAGCAGCGCGATATGCGTGACGCGGTGGTTGGCGAAGTCCTTCACGACGGCATCGGCGTCGAACCCCTGATGCAGGACGGCGGTACCGCCGGTGAGAAGCAGTGGGAGCAGCAGGACGTCCAGCGCGGTGACGTGGAACAGCGGAAGCACGATCGGCATCACCGAACCCACGCGGCGCCGCCGCATCCCGAACCCCAGCGCAGAGTTCAGCACACCGATGACCACCGAAACGTGGCTCGTGACGACACCCTTGGGCAGTGACGTTGTCCCAGAGGTGTAGAGGCACTGCAAGATGTCGCGGTCGTCGACGAAGACCTCTACCGTCGAGGTGTCGTTGTCGAGCAGCTCGGTCCAGTTGGATGCTGTGCGGCCGGCCACGGTCTCCGGCGAAGAGCCGATGACGTGCACGACCTCGACGGCACAGTCGGCCTTGACCGCAGGCTCCAGAACCGGCAGAAACTCATCCTCGGCAATGACCGCCTTCACCCCGCTGTCGGCGAGCTGATACGCGATGTCGTTCGGGGAGAGCGCCAAGTTGAGCGGCAGCACAACGATTCCCGCTTTGGCGCAAGCGAAAAACGCGACGATGAACTCCCACCGGTTCTGGATCTGCAGCGCCACCCCATCACCACGTCTCAGACCGTGTTGCAGCAACCCACGCGCGACGGCATTGGCGCGCGCATCGAGGTCGCGGTAGGACAACACGAACTCGCCATCGATCACGGCAGGACGATCACCGAAAGACTGCGCTCCCCTCGTGGCCAGATCGCCGACCGTTGCGCGGTGCGTGAGATTCACCACCAGGGGATCCAGACCGGAGAGGTCGGCATGCATGCCGTCTGCGTGTACTGACATGGATTCCTCCTCGACGACGTGTCGTTGTCTCAACCTGTTCGTTCCCGTGCAGACGCTTATGTGGACCTGAGGACGAAGAGCGCAGCCTGCGCCAGAAGCTGGCGCAGCCGGTCGTCGGCGAGTCCGGTGTTGTAGAACAGCGTCGACTGGATGGCTCCGATCGCCGCATGAACCACCGCGCGCGCCTCGGCGTCGTTGAGGTCATCGCGAAGCTCCCCTACGAGGTGAACCCACTCCTCCAGGTAGAGCCGTTGCTTGCGCCGGAGGCGCCGCCGGTCAACCTCCGGAAGGTTGTGAATCTCGTTGTGGTAAACCTGCGCGAGGACGCGGTCGGACACCACGAATTCGACCTGCCCCTCGACGAGCCGGCTGAACGCCTCGCCGAGATCGTCGTAGCTGTTCACGATTTCGTGTTCGTCGCGGAGCAACCCATCGATCACCCTGTCGAACAGGGCCACCAGGACCGCGGACTTGCTCTCGAAGTGCCGGTAGATCGCAGACCCGGTCACCCCGGCCGCAGCACCGATGTCCGCCATCGAGACACCGTGGTAGCCCTTCCCGGCGACCAGATCTGCCGCGGCAGCGAGGATCCGCTCCTTGCGCGCCGGGTCTCGGGTTCGCTGGTGTACGACGACGTTGTCCTGGCTGGTAGTGGGCCGCATGGCTGGCTCCTTGCGTCAGGGCCGGTTCAGCCGTAGGGATGCAAATCGGTCGGCGACGCCCTGCGAGCGCAGGGCGATGGCCTGGGTCATGGCCTCGAGCTCGAGGGCAGAGTGCAGGTTTCCTGTGGTGCTGGAGTTGATCAGTCGCTTGGTCAGTGCTGCGGCGAACGTCGGCCCCTCGGCCAGGGCTGTCGCCGCCGCGATCGCTCGGGCAGAGGCGGCGTCGGCGTCGGGGAGCACCGCGTTGACGATTCCCATCTTCTCTGCACGTTCCGCGTCGATCTCGGGCGTGAGCAGCATGAGCTCCTTGGCCCGCTGCAGTCCCACCAGCCGAGGCAGCAGGTAGGCCCCACCGACATCCGGCGCCAGTCCCCGACGGAGGAACACCTGGCAGAAGCGTGCATCGGCGGAGCAGAAGATCAGGTCGCAGGCCAGGGCTATGTTGAAGCCACCTCCGTAGGCCACGCCGCTGACGGCGGCCACCACCGGAAGTGGTGACTCCCAGATCGCTTCGACAAGCCGGTGGAAGGCGTTCATCAGGCGCAGCGGCGCCGCGTCGACGTCGTCGTTGATGACGTCCAGGATCATGTCGGCATCTCCACCGGCGCAGAACTGGCCGTCGGCACCCGTGAGCACCACGGCCCCGACGTCTGCAGCGGAGTCGGCCTTCTCGAGCTCGGTGCGGAGTGTCTCGGCAGTGGAGACGCTGAGAGCGTTGCGACGCTCGGGGCGGTTGATGGTCAGCACTCGAATGGCACCGTGGTCCTCGACGTCCACCTCGGTGTTCATACGGCCTCCTCAGGCTCGGCGAGTAGGTCCACGGGGATGCTGACCTGCCGCGAGCGAAGGTACTCGCCGAGCCCCTTTGCCTGCGGGTCCGGCCGGGTCGAAGCCGCGACACCGTTACCCAGCAGCCCGACGACCACGAAGTTCAGCGCGTATAGATTCGCGAGCTCGTAACGGCGGATCTCAAGGTCGGCGGCCTCCGGGAGGAGCTCTCGCACCTTCTCGACGGTCAGATACTCCCGCAGCCACGCGTATTCGACGTCGGTGCGGGTCCATACGCCGATATTCGCGTTCCCCCCTTTGTCACCCGAACGGGCGGCGCAGATCCGGCCCAACGGTGCCCTGCGGGTCTCACCCGCGGGCGCGGGCGGCAGCCGCGTCGGGCTCGGGGTCAACGTGCCGTGGTGACCGGTGGGTGCCGGGGGGATCGTCCGGCATGCGCCATCCGGTAGCACGACCCGGTGGTCTATGAGCTCGGCCGGCAGCCGGGTCGGCCAGTACACGCCGTAGGCGCTCTCGGATGTCGGCGGGGTGGTGGTGTGGAAGCCCGAATAGCTCGCGAGCGCCAGTTCCATGGTCGCGTTGGAGAACGCCCGTCCCACGACCCGCGGGTCGGGGTCCTTGACCGTGATCCTCAGGTGCGCCGTTGCCTCCTCGTTCTTGGTCGCATCCTCGTGATCGAAGCGCAGCAGCCGTACGTCGACATCGGAGAACCGATCCTTGCCGCCGAGGATGTCGAAGAGCTGCTGCTCCGCCCACGCGGCCTTCTCATCGATGTCCAGGCCGGTGAGCACCAGCGTCATGGTGTTGCGGTAACCGCCGATGTAGTTCACGGCGACCTTGAGCTGATCGGGTGGTGCGGTCCCCTCGATCCCGCTGACCCGGACCCGGTCGGTATCGACCTGCTCCAGGCGGATGGTGTCGAAGTGCGCGACCACGTCCGGGTTGGCGTACGCCGGGTCGTCGATCTCATACAGCAACTGGGCCGTGACGGTGCTCGGCGATACCAGACCACCGGTGTCGGCGTGTTTGGTGATCACGCTGCTGCCATCGGCCTCGACCTCCGCGATCGGGAAGCCGGGATATCGGCGGTCGGTGACCTCGTCCAGCCACGAGTAGTTGCCGCCCGTAGCCTGCGGGCCGCACTCGATGATGTGCCCGGCCACCACGGCACCCGCCAACGCCTTGTAGTCCGTTCGGGACCAGCGATGCCACCAGGCGGCCGGGCCGACCACAAGTGAGGCGTCGGTGACGCGAGGGCACACGACGATGTCGGCCTCCTCGGCCAGTGCCTCGGTAATACCCCATGCCCCGAGGTAGGCGTTGGCGGAGACCGGCATCACCCCCGCGTCGGAGAGGGCCTGCCCGGTTTCCAGATGTGCGAGGGTGTCGCCGCCGGCGATGAGTTCGTCGACCCGTCCGAGGATGTTGTCGCCGTCGACATAGGCGATGCGCGGTGCGAGCCCAAGCTTGTCCGCGAGTTGCCGCAAGCTGTCGGCGAGCCCAGCAGGGTTCAGGCCGCCGGCGTTGGTGACGACTCGGATCCCCCTGTCCAGGCAGGTGCCAAGCACCTGCTCCATCTGGGTGAGGAAGGTCTTCGCGTAACCGGCGCTGGCATCCTTCTGCCGTGCCTTCCAGAGGATGAGCATCGTCAGTTCGGCCAGGTAGTCGCCCGTGAGCACGTCGATCGGCCCACCGTCGACCATCTCCCGCGCGGCCGAGACGCGGTCTCCGTAGAAACCCGAGCAGTTGGCGATCCGTATCGCGCGTGTCATGGGGCTCCCCGGTCCGGTTTGGGGAACTGGCCGGGCTCCCGCCCGGGCCCAGGTGCGCCCGCGAAAGCTTGCGCGATCGACATCCAGTCGGCGGCGACCGGCCCGACGACCCGCAGATTCGTATCGGTGTGGTGACGCCGCTGGGTCACGACGAGGCAGAAGTCGAGCGCGGGTCCGGACACGGAGTTCTCCGCACCTTCCGGCCCCCAGGGCCAGGTTGAGCCGTCCGGCGCGGTGAGCGCGACGTGAACCTCGGCCTCCGGGACTGGGCGGCCACGCAGCCCGAACGCGAACCCCATGGTGCTCACCCCGAGGTGGGCGACATGGCGCAGCCGCTTCGTGCCCTCGCGGGCCACGCTCAGAGCGTCGACGATGTCCTGGCCGTGCGCCCAGGTCTCCATCAGCCGGGCGGTGGCTGAGCTCGTGATGCTCATTTCCGGCCCGTACCACGGGACCCGGTCGCGCGGAGCCCTGGCGCGCAGGGTGTCCACCAGAGCGGCCCTGGCCCGCCGAAACCAGGACACGAGTTCGTCGGGTTGCACGTCTCGGTAGCGGCCGGCGACCTTGTCCGGGAAGTCCGGACCGAGCGCGGTGAGCTCGTCGGCTTCGGCGCGGAACCTCTGCGCGTCGGTGGCCGCCAGTGTCGCGGCCTCGTCGAAGTACGCCAGGTGACTCACCTGGTCCCGGATCTGCCAACCCGTCGCAGGTGTCGGTCGCTCCCAGTCGGCGATGTCCAGCCGCGCCAGGAAGCCGGTGAGGTCGTCGGTCTCCGCGGTCAGGTCGGCGAGCAGCTCGTCGAGAAGTGTGACCCGCTGATCCATCAACGCCCCCTCCACTGCGGAGTTCGTTTGTCGCGAAACGCTGCGGGTCCCTCTTGCGCGTCCGCACTGAGATACACGGGCTCCCAGATGCTCTCGGCGCGGGCGAAGGCCTCGGTCAGCGGGTGCTCGGCGGCCAGCCGAACGGTCTGCTTCGCCGCTCGTACGGACAGCGGAGCGTTGGCCGCGATTCGCTCGGCCAGTGCCTGTGCGGTGGACTGGAGGCTGTCGAGGGGAACCACGTCGTTGACGAACCCGATCTCGTGAGCCCGGGTGGCGTCGATCGGGTCGCCGGTGAGCAGGATCTGCATCGCGATCCGAGGCGGGATCATCCATGGCAGCGGGGCGGCCCAGGGCGCTCCCCGACCGACCTTGACCTCGCTGATCGCGAACCTGGCCGTGTCCGCGGCGACACACAGGTCGCAGGTCTGAGCCAACAGAAACCCGCCGGCATAGGCGACACCGTTGACGGCCGCGATCGTCGGCTTGGCGACCTCGATATTGCGGCCGAACTGGGGGACGAAGTCCGGCGGTGGCACGGTCAGCGAGTCCTCCGCCATCTCCTTGAGGTCTCCGCCGGCGCAGAAGGCCTTGTCGCCTGCGCCGGTGAGCACCAGCACCTTGGCGTCCATGTCGTCGTTGAACCGGCGTACACCGGCATAGAGGCCCTCGCGGACCGCGCGGCTCAGTGCGTTGCGCGCCTCGGGCCGGTTGATCGTCAGCCAGGCGACCGGGCCTATCAGCTCGTACTTCACAGCCGACGTACTCACGTCTCCTCCTCGACGACGGCCAGCACGGTGCCGACGTCCACGGCCTGGCCGGTGACTACGCCGATGTCGGTGACGGTGCCGTCGTGCGGGGCCAGCACGCTGTGCTCCATCTTCATCGCCTCCAGGACGACGACCGGGCTGCCGGCGCTGACGTGCTGCTTGGTCTCCACCGCGATGCGCACCACGGTGCCCGGCATCGGCGCGAGCAGGGTCCCGGGGACGTCGCGGCCGTCGGGATCGGGGAATCGGGGGACTTCCGTCAGCGTCGTGGATCCGAGAGCACTGTCGACGTAGGAGACGTCGTCGACGCGGTGGACGCTGACGACCCGGCGTACGCCGGACACCTCGAGATCGACACAGTCGGCTTCAGCGGAGCGGAGCACGAGCTCGGACTCCGGTTCGGCGTTCACCGCGACGCGGACTGTGCTGCCGTCGATGCTGTAGGCGACATCGACCACGTGGTCTTCGGCCGAGTACGCGATTCTCTGGGGGCCGTCCGGGACGTTGCGCCACCCGGATGGGATCGTCGGCAGCACCGTCGCCTCGGCGCGACGCTCGACCTGTCCGGCGAGGGCCGCGGCCGTGGCGTGGATTCGTTCCACCTCGGCCGACTGCCAGGACCGGGCCAACGACGCCGGATCGTGCCGAGACAGGTAACCCGTGTCGGTACGACCCGCACCGAACTCGGGCTCGCGCAGGATCCCGACCAGCAGGTCGCGGTTGGTGACCACACCGTGCATTTGCGTCTCGACCAGCGCCCGGGCGAGCCGGCGTCGCGCCTCGTCGCGGCTGGCGCCCCGGGCGATGATCTTGGCCAGCATGGGGTCGTAGTGCACGCCCACCACCGAACCGTCGGCCACGCCGGCGTCCACTCTGACGTCGGGCAGGTCGGGTACGGCGAAGCGATGGACGGGTCCGGTTGCCGGGAGGAAACCCGCCGGCACGTCCTCGGCATACAGCCGGGTCTCGATGGCGTGCCCCGAGATCTCCGCGTCCAGGACGGCGGCGGGCAGTGGGTGTCCCTCGGCGACCAGCAGCTGCAGGTGTACCAGGTCCAGGCCGGTCACCAGCTCGGTGACCGGATGCTCGACCTGCAGCCGCGTGTTCATCTCAAGGAAGTAGAACTGCCCGGTCTCGTCCAGCACGAACTCGACGGTGCCCGCACCCACGTACCCGATCGCCTTCGCGGCGGTGACCGCCGCTTGTCCCAACTCGGACCGCAGGTCGTCATCCACGTTCGGGGACGGGGCCTCTTCGATGATCTTCTGGTACCGGCGCTGGATCGAACATTCCCGTTCGAAGAGGTGGGCGACGCTGCCGGCGGTGTCGCCGAGGATCTGGACCTCGATGTGCCGCGGTGAGGGCAGGTAGCGCTCCAGGAAGACCGTGCCGTTCCCGAACGCGGCGCTGGCCTCTCGGCGCGCACCGATGACGGCGTCGGTCAGCTCGGCCTGGTTGTGCACGATGCGCATTCCCCGGCCGCCGCCACCGTAGGCGGCCTTCACCAACACCGGGTAGCCGATCCCGGCGCTGGACTGCGCCAGCACGTCGGCGTCGACGTCGTCTTCGCTGTCGACCACGGCTCCGGGCAGCACCGGCACGCCGGTCCGGTTCATGATCTCCTTGGCCACCGTCTTCGAGCCCATGGATTCGAGCACCTCCGGCGGCGGCCCCACGAACGTCAGCCCTGCCCGGGCACAGGAGCGCGCGAAATCAGCGTTCTCCGAAAGGAACCCGTAGCCGGGGTGTACCGCGTCGGCGCCCGTGGACCGGGCTGCCTCGATCAGCAGGTCCGCGCGCAGGTAGGTGTCCGTGGCGGTACTGCCGGGAAGGTGCACGGCCTCGTCGGAATGGCGCACGAACGGCGCGTCGGCGTCGGCGTCGGAGAACACCGCCACGGTGGCGATGTCCATGTCGTGAGCGGTGCGCATCACCCGCGACGCGATCTCGCCACGGTTGGCGACCAGCAGCCTGCTGATGCTCGTCATCTACCTGCCCTACATACGGAAGACGCCGAACCCGCGTCGTCCCTCGACCGTCTGTGAGTGTGCTGCCGACAGGGCCATACCGAGGACGGTCCTGGTGTCGCGTGGGTCGATCACGCCGTCGTCGTACAGCCGCGCTGTGACGAAGAAGGCGTGCGACTCCTGGTTGATCTGTTCCTCGATACTGCGACGACGCTGTTCGTCGGCATCGATGTCGAACTCGCGGTCCGAAGCCTCGGCCGCCTGCCGCCCCACGATGGACAGTACGCCCGCAAGCTGCTGGGCGCCCATGACCGCAAGCTTCGCGTTCGCCCAGGCGAACATCAGTCTCGGGTCGTAGGCGCGTCCGGACATGCCGTAGTTGCCGGCGCCGAACGAGGCGCCGATGTTGATCGTGATGTGGGGGACGGTGCTGTTGGTCACCGCGTTGATCATCTTGGAGCCGTCCTTGATGATCCCGCCCTGCTCGTATTGCTTGCCCACCATGTAGCCGGTGGTGTTCTGCAGGAAGATCAGGGGCGTGTTGATCTGGTTGGCCAGCAGGATGAACTCGCTGGCCTTCTTCGACTCCTCACTGAAGAGCACGCCACGGGCGTTGGCCAGCACACCCACCGGGAAGCCGTGCACCGACGCCCACCCGGTGACCAGACTGGTGCCGTAGTACGGCTTGTACTCGCCGAACCTCGACCCGTCGACCACCCGGGCAAGCACCTCGCGCGGGTCGAACGGCACCCGGAAGTCGGCCGAGGCGATCCCGAGGAGCTCGTCGGCGTCGTAGAGGGGCTCCTCGGCCGGCATCGTGGGACCCGGACCGAGCTTGCGCCAGTTGAGCTGGGAGACGATCTCGCGGCCGATGCGGATGCAGTCCACCTCGTCGGCCGCGAAGTGGTCGGACAGCCCCGATACCCGGGAGTGCATGTCCGCACCGCCCAGCTCCTCGTCGTCCGCATCCTCGCCGGTAGCCATCTTCACCAGCGGCGGTCCACCGAGGAACACCTTGGCCTGGCCGTCGACCAGCACCGCGTAGTCACACATTCCCGGCACGTAGGCACCCCCCGCGGTGGAGTTGCCGAACACCAGCGCCAGTGTCGGGACTCCCATCGCGGAGAGTTCGGTGAGGTCGTGAAAGATCTTGCCGGCATGCACGAACAGCTCGGACTGGCTCGGAAGGTCCGCTCCCCCGGACTCGACGAGGTTGATCACCGGCAGCCGGTTCCGCCGGGCGATCTCCAGTGCGCGCAGGGTCTTGCGGAGTGTGTACGGATTCATCGCCCCACCACGCACGGTCGGATCGTGCGCGATCAGCACGCACTCCACGCCGGATACCACACCGACGCCGGTGACGATGCTTGCACCGACCACGAACTCCGTGCCCCACGCGGCGAGCGGCGACAACTCGAGAAACGGTGCGTCCCGATCCAGCAACAGGTTGATGCGCTGCCGTACCAGCAGCCTCCCGCGGTGCCGATGCCGCTCGGCGTACCTTTCACCGCCACCCGCACGGACCAGGTCCAACTGCTCCTCCAGCTCGGCCAGCACCGACAGCTGCGCCTCCCGGTTCCGCTGGTAGGTCTCACTCGCGGTGTCCAAGGCGGAGTTCAGTACCGGCACCGGCCACACCTCCTCTCCACGATATGCAGAATGTTATCTATGATTCACTAACGGGGAAAGTCGCAACGGTCATCAGATTCTCCGGATGTGGCCGTGATCTCTCGCTTCCTGTCGGATTTATCCGCCGCTACGGCTTCACACACTGGTGTATCAGCCGGTAGCGTCTAGTGAATCACGGTTGACTGCGCCAGGAGCCTGACGAGGTGAGGGTGGATAAGAGTCGACGTAGCGAACGTGCTGCCGAAGGGATACCCGAGAAGTGCTCTCGCCACTGGATGACTATCCGATCCACCAGATACCCGAGCCGGTGCGGTTCGTAGAGACCAGCGACCGCAACTTCTACGACCGCTACTACTTCAACGCCTACAGCCGGACCGATGACATTTTCCTCGTGATGGGGATGGGCCAGTACCCGAACTTGAGCACGACCGATGCATTCGTGGCGGTACGACAAGGCGATCGGCAACAGGTCGTGAGAGCGTCCACAGAGCTCGGCGTCGACCGGTCGGACACGAAGGTGGGACCGTTCGAGGTTGAGGTCATCGAGGGGCTGCGCAGCCTCCGGATGCGTTGCGGGCCGAACGAGGGCGGCATCGAGCTGGACCTGGTCTGGAATGGAACGACCCCGCCCGTACTCGAGCCCCGGCACTTCTATCGCAACCACGCGCGCGTCGCGAGCAACACGATGCGGCTCACGCAGACCGGCGCATGGACAGGAGAGCTCCGCATCGGCGCCGACACCTTCACCGTCGACCCGCAGACCTGGACGGGTACCCGGGACCGCTCCTGGGGAATCCGCGCGGTCGGAGAGGCGGAGCCGCGGGGCATCCGGGACGCGCTCCCCGCGCCCGGGTTCTTCTGGCTGTACTCCCCTATGCAGTTCGACGACTTCGCGATCCTCACCATCCTCCATGAGGACCGCAACGGCGCTCGCGTGCTCGAAGAGGCGGTCAGGGTGTGGCCGGAGGAGACCGGGCGCGATCCAGAGCCGCTGGGGCATCCCATCCACGAGATCGAGTTCGTCGAGGGAACGCGCACCCCGGCTCGCGCACGACTTACCTTCACCGATCCCGACGGGAACTCCCTCCCGGTGAATGTGGAACCGCTGCTTCCCCTGTACGTCGCACTGGGATGTGGGTACGGCAACGATCACGACTGGCGGCACGGCATGTACCAGGGAAAGAACGTGGTCCAGTACCGTTCCTACGATCTGACCGACCCCGAGGTCCAGGCGAGGAGCCGCGGAGTGACTGACTACGCCGCCCGGTTCGAGCTGGAGGACGGCTCGACCGGGTACGGGCTGTTCGAGTTCACGATCCTCGGGCCCTACGAGCCGTACGGTTTCGGGTCGCGGTCGAGGTAGGGACTGCCGTGGACGATCCAGGCGCACCGGTGACCGGCGATGTTTGACTCCCTGACCCCCGCCGAACTGGTTCAGGCGATGAGCAACACCCTGCGGAAGACCGTCTCGTCGACCGGATCGGCGGGCTCCGAATTCGACCAGGTCCAGTGCCTCTCCGGTGCGAGCATCGGCCGCTACCTCGCCCAGGAGCTGGCCCACGCCCGCGAGCTGACGGACTGGTTCCGCAGCCGGATCGACCGGGCGCTCGCCGAGGCCGCCTCCGGCGGCGACGACAAGGACGAGGACCTGTGTCGTGACCTCGCCCGACGTATCCGGCCGGCCGTCGAGATCAACGACATGGGTGATGCGATCGCCGACTTCCTGCGTGACCTCGACAACCTGCCCGACACCGGCCAAAGGCGCCGCGCCGAGTCCCTGCTGCATGGATGCTTGCGGGATCTCGCCGACCGACAGGTGCTGATGCTGCTCGGCGAGTATCCGCCGGAACCCGATGCCGATGACACGGACGAGAATCCCCGGAACTGATGTGGTCACATGGAAAACAGCGTCTGCGCATCTGACACCGTGAAGCCGGCGCTCGAGGCTGTCCGCCCGCATCTGCCGGCCGACACCGACCTCACGTCCGCCGAGGTCCGGCAGCTTTCCGGTGGATGGTCGAGGCATTCCTACGTCGTCACCACGGTGGACCGGTTGGAGCAGAAGCGGGAGTTCGTCGTCCGGGTCCGGCCCAGTGGCGCCCTGCTCGAGACCGACATCGGGGTGGAGTACCGGACCTATCAGATGGTCAGCGATGAGCCCATTCCGGTCCCCCGCGTCTATGGGTACGAGGACTCCGCGGACAACCCGTTCGGGGGACCCTTCTTCGTCATGGACAAGCTCGACGGATGGGCGCCGTCCACGTGGCAGCGCGACCATCGCGAGCTTCTGGAACGCAACTGGGCCACCTCCCGGAGCATCGCGGAGGACCTCCTCGACATCCTGCACAAGATCCACTCGGTGCCGGTGGAACGCTGTGAAGGTGTCCTGCCCAGGCTCAGCTACGTCGACGTCGTGCGCTACTGGCTCTCCATCTACGAGGGGATGCGGCTGGTGCGCGACCCGATTGTCGAGGAGGCTTTCTCCTGGCTCCTTGACCGGGTGCCGGTGGACGAGCATCTCGGGCTCGTCCACGGCGACTACCGAATCGGCAACACGCTCATCGCCGATGACCGGATCGCCGGCGTGCTCGACTGGGAGCTCGCCTTCGTGGGCGACACGAGGTTCGACCTTGGGTACATGTCACTGGAGTACCTGGCCGGGAAATTTCTCCGTAAGGGGTCCCGACTGCTTTGCGGCACGGCTGCCCGGGAGTGGTTCATGGCCGAGTACCAGCGAAGGCGCGGTGTCTCCGTTGACGACGAGGTCGTCCGCACCTACTCCGTGATGGGCGCCCTCATGCTCATCACGATCCTGCTCACCGGCATCCGCTACTTCCACGACGGGTCGACCTCCGACATCCGGATGGCCTGGGGAAGGTTCGCCATCCCGGGGCTGCGACAGGATCTCGTCCATCTCATGGGGTGGTAAGGCAGGCATGTGGTGACTGCGCTACCGCTCCTACTCGACGAGCCCGGGCCGAAGGAACAGGATCTCGGGTACGACGCACATCGGGCTCAGCCTGGTAAGGAACCGAACGCTCTCCGCGAGATCCTCCGGCCTGATCATCTGCTCCCCAGACACCGTGTCCTTGAACGGGTCCGCGATGGTCGTGTCGACATAGCCGGGGCACAGCACGGTCGATTTGACACCGGTACTGGCCAGCTCCCGGTTCATCGCCTCGGTCAAGCCCACGATCCCGTGCTTGGCCGCCGAGTACGCCGCGAGCCGCGGCTGGCCCTGCTTTCCCGCGATCGAGCTGACGTTGACCACGAGAGCGGACCCGTGCTCACCGGCCGCCGACTTCAACAAATCCATGGTGTGCTGATAGAACCCGATCACCGAGCGCAGATTCACCGCCAACTGAAGGTCGATGTGCTTGGCCGGCATGGTCTCGAGCTCGCCGAGGATCCCCTGGCCGGCGTTGTTCACGAGGAGGTCGAGGCGTCCGAACCGCTCACGATGCTCGGCCACCGTCCGTTCGACCTCGTCATCGACGCCCACGTTGGCCGCGATCGCATGCACCGTTCCCAGCTTCTGCAGTTCGTCAGCCGCGCGCTGGAGCTTCTCGCGTGTCCGGGACACGACCGTCACCTGGTAACCGTCCGAGACGAGCATCTGCGCAATCGCCAAGCCGATTCCGCTGGAGGCGCCGGTGACTAGAGCGACCCGCCGGTTCATGTATGGCTCCACAGCATGGACCGACGCTAGCGTGGCCGATTTCTCAATGCAAGCAGGGTTTTCTCACCGGGTCGTGGACCCGAGTGGGACGTCCCGCAGTGGTCGTTCCCGGAATGCCGACGTCTGGAGGAACCATGACTGAGATCGACGAACAGCCGCCCGACACGACCGGTGAGCGGTGGTTCACCGCGGAGTCGCTGGCCGAGATGTCGCGACCGACCATGGACCGCGCGATCGAGGCGATCGACGCCGGCGACTACGAGACCGCCAAGAGCCTCTGCGCCGGAATGCGTCACGAGTGGCGGTTCCTGCACGACCTGATGGCGGAGCTCATTCTCGGGCTGATCGACTTCGTCCAGCGACGCTGCGGGGAGGACGCGGTCGCGGATGCCTGGCGCGACTCCATGGAACGCGGCTGGAAACGAGACACCGGCGCCGTCATGCAGCGCGACCGTCGTTCCGTCGTGAAGGCGCTGGCGGCGACCTGGCGAGCGCACTCGACGAGTGGTGTCGGCGAGCATCCCGGGCGGTTCACCATCGAGGAGGACGACGAGAAGTTCACCTTCACCATGAACCCGTGCGGCAGCGGGCAGAGGCTGTGGCGCCGTGGGATGTACCACGGAGAGGATGCCTACGGAGTGACCCAAGAGGCACACGACTGGAGCTACCAACGCGCCGGCCTGCCGCTCTACTGCACGCACTGCACGTTCATGAACGAGATGCTGCCGATCAAGTGGTACGGCATGCCGCTCTATCCCTCGGACCCGCCGGACGACTACGACGTCGACCCGTGCGTCTGGTACTGGTACAAGGACCCGGCCGACATTCCGGAGCGGCACTGGACACGCTATGGGATGACCAAGCCCGACCCCGAACAACCCTCCGACTGAGCGGCCGGCCTGATGCGTGAAGTCCCGAGCCGTGCCGATGCCCAGCGCCTCGCCGAACTGCTCCCCCCGTTGTTGACCCGGCGGACCGGCCGCAGGGTCACCGCGATCACGGAGCTTCGGACGCTGTCCGGGGGCGTCTCCCGTCATACGTGGTCGTTCGACGCCGTCGACGAGGACGGCACGGTTAGGGGTCTGATCCTTCAGCAACGGCCGGGTTTCGCGCTCGAGCCCGGTATCGAGACATCCACCGAGGCGGCGCTGCTCACCGCAGCACGCGAAGCTGGCGTCCCGGTACCGGAACTGGTGGTGGCGGACCCGGAGGGAGACGATCTGGGGCTTCCGTCATTGATCACCGAGAGGATCGAGGGTGAGACGATCCCGCAGCGCATCCTCCGGGACGAGCGGTACGACGCGGCGCGGGCCGTACTGGCAAGCCAGTACGGTGAGGCGCTCGGACGGCTGCACCGGATCCCCGTCGAAGGCCTCGCCCTGACCCGGCAGGATCCGGTCGAGTACACCCGCGAGGTACTTGACACCCTCGGCGACCCGCACCCCGCCCTCGAGCTCGGGGTGCGCTGGCTGGAGCACCACCGCCCGCCCTCGGGTACGACCGTGGTCTGTCACGGGGACTTCCGCAACGGAAACGGCATCGTCGGCCCGGATGGGCTGCGCGCGGTCATCGACTGGGAGCTGGCCCACCTGGGAGATCCGCTCGAGGACGTCGCGTGGTCATGCCTGCGCGCCTGGCGTTTCGGGCATCCCATGCCGGTCGGCGGGTTCGGGACGTATGGCGAGTTCGTCGCCGCGTACGAGCGTGCCGCCGGCCGCCGAGTGGATCCCGAGGCGTTCCACTGGTGGCAGGTCGCCGGCACACTCCGCTGGGCGGCGCTGTGCGCGATGCAGACGGTCACCAGCCGCTCCGGTACACGAGAGTCGATCGAGTTCACCGCGGTAGGGCGGCGAATCTGCGAGGCCGAGTTCGACCTGCTGCTGCTGTTGCCCACGATCTGGAGCCAGAATCCGGAGGCGCAGATGAGGAGCCCGTCATGACCGCACCCTACGACCGGCCGACGGCGACCGAGCTGGTGGCGGCAGTCCGCCATTTCCTGTCGACGACCGTGGCCGGTGAGGTCTCGGGACAGCTCGTATTCCACTGCCGTGTGGTCGCCAACATGCTCGCCATCGTGGAGCGGGAGCTCGCCGCAGCGCCCGAACACACGGCCGCGCACCAGGCCAGGCTGGACCAGCTGGGCATGGCCGACGACGCCGAGCTGGCGACCAAGATCGCCGCCGGTGCGGTCGACGACCGCTATACCGAGATCAATGCCGCGCTCCGTGCCGCCGTGTGGGACAAGCTGGCGGTCGCCAACCCGAAGTACGTCCGGCCCTACACGGACCCGTTGTCCGCGGCCGATGAGCCCTTCCGGCGTACAGATTTCGACACTGAGAGGTAGGACATCCGATGGACTTCGAGTTCGATGAGCACACCCGCGACCTGTGCGCCCGCCTGGAGGAGTTCATGGCCGACTGCGTCTACCCGGCTGAATCGGCCTTCGCCGAGGAGCAGAGCAAGACGGCCGATCCCTTCGCGACCCCGTCGCAGGTCAAGGAAGAACTCAAGCGCGAGGCGCGGCAACGTGGCCTCTGGAACCTGTTCCTGCCCGACGAACGCTGGGGTGCGGGGCTCACCAACCTGCAGTACGCCCCGCTGGCGGAGATCACCGGCCGTAGCTCCGACCTCGCGCCCGAAGCGGTGAACTGCTCACCGCCGGACACCGGGAATATGGAGCTACTGGCCCAGTTCGGCACGCAGGAGCAGCAAGAGCGTTGGTTGGTGCCACTGCTGAACGCAGAGATCCGATCGTGCTTCTCCATGACCGAGCCCGATGTCGCCAGTTCGGACGCCAGCAACATCAGTACGCGGATCACGCGCGACGGTGACGAGTACGTCATCAACGGGCGGAAGTGGTGGTCCACCGGCGCGCTGGGACACCGCTGCGCGCTGTTCCTGGTCATGGGGGTGAGCGACGAGGCGACCGACCCGCACCGCCGGCACAGCATCGTTCTGGTGCCCCGGGAGACACCGGGCCTGCATATCCTGCGTTCGACATCGGTCTTCGGCTACGACCATGCCTCCCATGGCGGCCACGCGGAGATCCTGTTCGACGACGTTCGGGTGCCTCAGGACTCCATCCTCGGCGAGCCGGGGGCCGGCTTCTCCGTCGCGCAGGCACGGCTTGGTCCGGGACGCATCCACCACTGCATGCGACTGCTCGGCCAGGGCGAGCGCGCCCTCGAGCTGATGTGTCGCCGGGCCCACGAGCGCACGGCTTTCGGGAAGACGCTTGCGGAGCAGGGCGTCGTTCAGCAGGGGATCGCCGAGAGCCGGGTCGCCCTGGAGCAGGCGCGGCTGCTCGTTCTGAAGGCCGCGTGGATGATGGACAAGTTCGGCAACAAGAGCGCACGCACCGAGATCTCTGCGATCAAGGCCGT
>WHTJ01000056.1 GCA_009377795.1 Propionibacteriales bacterium | reverse complement strand
TCGAGACCTTCGCCGAGATGCTCGACTACTGGAGCCCCCGCTAGGCGTCCGGCCAACGCAGCGTTACACGCTAACCGCCGGCCGAACCGGGACAAACCGGCGCCGGATTCTGACCGTTGGCGTGTAACCAGCCGCTCTTGGCGGTAACCCGGGCGGCGCGACGCCGGGCTCAGGTCCTCGACCGTGCCACGGCATAACATGTGATCGCGGCCGCAGCCGCGACGTTCAGCGAGTCGACGCCCATCGCCATCGGGATCTTCACGCGTACGTCGGCGGCACGCAGCCACCGCGGGCTCAACCCGTGGCCCTCGGATCCGAACAGCAGTGCCACCCGCTCGTGGGCGACAGCACGTTCGATCGGCACCGCGTCCTCGTCCGGCGTCAGGGCGACCACGGTGAAGCCGCGTTCGCGCAGCAGGTCCGGTGCGCCGTACCAGTCGCCGAACCTCGCATGGGGCAGCTCGAAGACCGCCCCCATCGCCACCTTGACCGCGCGCCGGTAGAGCGGGTCCGCACACCGCGGCGACAGCAGCACGCCGTCGATGCCGAGCGCCGCGGCGGTGCGGACCACCGCGCCGACGTTGGCGTGGTCGACGACGTCCTCCAGCACGACGACCGATCGCGCACCCTCGAGCACGTCCTCGACCGTCGGCATTGGCTTGCGCCGCAACGACGCCAGCGCGCCACGGTGCACGTGGAACCCGGTCACCCGCTCCGCCAGCTCCTCGCTCACGACATAGCACGGCGCATCGGTTCCACCGAGTACGTCCGACAGACCGGCCAGCCATCTCGACGCCATCAGGAACGAACGCACCGGGTAACCCGCGTCGACCGCGCGGCGTACGACCTTCTCCCCCTCGGCGATGAACAACCCATGCTCCGATTCGAGGCTCCTGCGCAGCTGCGTCTCCCGCAGCCGCACATAGTCGGCAAGACGCGGATCGTCCGGATCGGTGATCTCGATCTGCGTCGCCATCGCCGGTCAGGAGCTCCGGGCGACGTCGACGACCTCACCCACGACGACCACGGACGGCGCGCGCAGCCCCGCCCGGGACACGTCGTCGGCGGCCGACTTCAGCCGGCTGAACAGCACCTGCTCACCCGGCATGCTGCCGTCCTGGATCACCGCCACCGACGTCTCCGCCGGACGGCCGTGCTTGATCAGCTCCGCCGAGATCTCGGCCAGGTTGCCGATCGCCATCAGCAGCACCAGCGTCCCCTCGAGGGCGGCCAGCGCCGGCCAGTTCACCAGCGACTCCGGATGTCCCGGCGGCAGGTGACCGGAGACCACGGTGAACTCATGCGCGACCCCGCGATGGGTCACCGGAATCCCCGCCACGGCGGGAACCGAGATCGCGCTCGTCAATCCCGGCACCACCCGCCAGGGAACACCCGCCTCCGCGCACGCCAGCGCCTCCTCGAATCCCCTGCCGAACACGAACGGGTCGCCGCCCTTGAACCGCACGACATGCTTCCCCGAACGCACCCGGTCCACGATGAGCCGGTTGATCTCCTCCTGCTCGGCGGCGCGTCCTCGTGGCAGCTTCGCCGCGTCGATGACCTCGACATGCGCGGGCAGCTCGTCGAGCACCGCGCGCGGGGCCAGCCGGTCGGCGATGACGACGTCGGCCTCGTGCAACGCCCGCCGGCCGGCCGTGGTGACCAGGTCGGCGTCACCGGGCCCTCCGCCGACCAGCGTGACGCCCGGGGTGACCTCGCGTACGGCGGAAACCGAGAGCCGGCCGTCGTACAGTCCGTCGAGGATCGCGTCGCGCAGCGCCGCCGACCGGCGCGGCGTCCGCCTGCCCAGCACGGCCACCGTCAGGTCGCCGTGCCGACCGACGGCGGGCGTCCAGGCGGTCGCCTGGGTCGCGTCGTCGCTGCGCACGCAGAAGATCCGCCGGCGCTCGGCCTCCCGCGAGACCAGGTCGTTGACCTCGCGGACGTCGGCCGACGCGATCACGTACCACGCGTCGTCGAGATCGTCGGGCCGGAAGCCACCCTCGCGCCACCGGATCTCGCCGGACAGCGCGAGTCCCTCGAGCGCGGCCGTCACCCGCGGCGACACGACGAGCACGTCCGCGCCCGCCCCGAGCAGGCCGGGCACCCGGCGCTGTGCCACATTCCCGCCCCCGACGACCACCACGCGGCGTCCGCTCAGGAACAACCCCACGGGGTACGGCGGATGGTCTGATGGGTTCACTGGGACGGTCCTCGTGGCGATTCGGACGGCGATCCACCCACGGTAACCGCCGCCGAACCGTGGACGTTCGGGTAGCCGCTGGACGAGACCGGCACCCGTGACCGGCCCGGCCGCACGTCGCCCCCGGTCGCGACTCCGCGTCGACGGGAGTACGTTCGGATCCGGCGGACGGACCGCCGACACGGCATGTCCGCCGCGTAGCCCGAATACGTCTCGATGGAGGAAGCTCGATGAGCCTGGAACGCCCAGTCGCGCCGGATCCGTACAGCCTGTTGCCCGAGCTGCCGACGTTCACCGTGCGCAGCACGGACGTCTCCGACGGCCAGCCGCTGCCGTCGGCTCAGGTGTTCGCCGAGGGCAACACCTCACCCCAGCTCTCCTGGGAGGGCGCGCCGGAGGGGACGCAGAGCTACGTGGTCACCTGTTTCGATCCGGACGCCCCGACGCCGTCCGGATTCTGGCACTGGGTGATGGTCGACGTACCGGCCGACGTCACCGAGCTGGCCGCGGGTGCCGGAGCGGAGGACGGGTCCGGCCTGCCGCCGGGCGCGTTCCACGTGCGCTGCGACTTCGGCACCAAGGCCTTCGGTGGGGCGGCCCCGCCCGAGGGCGACCGCGCGCACCGTTACTACTTCGTCGTGCACGCCGTGGGTCAGCCCAAGCTGGGTGTCGATTCCGATGCCACGCCCGCGGTGGCGTCGTTCAACCTCGCGTTCAAGGCGATCGGACGCGCGATCCTGACGGGCACGTACCAGGCGTGACCCGAGCCGCCCGCGGACGGTCGGCTCAGCGGGAGCCGACCTTCTGCCGGCGGGTCGACAGGTGCCGGGCGACCGGCCTGGTGACCTGCGACTCCTCGCGGGTGAGCGGCGTGAACGGGATCGCCAGGTCGATGGACGTCGCGGCCCGCAGCGCCGCGGCGCCCACCAGGACGCCGCCGATCAGGTCGGTGAACCAGTGCCACCGCAGGGTGAGGGACGTGGCGATCATGATCAACGTCAGGAGCATCACGACGAACGCCATGATCCAGCGGGTGTCCCGTGACGAGTCGGTGTAGCGCCACCACAGATAGGCGGCGAGGCCGTAGACCAGAACGACGTTCGCGGTGTGTCCGGACGGGTACATCACGCCACCGGCCAGAAAGCCCGGCTCGTTCTCCAGCGGCTCACCGCGCTCCAGGCTGAACTTGAAGACCGCGACGAACGCGTTAACCGACAGCACACTCACGGCCGCCACGAACGCCGGGCGCCAGCTTCTGGCCCGGTAGACCGCCCAGCCGGCGACCAGGCCGAGGATGGGCAGGCAGACGGCACGCTGGCCGATCCGGTCCACGATCTCGAGGCCCGGCCGGATGGTCGAGATGTCTCTGGGCTCGTTGAGCGCCAGGTCGACGGCCTGCAGGGGGCCGGCCGTCAGCACGGTCAGGACGAGGAAAGCCGCCAGTAGGAGCGCCGTATAGGAGAGGCCGGTCCATAGCCGCGCCCCGCGGTGCGGTGCCGCGGATGAGTATGCCGCGCGGATCACCGTGCTCCAATCCCAGCATCGTCGTCGAGGCGCCCAGCACAGTCGTGAACCCAAGGGCGTCTCATCACTCTTTTATCCGGGTCCCAGGGTGGCATGTACCCGCCGATTGGCCCAAATTCTGAGAGCCCACTCACATTCTGTGTTCATCAGCTGTTCGTCCACGCGTAGCGTAGCGGCCGGCTTGACGGCCGTGAGCGTGCTCGGCGGACTCCCGACGCCGCCAGAGACGGCAGCGCCCCCGAGTGCGGCAATCATGCCGCCACCGTAGTTCAACGGGACCGCGGTCGGCGTGAACCTCACGACCGTCCGCGTGCCGGTCACGGGTGTACGGAGCCCTCATGGCGGGCGTGCTCTGCCGGCTCGATCTGGAACGTGCAATGGTCCACGTCGAAATGCGCCGAGAGGCACAGCGCCAGTTGGTCCAGAACCGGACCAGGACCAGCGGCCGCCAACGCCTCGTCGGAGACCACGACGTGGGCCGACAGCACCGGCATGCCGGAGGTGATCGTCCAGACATGCAGGTCGTGTACGTCGACCACGCCGTCGACGGACCTCACATGGTCGCGGATGTGATCCAGGTCGACGCCCTTGGGAGTCGCCTCGAGCAGTACCTCGGTGGCCTCCCGTAGCAGGCTCCAGGTCCGCGGCACGATCAGGAGCGCGATCGCGATCGAGGCCAGCGGGTCCGCGGCGGCCTCGCCGGTCAGGGCGATCACGACCGCGGCGACGATCACCGCGAGCGAACCCAGCAGGTCGCCGAGCACCTCCAGGTAGGCGCCCCTGAGGTTGAGGCTCTCCCGGGATCCCGTACGCAGGAGGATGAGACCGACCAGGTTCGCCGCCAACCCGACCACCGCGACCGCGAGCATGAGCCCGCTCTCCACCTCGGGTGGTTCGGAGAGGCGGCGTACGGCGGACACCACGACCCACACGGCGACGCCGAGCAGGAGTACGGCGTTGACGGCCGCGGCGAATATCTCCAGCCGGTAGAAGCCGAACGTACTCCGCGCCGCGAACATCCGGTCGGCCACCGTGATGGCCAGGAGCGCCAGGCCGATCCCGGCGACGTCGGTGAACATGTGCCCGGCGTCGGCCAGCAACGCGAGGCTTCCGGTGAGGAGCCCGCCGACGATCTCGAGGACCAGCACGCTCGCGGTGATGACCAGCACGGCCGTCAGGCGACCGCGATGCGCCCGGCCGCTGCTGGCCTGCGCGTACCCGTGGCCGGCACCCATGCCGCGCAGCGTACCCCCGTGAGACGTCCTCAGAACGCGCCGTCCCCGCCTGCTCGCCGCGGCGGACCGCTCCGTCCTGCGCCCTGCCGGACGACCGTCGATGTTTGGAGGATCGCGTGGATCACGACCCGCACTCGCCTCCAAACACCGACCGGCCAGGATCCGTCCACCGCGGCCGATCCGTGGCGACTCATCCACAGCACGCCCGAAGCCACGGCCACGATCGGGCTCGGCGAGGGAGGCTCGATAGCCATGACCCGACCTCTGCCCGAACCGGAGCGCCCCACCGGGCGCCCATTCGTCGCCGTACGCGAGCTCGCCGCCCGGCAGGCCGGTGTCGTCACCCGGTCGCAAGCGCTCGCCCACGGCATGACCGATGCCATGCTCCAGCACCGGGTCGACGCGGGTCATTGGCGACGCCTCGTGCCGGGCACATACGCGACCTTCACCGGGCCGAGCTTTTGGGACGCCAGGTTATGGGCGGCCGTGCTCAGCTGCGGAGACGGCGCGGCCATAAGCCATTGCTGCGCCTTGGTCCATTGGGGCATGCGCCTCAGAGACCATGACGAGTCGGTCATCCACGTGGCCATCGACACCACCCGTCGGGTTCAGGCCCGCCCCGGCGTCCGGCCGCATCGTTTGTCGGGACTGGCCGGATTCGTTCATCCGGCGCGTAATCCACTGGTGGTGAGGTTCGAGCACGCCGTACTCCTGCATGCATCCACCGAATCCGAGGCTCGGGCGATTGGCATCATCGCCGACGCCTGCCAACAGCGCATGACCACGCCGGACCGCCTTCGGTCGGCGCTCGTGACGTTCTCGAGAATGCGGATGCGCGCCACGCTGCGGCAAGTCCTCGACGATGTGGCGACCGGCGCCTCCTCCTACCTCGAGGTCGGGTATCTGCGCCTCGTCGAGCGTCCGCACGGTCTCCCGACCGGATCGAGGCAGCGCCGCGTGGTCATGCGGGACATGCCCTGCTTCCGCGATGTCGAGTACGCCGACCTGGCGACCGTGGTCGAGCTCGATGGCCGACTCGGCCACGAGGACTTCGGCGGCCGATGGAGCGATCTGGACCGCGACCTGTCGAGCGCCCTTACGGGCGCCACCACGGTCAGGCTCGGCGTTGGCCAGGTGTTCGGCGACCCGTGCCGGACCGCGGCCGGCGTGGGTTGCCTCCTGCGGCGGAGCGGCTGGTCCGCCGTACCGCACCGGTGCGGCACGCACTGCCTACTCACTCTGGATGGATCCTTGGAATATCTCGCCACCCCGGGTTCGCGAGATATTCCAAACATCGTCCGCGCTGACCGACCCACGGCATGCGGGACGCGAGGGACAAATGCGGGGGCGGCGGCGCGGCATCCCGGCGATGTCGGCCGACGGTCCTAGCGTCGACCTCATGCGCATCCTGCACACCTCGGACTGGCATCTCGGCCGGTCCTTCCACCGGGAGGACCTCCTGGGTGCGCAGGGCGCGTTCATCGATCACCTGGTCGAGACCGTGCGCGCGGAGTCGGTGGATGCCGTCGTGGTGGCGGGCGACATCTACGACCGGGCCCTGCCGCCGGTGGACGCGGTGCAGCTGGCGTCCGAGGCGCTCCACCGACTGGCGGCCGAGCGGGTCCGGGTGGTCTTGAGCAGCGGCAACCACGACTCGGCACACCGGCTGGGCTTCGCCGCCGACCTGATCGACGCCGCCGGGATACACCTGCGCACGGACCCGGAGTCCGCCGGACGCCCGGTGCTGCTGGAGGACGTCCACGGTCCGGTCGCGATCTACGCCATCCCGTACCTCGAGCCCGACCTGGTCCGCGAACCGTGGCGGCTCCCGGAACGCACGCACTCGGCGTCGCTCGGCGAGGCGATGCACCGCGTACGCCGGGATCTCGCGACCCGGCCCGTGCAGACCCGATCGCTGGTGATGTCGCACGCGTTCGTGACCGGTGGGCAGAGCAGCGACAGCGAGCGCGACATCAGCGTCGGTGGCGTCTCCCAGGTGGGTGTGAAGCTGTACGACGGCGTGGACTACGTCGCGCTCGGCCATCTGCACGGCAGGCAGCAGGTCCTTCCGCACGTGCGCTACTCCGGGTCTCCCCTGGCGTACTCCTTCTCCGAGGCCGGTCACCACAAGGGCAGCTGGCTGGTCGACCTCGACGGGTCCGGCGTCGACGTCGTCGAGTTCGTACCGGCACCGGTTCCGCGCGGCCTCGCCATGCTGCGCGGCCGGCTCGACGTCCTGCTGCAGGATCCCCGGCACGCCGCGGTCGAGGAGCACTGGCTGCACATCACGCTGACCGATCCGGTGCGCCCGGCCGAGGCGATGCCGCGGCTGCGGGGGCGCTTCCCGCATGCGCTGGTGCTGTCGTTCGAGCCCGAGGGTCAGGGCTCGGACCGGACGGGCTCGTGGGCGACCCGGGTGGAGGGTCGCAGCGACGGCGAGATCGTCCGCGAGTTCGTGACCGACGTACGCGGCGAGCCACCCGACGCGGAGGAGGCCGCGCTGCTGCAAGGCGCCTGTGACGCGTGCCGACTGGAGGACGGCGCGGCCTGATGCGACTGCACACGCTGGAGATCACCGCGTTCGGCCCGTTCGCCGGGGTGGAGCGAGTGGAGTTCGACCCGCTCGCCGAGTCCGGACTGTTCCTGCTGTGCGGCCAGACCGGCGCCGGCAAGACCAGCGTGCTCGACGCGGTGTGCTTCGGGCTGTTCGGCCGGGTTCCCGGCGAGCGCGACAAGGCGAAACGCCTGCACAGCGACCACGCCGACCCCGCCCGGGGTCCCCGGGTCGTACTCGACGTCACGCTCCGCGGGCGCCGGCTGCGCATCACCCGGTCACCGGAGTGGGTGCGCCCCAAGAAGCGCGGCACCGGCACGATCAGGGAGCACGCCAAGGCTCTGGTGGAGGAGCTTCAGGACGGCGCCTGGCAGCAGCGCACGAACCGCATCGACGAGGCGGGTGACCTGATCGGCGGGCTGCTGGGCATGACGATGACGCAGTTCTGCCAGGTCGCGATGCTCCCGCAGGGCAAGTTCGAGACCTTCCTCCGGTCTGGAGCGCAGGAGCGGCACGCACTGCTCGAGCAGCTCTTCGGCACCGGCCGGTTCCGTGCGATCGAGGACTGGCTCTCCGATCACCGCAAGGATCTGGACGCCGAGTCCGCTCGGCACATCGCCCAGATCCGCGACAAGCTGGAGCGGATCGCCGAGGTCGGTGATCGACCGCGCCCGGAGGAGATCGACCCCGAGGTGGTGCGGGCGTGGTCCGAGGGCCTGCGCCGGGACGCCGTCGCCGAGGTCGCAGGGGCGCAGGAGATCACCGAGGCCCGCAGGCTGGAGGCAAAGTCGGCCCGCGCCGAGGCGGATGCCGCGCGCGACCTCGCGGAGCGGCAGCGGCGGCACTCGGAGGCCGTACGCCGGCACGCTGCGGTGCGGGCCCTCGCCGAGGACACCGGCGCCCTGCGGGCCCGGGTACGTGCCGCCCGGCGGGCGACCGCCGTCCAGCCGCTGCTGGAGCTCACCGATTCGACCGCGGACACCCTCGCCGAGGCCCGGGCCGCGGCCGACGCCCGCCTGTCCGAGGCGGCGGACCACGCACGACTCCCGCGCGGCTCCGGGCTCACGGTCGAACGACTCCGCGCCGCCGTACAGGAACGCCGTACCGAGACGGCCCGGCTGGAGTCTCTGCAGCCCACCCAGGACGAGCTCACGTCGCTGGACGACGAGCTGGCCGAGCTGAGCCGGCAGATCGCGGACACCTGTGCGCAGCACGAGCAGGCGCTGTCGGCGACCCGGCAGGCCACGGCCGCCCTGGAGCAGCGGTCGCGGGCGATCGCGGACGCGCGCGCCGCGTCCGCCGAGATGCCGGGCCTCGTGCAGCAGGCCGAGCGAGCCGCCCGCGTACACGACGCGGCCGGTGAGGTCGCCCGGCTGGTGCGCGAACGGGAGTCCTACCACCAGACCGCCGCCCGGGCCACGGACGAGGCCCAGCGGTGCCGGGACGCCTGGCTCGACCTGCGGCAGGCCAGGCTCGACGGCATGGCGGCGGAGCTGGCCAGCCAGCTCCGGCCGGGAGAGGCCTGCCCGGTCTGCGGGGCGTCAGACCATCCCAGCCCCGCGACCGGCAGCGACCGGGTGTCCGAGACGGACGAGCGAGAAGCCCAGCGCGCCTCTCAGGCCGCCGACCGGGCGCGGGAGCAGGCCGCCGAGGTGCTCGCGACCGCCGACCGCGAGCTGGCCGTCGCGCGCGCCGCCGCATCGGGCCACGACGCCGAGTCGGCGAAGCGCGAGCTCGACCACGCCCGCGCAGAGCACGCCCGCGCCGAACGACTCGCCGCCGGCACGGAACGCCTCGCCGCCGAGGTGGCCGACCTGAAGACCGCGTTCGAGGAGGCCCGCGACCTGGCCGGCGAGCTGGAGATCGAGCGCACCGCACTTGGAGAACGCCGCGACGTCCTCCTCCGCCGCCGGGAGAGGCTCCGGACCACACTGGCGAGCGCACTCGGCGACGACACGTCGTTGGGTGCGCGACTCACCGCCACCAAGGAGCACACCGAGCTGCTGGAGAGTGCGCTGGACGCCGTCCGCGCCAGCAACGAGGCGGACGCCGCGCACGCCCGCGCGCGACAACGCCTCGCGCGGGCGGTGAACGACGCGGAGTTCACCGATGCCGAGCAGGCGAGGGCCGCGCTGCTGAGCCAGACCGACCTGGCCAACGCCGAGTCGGTGGTACGCGAGCGGGAGGACGAGGCGGCCGCCGTACGCGCTTTGCTCGACGATCCCGACCTGATGGCCGCGGCCGCCGTTCCCGCCGTCGAGCTGACGGCGACGGACCGGGCCCTCGCGGACGCGGAGCGCACCCGCGAGGAGGCCGCGCTCGGCGAGCACCACCTGCGGCTGCAGGCCGACCGTCTCGAGGCGCTGCACTCCGACCTGGAGTCCCTGCTCGCCGCATGGGACCCGGTCCGCCGCGCATGGTCGGTCGCGCAGCGCATGGCGGCGTTGTGCTCGGGCACGTCCACCGACAACCCGCTGAAGATGCGGCTGTCGGCCTACGTCGTAGCGTCCCGTCTCGAACACGTCGTGGACGCCGCGAACGAGCGCCTCAGGCGCATGGGGAGCGGCCGGTACCTCCTGCGCCACACCGCCGAGCGCGGCGTCGGCGACACCAGGGGCGGCCTGGGGTTGCAGGTGCACGACGGCTGGACCGGCGAGACCCGCGATCCGGCGACCCTGTCGGGAGGCGAGACCTTCGTGGTCTCGCTGGCGCTGGCGCTCGGTCTCGCCGACGTGGTCACCCAGGAGGCGGGTGGAGCCGAGATCGGCACCCTGTTCGTCGACGAGGGCTTCGGCTCGCTCGACCCGGAGACCCTCGACGAGGTGATGGACGTGCTCGACTCGCTGCGCAGCGGCGGACGGAGCGTGGGCGTGGTTAGCCACGTCGGCGACCTGCAGGTCCGCATCCCCGCTCAGGTGGAGGTACACAAGTCCAGATCCGGCTCCACCCTGTCCCAGACCTGACGTGCGACGGCGAGGCGAGACGGTCCGGCCGGACCTGGGACCGGGTGCCGTCGGCGCGGAAAGTTAGAGTCCCACCATGCCGTCGCAGAATCGCGTAGACGCCACGTTCACGGATCTCCCACTCCAGCGCCTGGCCGACGCGGCACTCCAGCGCACCACGGACTTCCGGGTGCAACACGCGGACTTCCGCCTGGAGCGGATCCGGAGCCAGGACATCACGCTGCGCGATGCCACCCTCGAGGGCGCCTCCGACCAGGAGCGGCTCGGGTTCGCCGTACGCGTGATCCTGGACGGCACCTGGGGCTTCGCCTCGACCGACGTGCTCACGCCGGACGCGGCCGTGCACACCGCGGAGGAGGCCGTGCGGGTGGCCCAGGTGTCGTCGCCGATGAACTCCGAGCGCATCGCGCTCGCTCCCGAGCCCACATACGACGACGCCGTCTGGGTCTCGGCGTACGACGTCGACCCGTTCGGCGTCGCCATGCCGGAGAAGATCGCCCTGCTCGGTGACTGGAGCGCACGACTGCTGGGAGCGGACGGCGTCGATCACGTCAGCGCCGCGCTGCAGCAGGTCCAGGAGAACAAGTTCTACGCCGACTCGGCGGGCACGAGCACCATCCAGCAGCGGGTGCGGCTCTACCCGGTCCTCGAGGCCTACGGGACGGACGCCGCGTCCGGCGGGTTCGACTCGATGCGGACGCTGGCCCCGCCGGTCGGGCGCGGCTGGGAGTACCTCACCGACACCGGCTGGGACTGGGACGCCGAGCTCGCGGAGCTGCCGCAACTCCTGGCCGAGAAGCTGGCCGCGCCGAGCGTCGAACCCGGCCGCTACGACCTGGTCGTCGACCCGTCCAACCTCTGGCTGACGATCCACGAGTCGATCGGTCATGCCACCGAGCTCGACCGCGCACTGGGCTACGAGGCGAACTACGCCGGTACGTCGTTCGCCACCCTCGACAATCTCGGCTCGCTGCAGTACGGCTCACCGGCCCTCAGCGTGACCGCCGACCGCACCGTGGAGCACGGCCTGGCAACCATCGGGTACGACGACGAGGGCACGCAGACCCAGCGCTGGGACCTCATCCGGGACGGCGTACTCGTCGGCTACCAGGTCGACCGGCGGATGGCGCCCCTGCTGGGGCTGGAGCGCTCCAACGGCTGCGCGTACGCCGACTCCCCCAGCCACATCCCGATCCAGCGCATGGCCAACGTCTCGATCGAGCCCGCCGAGGGCGGCCCCTCGACCGAGGATCTGATCGGCCGGGTAGAGCGGGGCATCTACGTCGTCGGTGACAAGTCGTGGTCGATCGACATGCAGCGCTACAACTTCCAGTTCACCGGTCAGCGCTTCTTCCGGATCGAGAACGGCCGGCTCGCCGGGCAGCTTCGCGACGTCGCCTACCAGGCCACCACGACGGACTTCTGGGGAGCCTTGGAGGCGACCGGCGGACCACAGACCTGGGTGCTGGGCGGTGCCTTCAACTGCGGCAAGGCCCAACCGGGTCAGATCGCCCCGGTCAGCCACGGCTGCCCGTCGGTACTATGCCGTGACATCCGAATTCTCAACACAGCAAGCGAATCCGGCCGTTAGGCCGCAGCCAGGAGGCCTCCGGTGAGTCTTACCCCGCAGCGACTCGTCGAGCACGCACTCGACACCACGCGGTCCGACGGCTGCGTCGTACTCCTCTCGGCGTCCACCAACGCCAACCTGCGGTGGGCCAACAACACCCTGACCACGAACGGCATGATCCAGCGGACGACGGCCACCGTGATCGCGACCAAGGATGGCGCGGAGGGCACCGCCGCGGGCGTCATCAGCGGCAGCGCGACGTCCTCCGACCAGATCGCCGAGCTGGTGGAGGCGGCGGACGCCGCTGCCGCCGGCGCCGAGCCGGCCGAGGACGCCCAGTCGCTCGCCTCGGGCGACGCGGCACCGGACTGGGCGGAGCCGCCCGAACGCACGTCGATCCAGGTCTTCGACGAGTTCGCACCGGCGTTGGGCGAGGCGCTCGGCCGAGCCGGCGGGGCCAACCGGGTGCTGTACGGCTATGTGGAGCACGACATGACGACGACGTACGTCGGCTCGTCCACCGGCCTGCGGGTGCGCCACGTCCAGCCGTCCGGTCACGTCGGCGTCACCGGGAAGGACTCCGAGCGCACCAGATCGGCCTGGGTCGGGCAGGCCACCCGGGACTTCTCCGACGTCGACGCGCTGGCGATCGAGTCCGAGCTGGCGCGCCGGCTCGACTGGGCCGCGCGTCAGGTCGAGCTCCCGGCCGGGCGCTACGACACCGTGCTGCCGCCCACCGCGGTCGCCGACCTGATGATCTACATGTACTGGTCGGCCTCGGCACGGGACGCGTTCGAGGGCCGGTCGGTCTTCTCCCGGCCCGGTGGCGGGACGAAGGTCGGTACGACGCTGTCCAGCCGGCGGATGCGACTGTGGTCGGACCCGGCGATGCCGGGCATCGAGTGCAGCCCGGTCGTCGTCGCACCGCGGTCGACGTCCGAGCTGAGCGTGTTCGACAACGGCCTGCCGGTCGCTCCCACCAACTGGATCGAGGGCGGCGTACTCCGGTCGCTGCTGCAGACCAGGCACTCGGCCGAGCTCACCTCGCTCCCCCACACCCCGGCCATCGACAACCTCGCCATGACCGTGGACGACGCCACGGGCTCGGTCGACGACCTGGTCGCCGGCGTCCGCCGCGGCCTGTTGCTGACCTGCCTGTGGTACATCCGGGAGGTCGATCCGCAGACCCTGCTGATGACCGGGCTCACCCGCGACGGCGTCTACCTGGTCGAGGACGGCGAGGTCACCGGTGCGGTCAACAACTTCCGGTTCAACGAGAGCCCGGTCGACATGCTCGACCGGTTCGACGAGGCGGGCGCCACGGTTCCGGCGTTCTCCCGGGAGTGGGGCGACTACTTCCCGCGCACGGCGATGCCGCCGCTACGGGTCCCCGGCTTCAACATGTCGAGCGTGAGCCAGGCCAGCTGATCGTCGCTCTGACGCCGCTCTCTCGCGCCGAGCTGTTCTCGCTCCCGCTGACGCCGCTCTCTCGCGCCGAGATTGGGCCCTAGCTTGCGGTGACCCACCGGTGCTGTGGGCTCGGCGGGATGTTGTGGTTCAGCCGGAACACGTTGTCCGGGTCGTAGGCCCGCTTGATGTCCCGCAGCAGCGGGTAGTTCGCCTCGGTGTACGCCGCGTGCGTCCTCGTGGCGTCGTGCAGGAAGTTCAGGTACGAACCACCGGTGGCGTACGCCGTCAACGGCGCGGCGCCCTCGGCGGACGCGTCCATCTTGATCGTGAACGGCACCTCACGGTGACCGACCGGTCCGGGCGACTCGTGGGTCGGATTCGCCATCGCACCGCCCCATTCCCGGATCTCCAGCGCGTTGACGCCGGAGTCCTCCCGGATGACGGAGTCGATGGCGGTCTCGATCAGGGTGCCGGGCAGGTCGTCGAACATCTCGAACTGCCGGGGCGGCGTACCCCCGATGGTGCGGGTCTCCGCATAGCTCATCGTGCGGAACCCGTCCACCAGCGGCGTACCCGCGACGTCCCACAACGGGCGCATCGCCCGCCGGGCCCGCGTTGCGTCACCGGCGTAGGCTCCCCGAACCGCCAGCACCGGACCGTCGACGCCCTCGACCGGCGACCGCCGCATTGCGACCAGTGACAGGGTCAGCTCGTCGGGCCGCTCGTCCGCGTGCTCGGCATAGTGCCCGATCACGTCGGCCGCACGGTCGATCGGGAAGAGCGCCACCCCGCCGTAGACGCTCTCCACCGGGTACAGCCTGAACTCCAAGGAGGTCACCACGCCGAAGTTGCCACTTCCACCGCGCAGCGCCCAGAACAGATCGGGGTTCCGGTGGGTGTCCGCCCGGAAGAGGCGGCCCTCGGCGGTCACGATCTCGGCACGCAGCAGGCTGTCGGCGGCGAAGCCGTACGTGCGCGACAGCCAGCTCAGCCCGCCACCCAGAGTGTAGCCGACGACGCCGACCGAGGGCGTGTCACCGGACAACGGGGCAAGGCCGAAGACCTCGGCGGCGGCGATGACGTCGCTCCACCGCGCACCCGGGCCGACCCGGGCGATCCGCCGGTCGGGGTCGACCAGGACCTGCGCCATCCGGGAGGTCTTGAGCAGCACCCCACCGTGGGAGGGCACCAGCGTGCCGTGCCCGGTGGACTGCACGGCCAGTGGCAGGTCGTACTCGCGGGCGGTGAGGACGGCGGCGCGCACATCGGCCGCGGTCGACGCCTCCGCGACCACCACCGGGCGCGGGTCCAGGGCCGGGTTGAGGGCCTGCCGCTGGGCGTCGTACTCGTCGTCACCCGGCGCATGCACAGCGCCGCGGAAGGTACGGCGGAGATCGTGCACGGCCGAACCCACGCTGATGCCGGTCACGTCGGCCGCCAGGGTCTGCGCAGTCATCGGTGCTCCTTCGCTCGGTGTCACCGGTACAGACCGGGGAGCGTGGGAAAACTCATCGCTGCCAACCCCGGTCCGCTGAGGTGATCCGTTCGTCATGCACCGATGCTCGGTCACCGGGCCCGGGCGAGTCGTCCGCCTCGGAGCGGCACTCGGCTACGTCGCGGGGCGCATCGGTGGGCCCTCGGCGTACGTCGCCGGACGTACGCCACGCCCCTGCCCCAAGTTCTTCGGTGAGGCGACGGCGGTGGAGATCTTCGACGAGATCGGTATCGGCGACTGGTTCCGGTACTTCGTCGCCACCTGCGAGCTGGCCGGTGCGATCGGCCTGCTGATCCGGGCGCTGTCCGGCCTCGCTGCCATCGGACTGAGCATCGTGATGGTCGGTGCGATCATCACCCAGATCTTCATCATGGACGACCTGGTCACGGCACTGACACCGGCGTTCCTGCTCGTGCTCTTCGTCCTGATCGCCCGTGGACGCTGGCCGGAGACCCGGACGGTGGCAAGCAGGCTCAAGCGCTGACCGCAGGTACGGCATGCGCGCCGAAGAAACGGCCAGATGTGCAATCTCGGCGCGAGGACCGGGGTCAGGCGGTGAACGCCTCCGGCGGAGGGCAGGAGCACACGAGGTTCCGGTCGCCGTAGGCCTGGTCGATGCGCGCGACCGGCGGCCAGTACTTCTCCACCGGATGCCCGGCGGGGAACACCGCCCGATCCCGGCCGTACGGCCGGTCCCACTCACCGGTCAGCGACCGCGCCGTGTGCGGCGCTCCGCGCAGCGGGCTCTCCTCGGCGGCCCAGGTCCCCGCGATCACCTCGTCGATCTCCGCCCGGATCGCGATCATGGCGTCGCAGAACCGGTCCAGCTCGGCGAGATCCTCGGACTCGGTGGGCTCCACCATCAACGTCCCCGCCACCGGGAAGCTCATCGTCGGGGCGTGGAAGCCGTGGTCGATCAGACGCTTGGCGACATCGTCCACACTGATCCCCGCCCGCTTCGCCAGCGGACGTACGTCGAGGATGCACTCGTGGGCCACCAGGCCGCCGTGCCCGCGGTAGAGCACCGGGAAGTGCTCGTCGAGCCGGCTCGCGACGTAGTTCGCCGACAGCACGGCGACGCCGGTCGTCTCCGCGAGCCCCGCCTCCCCCATCAGCCGGATGTAGGCCCACGAGATCGGCAGGATCCCGGCCGATCCGTAGGGCGCCGCGCTGATCGGGCCGATGCCGGTACGGCGTTCCGGGTCCGGGTGCGCGGGATGGCTCGGAAGGTACGGCGCGAGATGTTCGGCCACCGCCACCGGACCCACACCGGGACCGCCCCCGCCGTGCGGGATGCAGAACGTCTTGTGCAGGTTCAGATGCGAGACGTCCCCGCCGAACTCACCCGGCCGGGCGAACCCCATCAGCGCATTGAGGTTCGCTCCGTCCACGTAGACCTGGCCGCCATGCTCGTGCATGATCGCGCACAGCTTGGTGATCCCGTCCTCGTAGGCGCCATGGGTCGACGGATAGGTCACCATGATCGCCGCGAGGTCGGACGAGTGCTCCTCGCACTTCGCCCACAGATCGTCCAGGTCGACGCTGCCGTCCTCGGCCGCCCGCACTACCACGACCCGCATCCCGGCCATCACCGCGGACGCCGCGTTCGTGCCATGAGCACTCGACGGGATCAGGCAGACGTCGCGGTCCTCGCCGCGGTCGCGGTGATAGGCCCGGATCGCCATCAGGCCGGCCAGCTCGCCCTGCGACCCGGCATTGGGCTGGATCGAGACCTGGGCATAGCCGGTGATACCCGCGAGCCACGCCTCCAGCTCGTCGATCAGCTCGCCGTAACCCGCCGCGTCCTCGGCCGGCACGAACGGGTGCAGATCGGCGAAGCCGGGTAGGCTGATCGGCTCCATCTCAACGGCCGCGTTGAGCTTCATCGTGCAGGACCCGAGCGGGATCATGCCCCGGTCGAGGGCGAAGTCCCGGTCCGACAGGGTGCGCAGATAACGCAGCATGGCGGTCTCGGACCGGTGCCGGTGAAAGACCGGGTGCTCGAGGTACGGCGTACGGCGGACCAGTTCACCCGGCAACGCGTCGCTCGTGACCCGGTCCAGCTCCTCGATGTCCGCGCCATCGATCCCGAACGCCGACCAGACCGCTTCCAAGTGCGCGTACGTCGTGGTCTCCCCGGTGGAGATCCCGACATGGTCGGCGTCCACCAGCCGAAGATGGACACCCGCGTCCCGAGCGGCGGCGACCACGGCCTCGGCCCGGCCGGGCACACGCGCGACCACGGTGTCGAAGAACCGGTCGTGCCGCAGCTCCACGCCGCCGGACCGCAGGCCGGCGGCCAGCACGGCCGCGCAGCGGTGCACGCGCTGGGCGATCCCGCGCAAACCTGACGGGCCGTGATAGACCGCGTACATCGAGGCCGCGACCGCCAGGAGCACCTGGGCGGTGCAGATGTTGGACGTCGCCTTGTCCCGGCGGATGTGCTGCTCGCGGGTCTGCAACGCCAGCCTGTACGCCGGCCGGCCCTCGGCGTCGACCGAGACGCCGACCAGCCGGCCGGGCAGTTGGCGTTCGAGGCCGGACCGCACCGCCATGTAGGCGGCGTGCGGACCCCCGTAGAACAGCGGGACGCCGAACCGCTGGCTCGACCCGACGACGACGTCGGCGCCGAGCCGGCCGGGCGCCTCCAGCACGCACAACGCCAGCAGGTCGGCGGCGACGACCGCCATCGCGTCCCGCGCGTGTGCGGCCTCGATCAAGGCCGCGACGTCGGGCACCGCACCGCCGGCACCGGGATACTGGATCATCACGCCGGACAGCTCGCCGTCCGGCAGACCCGTGGACAGGTCGTGTACGACGACGTCGATACCCATCGCCATGGCCCGGGTGCGCACCACCTCAA
The DNA here is from genome assembly GCA_009377795.1 of Propionibacteriales bacterium. Classification (GTDB taxonomy): domain Bacteria; phylum Actinomycetota; class Actinomycetes; order Propionibacteriales; family Nocardioidaceae; genus WHTJ01. The sequence goes on along the minus strand of WHTJ01000056.1, from coordinate 11,714 downwards.
TGGTCTGCGGCAGGGCGTCGGCGTCGACCACGAAGGCGCCGCCGGCATGCCCCCGGCTCGCCCGGCGTACCAGCGTCATCGCCTCGGCCACCGCGGTCCCCTCGTCCAGCAGGGAGGCGTTCGCCGTCGGTAGCCCGGCGAGATCCTCGACCATGGTCTGGAAGTTCAGCAACGCCTCCAGGCGGCCCTGGGAGATCTCCGGCTGGTACGGCGTGTACGCGGTGTACCACGCCGGGCTCTCCAGCACGTTGCGCCGGATCACCGGCGGCGTCACCGTGCCGTAGTAGCCGAGCCCGATCATCGGCTCCAGCGGCCGGTTGCGGCCGGCGCGCGCACGCAGCTCAGCCAGAGCCTGCGACTCGGACGCGGCTCGCGGTGCGGAGCCGGACGGAGTCGTCTCGGGCGTGGCCGGGCGTAAAGGGGCGCCGAAGGCGCCCCCGGGCGGAGACGACTCCGTTCGGCGCAGCGCCGAAGTGCGTATCGATGACGGCACGGCAGCCTCCATCAGGTCGGCGAGGCTGGCGAATCCGAGGGACTTCAGCATGTGCTGCTGCTCGTCCGCGCTGGGACCGATGTGCCGGTCACGGAACGGTGCGGCGGCGTCGAGTTCTGCGAGTGTCAGGTGGTCGCTCACCGAGAGGCTCCAGGTTGGTCGAAGGGACTTCCCTTTGGCCTCCCCTTCTGTCGGCACTTCTGCGTGCCTTCAGAGTCGCCTGGTCCGCGCGGTCCGTTGGCCTGAGAGGTTCTGGGGAGGGATTGCCCCTTCGGCGTCTCGACGTACGGCGTCGAGATCTCTCCCGCACGGCATCACGGGCATAAGAAAACCTACCAGCCCACCCGGCAGAACCCGACCACCCGGGACCGGCGCGCCGTTGTTGAGCGGCGGACGCCGACCACATGGATCCGAAGGACGTAACGAAAAAGACCGCCGACGGACGCGCCTCGGGACGTCGCCGCGAGCCGCGCGCTCAGCCGGTGAGGCGGGCCTGCCGGCGGGCCGCGAGCTCGTCTCCGGGTGCCGCCTGACCGGGCGCCTCGGCGCGTTCGCTCGGCAGCTCCGACAGCGAGCCCTCGATGTCCCGCCACACACCGCCGATCGCGATGCCGAACACCCCTTGGCCGCCCTGGAGCAGGTCGATCACCTCGTCACTGGACGTGCACTCATAGACACTGGCACCGTCGCTCATCAGGGTGACCTGGGTGAGGTCGTCGGTACCCCGCTTGCGTAGATGCTCGACCGCGCTCCGGATCTGCTGCAGGGAGACTCCGGCGTCCAGCAGGCTCTTGATCACCTTCAGCAACAGCACGTCGCGGAACGAGTACAGCCGCTGCGTGCCGGACCCGTGCGCCGAACGCACGGTGGGCTCCACCAGACCGGTGCGTGCCCAGTAGTCCAATTGGCGGTACGTGATGCCGGCCGCGTTGCACGCCGTCGGACCGCGATAGCCGACGTCGTCGGGCAGCGGCGAGACGTCGTCGTCGAACAGCAGCCCCTGCTCGCCCACCGCGTACGCGGCGTCGGCGATCTGGTCGACCGTGGCGCCCGTCGGGCCCTCGGCCGTGGGTGCGGTCCGGTCACCGTCACGGCTCACGACTACCTCCCAAGGTCCATGTCATCCCCGACCGGGCCGCTCGCGGCACGCGTTCACCGTGACAACACGGTTGGAGTTACGTCGAGGACGTTCACATGTCACGGTAAGTCCGGGAGGTGGTCAGGTCAACGACGCCGACACCCGACGCTCCGGCGTGTCGTAACCCTCAAGCTCAGGTTTAGGTCGACCCCGCATCGAAATCCTCTGGGGTGACCTGATCGAGGAACTCGCGGAACTTCTCCACCTCGGCCTCCTGCTCGTCGGGTACGACGATTCCGGCCTCGTCGAGCACGGTCTCCTCACACAGGATCCGGGTGCCCGTCCGCAACGCCAGCGCGATGGAGTCCGACGTACGCGCGCTCACCTCGACCCCGGAGGCGAACACCAGGTCGGCATAGAAGACGCCGTCGCGCACCTCGGAGATCCGCACCTCGGCGAGCGGCTGCCCGAGTGCTTCCAGCAGATTTTTCATCAGGTCATGCGTCAACGGACGTGGCGGAACCACGCCCTGCTGAGCGAATGCGATCGCGGTCGCCTCGACCGCACCGATCCAGATCGGGAGGTACCGATCACCGTCGGTCTCGCGTAGGAGCACGATCGGCTGGTTGGAGGGCATCTCCACGCGTACGCCGACAACATCGATTTCACGCACGCATCCACCCTACTCCGATCTCAAGATCCTCCCAGCCCGGTCTTGACCAAGGTCGCATGCAGCCGTACCGAAAGCGCGGCCAGCTGACGCTGCGTCTCCTCCGCCCGCGCCTTGGCGGTGGCGTCGCGCTTCCTCCGCAACGGGGTCACCACCTGCTCGACCAGTCCGACCTCACGGTCGGCGGCGGTCCTGAACGACCGGAGATGTCGCGGCTCGAGACCGAAGGAGGCCATCTCCCCCACGGTCTTCGCCACCACGAACGCGTCGCCGTCGTAGTGGTCGGACCCCGGCCGGGTCCGCACCAGCCCGAAGCCCTCGATCTGGTCCAGCAGCTCGGCATCGATCCCGGCCGCCTCGATCAGCTCCGTACGCGACATTCGCAGGCCCGAGGGGTCCGGTTTGAAGGCATCCGGATCGGGACTGTTGTCCGCGGCTAGCACGACGCTGGGCACCCGGGACCCGCCACCGGGGAGCTGAGGGGGTTCCTGCCCGCGGTCGATGGCCTCCAGGTGCTCGCGAATCACCCGCAACGGGAGGAAGTGCTCGCGCTGGCAGATGAGCACGTAGCGCAGCCGCTCGACGTCCGCCTCGGAGAACTTGCGGTAACCGGCCGGCGTGCGTTCGGGTTCGACGAGCCCCTCGGACTCCAGGTAGCGGATCTTGGAGATGCTGATCTCGGGAAAGTCCGCACGCAGGCGCTCCAGGACCTCTCCGATGCTCATACGGGAGTGGCTCTGGGCGGCTGAGGTCACCGGTGGGTTCCTCCGGGCGCCGGCTGGCTGGCGAAGTACACCAGGCGATACTTCCCGATCTGCACCTCGTCCCCACCGGACAGGGCGATCTCGTCGATCCGGTCGCGGTTCACGTAGGTGCCGTTCAGGCTGCCGACGTCGCGGACCAGATAGCCCTCCGGCGTGCGGTGGAACTCGGCGTGCCGCCGGGACACCGTCACGTCGTCGAGGAAGATGTCGCTGTCGGGGTGCCGCCCCGCGGACACCGCATCGGTGTCCAGCAGGAACCGTGACCCCGCGCTCGGCCCGCGCTGCACGACCAGCAGCGCACTGCCGGGCGGCAGTGCGTCGACCGCCGCCGCGTCGTCGGCGCTGAGGTCGGTGGTCTCGTGACGGTCGGCGTCGAGGTCCGCCACGCCCATGGTGATGTTGGCGGTCGACTCAACCGTGGTCTCATGGGGCACGGGTTGCTCGAGCCGGTGTCCGCATTGACTGCAGTAGCGCGCGGTGTCGGGATTCTCGTGCCCGCACTCGGTGCAGAACGGCATCTGCTCCAGCCTCCCTTGGGTCGCCTCCGGCATTCCTCGAAGCGTACGCCACGGTCAGCCTCAAGCATAAGTCGAGGTTGACGGTTGGGCCGGGTCGGCCGATCCGGCGTTTCAGGTCAACCCGGGGGCCCGTGCTCAGCCGGACTCGACCTGGGACCGATACGTCGCGGCGTCGAGCAGGCCGTCGACCGCCGGCGGGTCGCTGGGCCTGATCTCGATCAGCCAGCCCGCGCCGTACGGGTCGGAGTTGATCACCTCCGGAGACTGCTCGGCGGCCGCGTTGGTCTTCACCACGGTGCCTTGAATCGGCGCGTAGAGCTCGGACACGCTCTTGGTCGACTCCAGCTCGCCGATCGACGAACCCGCCTCGACCTCCGAGCCCTCGTCGGGCAGCTGGAGGTAGACGATGTCGCCCAGCTGATCCTGCGCGTAGTCGGTGATCCCGATCCGTACGGAAGCTTCCGACTCGCCGGGCGTGCGTACCCACTCATGCTCCGCGGTGTACTTCAAGTCCTCAGGAATCACGGGCTCTCCTGTCTCAGTTGTCCGTCTCGTCCGCAGGCGAAGCGTATTCCTGCTCCGGACTGGAGTACAACGCGTCGATCTGCAGGTCGGTGTCGGTCACCTGGTCGATCTGCACGGTGCCCTGGACGGCCTCCACGTCCTCCTTCATCCCGCCCGGGATGAGCATGGCCCTTCCGAGGGTGTACGGGTCCCCGATCGCATCGATGACGTACGGCGGGCGCAGCTCGACGTCGTCGATCATGATGCCGGAGTCGAGGTCCTCCAGTCTGCTCTGGGCGACGATGCGTACCCGCCCGTTGATCTGGATCGCCTCCGCACCGGCGTTGCGGAGCTCCTCCAGGGCATTGATGAGGGTGTCGACTCCCACGGCACCGGACGGGTCGTTGATCGTGACCTCGATGCCGCGACCCTCGGCCGGCAACGCTCCGGAAAGCAGCCCGAGCAGCTTGACCTGACGCTGCGCCTCCTCGAGGGCGGCCGTCCGGCGGTCCGTCGTGCCTCGCAGCTCGTCGCGGCGGGCCTGCAGGTTCTGGATCTCCGCCTCCGCGCGGGCGGCCGCCGAGTCCAGGTTGTCGAGGAGCTGCAGCAGGTCCTCACGGCGGGCGCCGGCGAAGTCTTCATCGGTGTCGTTCTGGCTGCGTACCTGAACGACGGCCAGGAAACCGACCACCGCGAGCAGGACGCCCACCACGACCTGGCCACGCGAGAGGTAGGGGCGCAGCACCCTGCGCACCCGGCCCCGCGCCGACCGCGGCTCCGGCTTCGAAGGCTCGACCTGGTCAGGCATTGAGCAGATGGCGGCGAATGGCCGCGACGTTGGCGAAAATACGGATTCCCAGGACGACGATCACTCCGGTCGACAGCTGCGAGCCGACTCCGAGTTGGTCGCCCAGATACACGATGGCGGCGGCGATCAGCACGTTGGAGAAGAACGAGACGGCGAACACCTTGTCGTCGAAGATCCCGTCCAGCAGCGCACGCAGTCCGCCGAACACGGCGTCCAGGGCGGCCACGACCGCGATCGGGAAGTACGGCTGCATCCACAGCGGTACGTCGGGGGTGATCAGCAGCCCGGCGATCACACCGACGGCCAGTCCGATGATGGCAATCATTCTGAGCCCTTCGGGACGTCCGCGTACCTCAGCCGCGACATGCTGCGCCCCGGAACCGTGATCTCAGTCGCCACTTCGTTCTCATACCTCACGCCCGCGTTGATCCGCAATTCCCACATCGCCTCACCACCAGGGGTCTCAGCCAGCCGCGCGGGCAGCGTCGCGGGGTTGCCGATGGCGCGGATGACGTAGGGCCGGGTCAGCGAACGCGTGTTGACGTTGATCGCCGCACCGGCGGTGCGGATCGAGGTGGTGCTCGTGATCCGCTGGTCGTTGATCGACACCGCCTCGGCCCCGGCGGCCCACAGCCCGCTCACCAGGGCCTGCAGGTCGGTGTCGAGTACCTCGCCGGTCGGATCCCCGCCCGATGCGTCGTCGACGGTGATCACCATCCCCGGGCCGCTCACCGGCTCGGTACCGTATCTCATGCTCAGCTCCTGGATCCTGGCGTTCAGGTCGTTGCTGGAGCCGGTCACCGAGGCGAGGTCGCCCTGGAGCGTGCTCACGTCCTCCTGGAGGGTCGCGACGCTCTCTCGGAGCTGTTCCACGCGCGCGCTCTCGACGTCCACGCGTTCGATCAGCTGGCTGCGCTCCTCGGCATCGGCCGGTGCGGCGCGCTCGGTCTCGATGAAGGCGACGGCCACCAGCACGCCGAACATCGCGAGCACGGCGGCCGCCATGGCGCCGCCGCCGCCGTTCCCGGACGACTGGTCGTCCCGCTTACGTGTCGCGGCCTCGGTGTATCCCTCGTCCATGGTGTGCGTCATCAGCTCGTTGAGCAGCGACATGGTGGCGTCCGGCGTCCGGCGGGTGTCGGCCGGGTGCCGTTCGGACTTCTCGTCGGTCATGGCAGCCCTCGCTCACTCCATATCTTGGCGAACCCGGCTGCGTTCGCTGAACAGCCGGTAGACCTGCCAGGCGTACAGGAATCCGGCCCACCAGTAGAGCCCCGTGCCCCAGATCGCGAACGCCCACCCGAACACGTCTGCCAGGGTCGGGACGATGCCGGTGCCGTCCCCGAGCAGCAGCAACGGGAAGGCGTACAGCAGGGCGGCCGTCGCCGCCTTGCCGAGGAAGTGGACCGGCAGTGCGCTGTAACCGCGAACCCGGAGGAAGGGCACCAGCGCGAACAAGAACACATCCCGCAGCGGCAGGACGATCGCCAGCCACCACGGGATGATGTCGCGCATCGCCAGCCCGAAGACGACGGCCAGGATGTACAGCCGGTCCGCCACCGGATCGAGCAGCTGACCGACCTTCGTGGCCTGGTTGAGTATGCGCGCGAAGAAACCGTCGAGGTAATCGCTCACGCCGGACGCCGCCAGCACGACGAGGGCCCAGCCGTCCTTCTCGGGACCCAGGACGAGCCAGAGGAACAACGGCACGCCGGCCATGCGCGCGAAGCTGAGGAGATTCGGGATGGTCCAGACGCGGTTGGTCGTCTGAACGGTACCCTTGACCACCGCTACCCTCCTCATTCTCCCGTGGAAACCGACCGCAAGAGTCTGGTTCACCAACACGACCCTAATACGTCACGCCAGGGTTCCCACGGCGACGCCAACCCGGTGGTGGTGCGCGCTCACGACCGGCCGAGCACACGCTCGACGTACGCGTTGGTGAACCGCCCCTCCGGATCCAGCCGCGCACGTACCGCGGCGAACCGGTCCCACCCGGGATAGCGCGGCGCCAGGGTCTCCGCGTCCTGGAAATGCCGCTTCCCCCAGTGCGGCCGGCCGTCGTACCCGTCCATGACCTCCTCGACCGCACGGAAGTACGGCTCCCAGGGCATCCCGTGGAACATGTGCACGGCGATGTAGCACGTTTCCCGGCCGCAGGCCGGGCTGAGCAGGGCGTCGTCGGGCGCGACCCAGCGCACCTCGAGCGGGAACGAGACGGCGTACTCCCTCCGCTCGGAGACCGCACGCACCGCCCGCACGGCCTCGGCGGCATGGACCCGCGGGATCGCGTACTCCATCTCGGTGAACCGCACCCGCCTCGGCGTGGCGAAGATCCGGTAGGAGCGGTCCACGCGATGCGAACGGCCGCCGACGCGAGAGACGAGCCGGTTCAGCCGCGGGATCAGACCCGACCGGGCCCGCCCCAGCGTGGTGACCGCATGGAACGCGTGGTTCCGGAGGAGTACGTCGTCCATCCATTCGCGAACCGGCGAACGCGGTTCTGCCGCCAGGTCGACCCGGTTGTTCGTCCTCGTCATGGCGAGCGGGCTGTGCGGGAAGGTGAAAAACTCGAAGTGCTCGTTGCCGTCGACGAGCTCGTCGAGGTTCTCGAGCACCTCGTCCAGGGGCCGCGGAGCCTCCACACCCTCCAACGTGAACGCCGGGACGGTCTGCAGGGTCACCGCGGTCACCACACCCAGGGCGCCGACGCTCACTCTCGCGGCTCGCCACGCCTCCGGGTCGGACCGCTCGTCGACCTCCAGCACGGAGCCGTGCGCGAGGGTCAGCTCGAGCGAACGCAGGTTGGCCGACAGGTTGGGCAGCCTGGCGCCGGTGCCGTGCGTGCCGGTGGCGGTCGCGCCCGCGATGGACTGCACGGCGATGTCGCCGAGGTTCTCCAGCGCCAGCCCGTGGTCGTACAACGCGGCGCTCAGCCGGTCCAGCGTGATGCCTGCCTCGACGCGTACCTGCCCGGAGCCGCGGTCGACGTCGAGTACGCGGTTCATCCGCTCCAGGCTCAGCATGGTGCCGTCCGTGAGGACGGTATCGGTGAACGAATGACCGGCACCGGCCACGCGTACAACGTGTCCGGCACGTCGCGCGCGCTCGAGCGCATCGGCCACCTCGGCCTGGGCGCGCGGACGTTCCAGAATCGCGGGACGGCAGGCCTGGTCACCGGCCCAGTTGCGCCACTCGTGGCTCATGCGGTGCAACCGGGGCGGGCTCGGCGTAGGGCCATGACGGCGGCCGCAACCCAGGTCAGTACGCCGACCGCCACCCCGACAGCCATGTCCGGCGCCCAGATCGGGAGCGATCTCAGCGGCATCCCGGAGAGAATGGGCAGGGCGACGAGACCGCCGGCCAGCAGAACGGCCGCGGCGGCGGCGAGGACGCGGAAGGGTCGGCGGCGCGGCCACCATCGATAGCGCCACGCCGTGATGAATCCGAGCAACGCGAAGCCGGACAGCGCCCACGGCAACGCCCCCAGGAGCGGGTCACCGGACTTCACGCCTGCCTGGCCGCCGGAGGCGATGACCTCGAGGTCGCGGGCGGCGGCGGCAAGGCTCGGAGCGCGGGCCTCGGAGTAAGTGTTGGCGAGCACCACGACGGCGCGGTCCTGCGTGGGCACGAGCAGCACGTGGGCGAAGTAGCCGGGCGTGGCTCCGGTGTGGTGCACGATTGTTCGGCCGCCGTTTTCGTCGACCCGCCACCCGAAGCCGTACCCCCGCTCGTCTCCGGTCCTCACCTGGATCCGTTGCGCCTCGGCCTGGAGCGCGGGAGACAGGAGGCTGCCGGAAAGTTGGGCGCGGGCGTAGGTGGCCAGGTCGTCAACAGTCGAGGCCACGTATCCGTACGGAGCGCCGGACTCGTCCAGTCCCGGGTCGTAGGGACGTGGTCTGCCCCACCAGTGCCGGTGCCCCGGTGGCAGATCAGTCGCGCGGTCCGCGGTCGCTGCGCTGTTCACCATGCCGAGCGGGTCGATGAGCGTCTCCTCCAGGTGCTGGCCGAAGGGATCGCCGGTGACTTCCTCGACCACGGCCCCCAATACCAGGTAGTTGGCGCTGCTGTACTCGTACCGACCCGGCCGGCCAGTCCGCTCAAGGTCCTCAGCGGCGTCCCGAACGGCACCCGGGCCTGTGGTGTACCGCTCGGAGACTTCCAGCCCGTCACCGGCTCGGTAGCCGCTGGTGTGGGTCAGCAACTGCCGCACTGTCACATCCGGGTCGTCCAGCCAGCCGGCGTAACGGCCCACCGGCGCGTCCAGCTCCAGTTGCCCGTCCGCGACGAGCCGCAGGATCAGGGTGCTGGTGAAGGTCTTGGCGACCGACCCCAACAGGAAGGGCGTATCGATCGTGACCGGCTCGCCGTCACCGTCCTCACCGTCTCCATGGACCTCGACGTCCTCCCCGTCGACGATCGCCACGACCGTTCCGGGCACATGGTTGGCATCACGCCACTGGGACAGGTAGGCGCTGATCCCGTCCGGCTCGGCCGTGGCGGAGCTCCCGGGCATGAGGTGGGCCCCGGCCACGGCAAGAACGGCGGCCGCCGGGACGAACCGGAGAGGCACGCCGTGAACTATAACAGTATGACCATATTGTATTGCGTACGATGACCTCATGCCCCGGACCGCCGACCACCAGGCCCGTCGCCGGCAGATCGTCGACGGCGTACGCCGCGTGGCCGTCACCGACGGTCTCAGCCGGGTGACTATGGCCGGTGCCGCCCGGGAGGCCGGCGTGTCGGTCGGGCTGGTCCAGCACTACTACTCGTCGAAGGAGGACCTCCTCGTCGACACCGTCCGGTCCGTGCACGAGGACATCGAGCAGCGTGTGGACGCCGCGGTCGCTCGGGCCGAGCGCCGATTCGCGCGCATCGAGCAGATGATGGCTGCCGGCCTGCAGCAACTGTTCCCGCTGGACGACCGGCGTCGGGAGGAAACCCGTCTCAGGCACTCGTTCGCCGGTCTGGCACTGGAGAATGAGCGACTGCACGAGCATCAGCGCCGGTTCGACGAGTCGTTGGCGGCACGAGCGGCGCAGGCCGTGAGGAACGGGCTGCTCTGCGGTGAGGTCCTGCCCGGTACCGATCCCGACCAGGAAGGGTATGCCGTCATATCGCTCGCCGACGGCCTGGCCGCCCGCCTGCTGATGCACGCCGGGCGGCGCCAGCGCGCCTGGGCGCGGGCGGCCGTGACCGCTCGGATGGCCGCAGTGTTTCCGGGACCATGCGCCCGGGAGAGCAAGGTCCGGGACGCCGACGCCGACGCCGTCTGAAGGATCGACGTCAAGCTCGCCGCATCGGCTGGCGTGTGATGCGAACGTCTGTTCGAGAGGTGCGATAGGCTGGCCGCATGGCGGTAGCCCTGCAGGCGTCCCTTCTCGACGAGGTCGAGGAGATCGGCCTGCGTTCCCTGGGGTCGGTTCGTCGTACGACGCTCGGCCGTGGCGCCTGGATCGACCTTCGGCCGGGTTGGCTCACGGGTGCGGGCATGCTGTTCGACCGGCTGGTCGCTCGGGTTCCGTGGCGTGCGGAGCGGCGGCAGATGTTCGACGACGTGGTCGACGTACCCCGCTTGCTCGCGTTCTACGCCGAGCACGACGAGCTGCCGGACCCGGTTCTGCGGGACTCCCGTGCGGCGCTGAGCAGGCACTACGCCGCCGAGCTCGGGGAGCCGTTCCGGACCGCCGGCCTGTGCTATTACCGCGACGGCCGCGACAGCGTGGCCTGGCACGGCGACACCGGCGGCCGTGGAAGCACCGAGGACACCATGGTGGCGATTCTCTCGGTCGGCGCGTCGCGTGACCTGCGTCTGCGGCCACGTGGCGGCGGAGCGAGCGTCCGGTATTCCCTCGGGCACGGCGACCTGCTTGTCATGGGCGGCTCGTGCCAGCGCACGTGGGAGCACGCCGTCCCCAAGACCGCCAAGCCGCTCGGTCCGCGGATCAGCATCCAGTTCCGCCCGCGGGGCGTCCACTGACATTCGGGCCCGCCTCGATCAGCGACCCACCGCGCCGTCGGACAGCTCCCGGATGATGTCGGCGTGGCCGGCATGCCTCGCGGTCTCCTCGATCAGGTGCACGAGCACCCAGCGCACCGTGACCCGGTGGCCGTGATGCTCCCGCGCGCATTCGGCGTTCAGGTCCGCGACCTCGCGTACGACGGCGTTGCTCTCCTCGACCGCGTCGCGATAGTCCTCGATCACCTGCTCAGGCGTCATCGCGTCCGGTATCGCGAACGTCTCCGGTGACCAGTCGACCGGATCTCCTCGCAGCACGGCACCGAACCAGTAGCGCTCGACCCACGCGAGGTGCCGGACCAGTCCCAGAAGGCTGGTACCCGACGGGACCGCGGGACGGCGTACCGCATCCTCGCCGAGCCCCTCCGCCTTGAGCGCCGCGCTCTCTCGGAGATAGTTAAGGAACGAGACCAGCGTCGTCTTCTCGTCGGCGATCGTGAATGGCATGCGACGGTCCGCCACGGCAGGCCTCCGGAGATCGGACGAGCGGGCCCGGAACCCGCCCTGTGCACAGACATCCTCCCAGTCCCGCGGCGGACCTCGCACTCCGATTCGCCGCCCGCATGGCACGAGGCGGCCGCTTCGCGATCGACGGACGGGCTGCAGTAGAGTTCCCTCGGTCCGGCGACCGGCCGGACGACGGGCTGTGGCGCAGTTTGGTAGCGCACTTGACTGGGGGTCAAGGGGTCGCCGGTTCAAATCCGGCCAGCCCGACCATGAGACTACGCCGCAAAGGCGCAGGTCATGCCGTCTTTTCCTCAGCCGTTGTATCACTCGGACCTTCAGTCTGCGCCGGGTTCTTGGGGCCAACTTGGGTCCACCACGCGGAAAACCTCGTTCCCGCGGCGAGCATCGCC
>WHTJ01000055.1 GCA_009377795.1 Propionibacteriales bacterium | reverse complement strand
GGCTCCCGGGTGCTCGCGATCTGCAACACGAACGGGTCGACGATCCCGCGGGAGTCCGACGCCGTGCTCCACACGCACGCCGGTCCGGAGATCGCGGTCGCGTCCACGAAGGCGTTCCTCACCCAGCTGGTCGCCTGCTATCTCGTCGCGCTGTTCCTCGCCCAGACCCGCGGCACGCTGGCGGCCGGAGAGATCCGTGCCCTGATCCATGAGCTGTCCTCGCTGCCCGAGAGGGTGGAGAAGGTGCTCGGCACCCTGGAACCGGTGCGCCACCTCGCGCGGTCCCTCGCCGACGCGAGGTCCGTCCTCTTCCTGGGCCGCCACGTCTCCTACCCGGTGGCCCTGGAGGGCGCACTCAAGCTCAAGGAGATCGCCTACATGCACGCCGAGGGCTTCGCGGCCGGCGAGCTCAAGCACGGTCCGATCGCGCTGGTGGAGGAAGGCACACCGGTGATCGTCGTCGTTCCTCCGCGTGATCGGTCGGTGCTCCACGACAAGATCATCAGCAACATCCAGGAGGTACGCGCGCGGGGAGCACGGACCGTGGTCATCGCCGAGGAGGGCGACGAGGCGGTCGTGCCGTACAGCGACCACCTCGTCTTCGTACCCGCGGTGCCCCACCTGCTCCAGCCGGTGCTGACGACCGTGCCGCTCCAGGCGTTCGCCTGCGAGATGGCGTCCGCCAGGGGACACGACGTCGACAAGCCGCGTAACCTCGCCAAGTCGGTCACCGTGGAGTGACTGCCCGGCACGCCAGCCACGTTGGTGAACCGGAGCGACCCCCGCGAGGTCGCTCCGGTTCACCTGGGTGCGACGGTGGCCTCAGGCCGGAGCCGGTACCTTGTCCCGCTCGTCCTCGTCCGAGCCGGCCAGGCCCTCCCGGCCTCCCGGAAGGAACACCTCCGGCCGTCCCTCGACGTGCAGCTGGGGCACCCGGTCGTCGAGCCACCTCGGCAGCCACCAGTTGGACCTCCCGAGAAGGTGCATTACGGCCGGCACGAGCAGCATCCGTACGACGGTCGCGTCGATCAGGATGGCCGCCGCCATGCCCACGCCGATCACCTTGAGGAACACCTCGGGGCTCGGGATGAACGCCGCGAACACCGCGACCATGATCGCCGCCGCGGCCGTGATCACCCGGCCAGTACCGGCGAGCCCGTCGACGATCGCCCGGCTGTTGCTCCCCGTGCGCAGCCAGGACTCTCGCATCCGGCTGAGCAGGAACACCTCGTAGTCCATCGACAGCCCGAATAGGACGGCGAAGACGATGACCGGGATGAACGCCGGCATCGGGGTCTCGGTGTCGATCCCGAGCAGCTGGCCGGCCCAGCCGCCTTCGAGCACGAGCGCCATCAGGCCGTACGCCGCGGCGACCGACAGCAGGTTCATGACCGCCGCGGTGAACGGGATCACGATGCTGCGGAACGACACGAACAGCAGCAGCATCGACAGGCCGATGACGCCACCGATCAGCAGCGGTAGCCGGTTGGCCACGTTGGCGTTGGAGTCGATCGCGGTCGCGGTGACTCCGCCGACGTGGGCCTCCACCCCGGTGCCGTCCGTGGCGGCCGGGAGCACGTCGTCACGCAGGTTGTGTACGAGATCCTCGGTGGCGTCGGCCTGGGGTCCGGTCGTGGGGATGACCGTGATCAATGCGGTGTCGCCGGCCCCGTTGACCTGCGGCGGCAGCACGGCGGCGACTCCCGGCGTACCGCTCACCTCGTCGGCCACCGGCTGGACCGCGGCACCTCCGCCGGAGCCGAGGTCGGCCGCCAGCAGCAGCGGGCCGTTCGTGCCGGCGCCGAAGCTCTCGGCCAACATGTCGTACGCCTGCCGAGTCGACTTGTCCTCGGTGTTGTTGCCGGCATCCGGGAAGCCGTAACGCACACCCAGGAACGGCGCGGCCAGCACCAGCAGTACGGCGACCCCGGCCAGCGACGCGATCACGCTGTGCCGGTCGATGAGGCTCCCCCAGCGCTGCCAAGCACGCGCCGGTACGACGTGGCCTCCGGCGGCCAGCTGGACCGGGCGCCGCCGTCCCAGCGGCAACCGGAGGCGGTCGACCCAACGTCCGAAGTAGCCCAGGAACGCCGGGAACAACGTGATCGCCGCGGCCATCACCACGAGCACCGCCACGATGGTCACGACCGCCGCACCGCGCATGAACGACAGGCCCATCGCGAACAACCCGAGCATGCTGACGACCACGGTGCTGCCGGCCACCATCACGGCGCGTCCCGCCGTGTCGAGCGTGGCGACCGTGGACGCCTCGAGGTCGAGCCCGGCGGCCCGCCACTCGCGGAACCTGGTCACCATCAGCAGCACGTAGTCGATCCCCAGCGCGATGCCCATCATGGTGGCCAGTGCGGTTGCCCAGTCCGGCACGTCGGTGACCGCGGCGATCAGCCCGGTGAGGGTGGCGCTCACCGCCAGCCCCGAGACCGCGACTCCGATCGGCAGCCCGGCCGCCACGACCGAGCCGAACGTGACCAGCAGGATCAATGCCGCCGCGATCAATGCGATCCCCTCCGATCCGACCTCACCCTCCTCGGCCAGCTGGATGGTCTGGCCACCCAGCGCGATATCCAGGCCAGGGCGGTCGGCCGCATCGGCGGCGGCAAGCAGTTCCTCGGTGTCCCCGATCGGCATGTCGTCGGGGTTCGTGACATCGAGGTTGATTCGCGAGACGAGCGTCTGCCCGTCCTGGGAGATGCTTCCCGGAACGGCGTACGGGGCCTCGACCGCCGCGACCTGCGGGAGACCGCTCAGCTCCTCCAGCAGGGTGCTGACGTCGGACCGTACGGCCGGATCGGTCACTGGCCCATCGGCCTGTACGACCACGTCGACGGTGTCCCCGGACTGCGCCGGGAACCGCTCGGACAGCAGGTCCTGAGCCTGCTTGGAGTCCGAACCGGGAGCGGAGTAGTCGGCCGCGAAGTCACCCGCGAACGCGGCCGAGAGCCCGAGAGCGATCCCGAGCGCCAGGATCCAGGCGACGACGACGCGGCCCCGGCGGCGGAACGCCACGCGGGCCAGGCGGCCGAGCGGTCCGGGACGTGCGGTCGCCGCCGGGCGGTCGTCGGAGATGAGTGTGGTGTGGGTGTCGGCCATCGGCCCCCCTCAGAAGCGAAACGGGCGGTCACCGCAGTGAACAGTGCGTCACTACAGTGATTCGGTATCGATGAAGTTATGCGTCATAACAAACACGAGTCTGGCTCACTTGTCAAGCGCCTTAACATCTGTAACGATGGTTAACGAAATGTTTACCCCGGCCCGCGAGCCGGTACCAGGACGACGAAGAAGGTGGCCACCGCGTGACGACGACGCCGAGCGAGACCCGCGAGTCCGAGCATCCGGTGCTGTCCCGCCGCGAGCGGACCCGAGCCGCCACCATCGAGGAGATCAAGGAGACCGCGCTTCGCCTGATGCACGAGCAGGGCACCACGGACCTGCGGTTCTCCGACATCGCCCGCGAGATGGGCATGACCGCCCCGGCTCTCTACCGCTACTTCGCCGACCGCGACGAGCTGCTGACCGCGCTGATCGCGGATGCGTACGACGACCTCGCCGTCGCGGTCGAGGAGGCTCGCAGCCAGGTGCCGGTCGAGGATCCCACCGGCCGGTGGCACGCCGTCTCGCAGGCCTATCGCGCGTGGGCGAGCCGGGAGCCGCAGCAGTTCGCGCTGATCTTCGGGATGCCGGTTCCGGGCTACGTCGCACCGGACGCGGGCCCGACCACCGAGGCCTGCCGGCGTGCGATCGGCGCGCTCAAGGCGCTGTTCTTCGAGGCCATGGCCCAGGGCGTGCTCGGCCGTCCGCTCATCCGGGAGGTGGGCGAGTCCTTCGCCACCGCGTTGCAGGAGGACCACGACGCCAAGCACGCGGACGAGCCGGTGATCGAGCCGGAGACGTTCCAGTCCATGCTGCAGTGCTGGGCGTCGCTCCACGGGTTCACCAGTCTTGAGGCGTACGGGCACCTGCAGTTCCTCCCCGAGGAGGCGCGGGACACGTTGTTCGAGGCCAACGTGCGGCTGACCGCGATCACCGCCGGCCTGCCGTTGCCCGCGGATCCGTCCAAGCAGGAGTAGCTTTCCCGCCGAGATTGCACATCTGGTCGACCAGACGCGCAATCTCGGCGCGAAGGAGACGGCCAGACAGGCGAGCTCGCGCGCACGCCCGCGCGCACCGCCCGCGCGCACCGCCCGCCGTGTGGTGCGCGCCATGGCCCGGTCCTTTGCGTACGGCGTCTTGCCC
This sequence comes from Propionibacteriales bacterium, assembly GCA_009377795.1. Taxonomy (GTDB): domain Bacteria; phylum Actinomycetota; class Actinomycetes; order Propionibacteriales; family Nocardioidaceae; genus WHTJ01. The sequence continues at coordinate 25,508 of WHTJ01000055.1, read as the reverse complement.
CGGCACAGTCAAGGTGTGGACGAGGAGCTGCGCAAGATCTATCAGGGCCTGGATCTGGCCCTGCGCGTCGGCGAGGTGGTGCTCGCCAGCGGTGCCGGTGCCGCCGACACGACAGCGAGCATGCTCGCCGTGACCGAAGCCGTGGGGTTTCGAGGCTGCGAAACCGATGTGAGCTTCACGTCGCTGAGCGTCTCTTACCAACCCTCGCCCGACGACCCGCCGGAGACCCGGATGCGTCGAGTCTATCATCGCGAGTTCGACTATTCGCGGCTCACCGCGGTCGACCACCTGGTCCGCGACCTCGTCGCCGGCACGATCAATCAGGACGAGGCCCGCAAGCGTCTCGACACCTATGTGTCGACCGGCCGTCCGATCCCGCGCTGGGCGTCCACGCTCGGCTGGGGCGTGATGGCGGCCGGTGTGGCCCTGCTGATGGGCGGCACCTGGGTGGTCATGGTCGTCGCGTTCCTGGCCACGATGCTCATCGACTATCTCAACCGGCAGCTGGGCAGGCGGCGGATCCCCGTCTTCTATCAGCAGGTCCTCGGCGGGTTCGTGGCGACGATGGCGGCCGTCGGGATGCAGGCCCTCTCCGACACACTGGAGTTTGACTTCCTGGCGAGTGCGAACTCCTCGCAGGTAGTCGCGGCCGCGATCATCGTGTTGCTGTCGGGGATGGGGATCGTTGGTGCCGTACAGGACGCACTCACTGGGTTCTATGTCACCGCGGCCGCCCGAAGTTTCGAGGTCGTGCTTCTCACCGGTGGGATCATCGGTGGCGTCACCGGCGGTTTGGTGCTGGTGTCGCGGTTCGACGTCTCGCTCGTGGTCGCGCCGACCGACCCGCGTGGCATTGACTATCTCCCCCTCGCCGTTCTGGGCGCGGCGATCACCGCTTCCGCGTTCGTGTTCGCGTCGTACGCGCCGTTCCGGACGATCCTTCCGGCCGCCTTGATGGGGATTCTGGGGCAGGTCGTCTACCGAGCGGTCGTGGAGACCGGTGTCGGGGTCGCCTGGGGGTCGGCGCTGGCCGCAGTCCTGGTGGGTGTGACGGCGTTCTCAGTCGCCGGGCGGATGCGGGTGCCGCCGCTGGTGGTCGTCGTGTCCGGTATTGTCCCGCTGCTGCCCGGTATGTCGATCTATCGCGGTCTCTACCAGATGTTCGACCCCGAGAGCTCGACCGGCGCTTTCCTGGGTATGACCAGCCTGGTGACCGCGGCGACGATCGCGGTGGCGCTCGCGGCCGGCGTGATCCTGGGGGAGTACGTCGCCCAGCCGCTGAAGCGCGAGGCGCGGAGGCTGGAGACCCGGCTGGCCGGCCCGCGGCTGGTCGGCCCGCTGCGGATCAAGCGGTCTCGCCGGTCCAGGCGGCGCGGGCCGGCCCCGGAGGGGTCCGGCCCGACCTGACGCCGGGCTGGAGATTATGGCCGGTTTTCGGCCCCTGGCGCACGGTCCGGAGGTGACGTCCCGGTCGGCCTGCGAAAAGATTTTCCTGTCAACTGCCTGAGACGGTGGGCTCCTCGGCATGGTCATGGCGGGATGATGAGGTGTGGCCTTTCTCCTGCGGGTCGAGCTTCCCGACGTACCCGGTTCGCTGGGTGCGTTGGCGACCGCCGTCGGTGCGGCCGGGGCCAACATCGAGGCGATCGAGATCGTCGAGCATGGGTCGGACGGAACCGCCGTCGACGACGTACTGCTGGAGCTGCCCACCGGCGTCCTTCCGGACAAGGTGGTGTCGGCCTGTCACCGGCTCGAAGGCGTCGAGGTGCTGTGGATCTCGCGTTACACGGCCGGGACGAACATCCAGCTCGACCTGGAGGCGGTCGAGGCGATCACCCGGTCACCGGCCGAGGCCATGGACACGCTGGTCGAGCTCGTGCCGACCGTGTTTCGCTCCGACTGGGGACTCCTCGTCGAGTCCGGCGACTCCGCCCCGGCCACCAGGCTGGCGACCTCGGCCGCTCCGGAGCTGGGCTCGGAGGCGGGGATCTGGCTCCCGCTACAACGCCCCGCCCGGCTCGACGTACCCGAGGACTGGGAACGGTGGACATCCACCCTCGTGGCCGGTGTACCAGCCGGGTCGAAGGAGCGTGCCGTGCTCATGGGGCGGCGCGGTGGTCCGGAGTTCCTGGACTCGGAGATCGCCCGGCTGGCTCACCTGACCGGGTTCGCGCTCTCGGTGTCGGCGGAGGCCGACGCCGACGGGGCGGGTACGTGAGTTCCGAACGCCCGGCCGAGTCGCTCGACCTCGGCCTCCATGCGGGGGACCATCCGCGCCAGCTGGCGTCGCATCAGCCGCAGTCCCACCGGTGACGCCGTGACCACGCGGCTCAGATTGGCCACCAGGACCGACCTGGGCACGTAGACCCGCGTGGTGCGCCGCTCGATGCCATCGGCGATGCGTCTCGAGCAATCCTCGACCGACGTCATCGAACGGGGCCGGCCACGGCAGCATCTCTCGCGACTCGCGGAACACCGGGAGGTCGTCCTGCGCGCCACGGACCAGATCCGTGTCGATCCAGGACGGATGGCAGATCCCGACATCGACGCCGAGGTGTGCGACCTCCTGCCGCAGTGCCAGTCCGAAGGCCTCGACTCCGGACTTGCTGGCGTCGTACGCCGCCATCCCGGCGAGCGGCGCGAACGCGGCGAGGGACGCCACGATCAGCACGTAGCCACGGCGCTCGACCAGGTGCGGCAGGGCCGCGTGCACGGTACGGAAGACACCGGTGAGGTTGATGTCGATGGTGCGCGCGAAGGTGTCCGGATCGATCTGGCGGACGGTGCCGTACGACGCGACACCGGCGTTGGCGATCACCACGTCGATACCGCCGAAGTGCTCGACTGCGTCCGCGACTGCCTTGTCTAGTTGGGATTGCGAGGTCACATCGGCGGAGAACCACGCGTGCTCCGGGCCGAGCCCGGCGGACCGCTTCTCAAGCAGCTCCGGCTCCAGCCCGACCAGCGCGAGCCGGGCTCCCCGCTTGGCCAGCACCTGCGCCGTCTCCGCGCCGATTCCGCGGGCCGCGCCGGTGATGAGGACCACCTTGCCGGAGACGTCGTACCTGCGTGTCATGGACCGAACGTAGTCGCCCTCCCGCCGCACGGCCACATGGCCTGCGTCACCTTTCGCTCTTCGCGCCGAGATTGCACTTCTGGCCCATTTCTTCGCGCCGAGATTGCGGTTCTGGTCGACGCGCGCGACCGCAACCGCAATCTCGGCGCGACCGGTGGGTTCGAGCCTGCGGATATCCTCCGGTGCATGCCTGAGAATTCGCAGAGTGGGTTCGTCTCGGAGATCTTCGATCCGGCGGCCTGGAGAGAGGTCGAGGGGTTCGAGGACCTCACCGATCTGACGTATCACCGGGCGATCGAGGAGCGGCCCGGCGGCGGCACCGTCCGGATCGCGTTCAACCGTCCGGAGGTGCGCAACGCGTTCCGTCCGCACACCGTCGACGAGCTGTTGCGCACCTTGGAGCACGCACGTGTCTCCGCTGACGTCGGCTGTGTCCTGCTCACCGGCAACGGACCGTCGCCACGCGACGGCGGGTGGGCGTTCTGCTCCGGTGGCGACCAGCGAATCCGTGGCCGGGAGGGATATCAGTACGCCGAGGGGGACACGGCCGAGACGGTCGACAAGGCGCGGCTCGGGCGATTGCACATTCTGGAGTGCCAGCGGCTGATTCGGTTCATGCCGAAGGTGGTGATCGCGGTCGTACCCGGATGGGCCGCCGGTGGCGGTCACTCGCTGCATGTGGTGTGCGATCTGACGCTTGCGTCCGCGGAGCATGCGCGGTTCAAGCAGACCGACGCCGACGTGGGGTCGTTCGACGGCGGGTTCGGCTCGGCGTATCTCGCGCGTCAGGTGGGGCAGAAGTTCGCCCGCCAGATCTTCTTCCTCGGCGAGGAGTACGACGCGGAGAAGGCGTACCACATGGGCACGGTCAACGCCGTCGTACCGCATGCGGATCTCGAACGCGCCGCCCTGGAGTGGGCGCGGAGGATCAATGCGAAGTCGCCGACCGCGCAACGGATGCTCAAGTACTCCTTCAACCTGATCGACGACGGGCTGGTCGGTCAGCAGCTGTTCGCCGGTGAGTCGACCCGGCTCGCCTACATGACCGACGAGGCGGTCGAGGGGCGCGATGCGTTCCTGGAGAGGCGTGACCCCGACTGGTCGAGATTCCCCTACTATTACTGAGATTTCTTCGCGCCGAGATTGCAGAAGTGGTCGATCTTGGATCGACCACTTCTGCAATCTCGGCGCGAGTGTCCGGGGTCAACTTCTGATCCGGAGCACGATCACGGCGTGTCAAGTCAACTTGACACCCGTTCTCCGTCAACGCGGATCGCGTCCGAGCATGCCCAGAAGACGGTCGGCCGGGTTCGCCGAGTCGACGGCGACCGGCGGCCCGAAGACGCCGCTTGCCGCGAACGCGGCGGCGTTCGGCTCGACCATCGTCAGCAGACGCTGGGCGATGGCCGAGTCGATGGTCGCGTCCAGCCCCGCGCCACGCGCGAGATCCCAGCCGTGCACGACGAGGTCTACGTACATCTGGCCGGCGTACTCCTCCAACGGGATCTGCCCGAAGGAGACATGCACGGGCGTCCCGGCCGACGGCGCTCTCGACCACGCCGCCCGGGATATCGCCGCGGCCGACTCCCAGGCGGCGACCGGGTCGTCACCCAGCAGATCGCCGTCGTAGCGGTCGCCCACCTGCTCCAGCGTCTCGCCGCGCAGCAGATGCGGTGCCCAGAAGTGCTCGCCCGCCAGGTGGTTGACGAGATCGCGTACCGACCACTCCGTGCAGGGGGTGGGCGTGTCCCAACGGTCCGTGGGGACGTCGTGGACCTTCGCGCCGAATGTCTCGAGCGCGGCCGGAATGAGGGTCCTGGTCAGGTCGTCGTGGTTCATCTGGCCACTGTCGCATCGGCCGGGGCGTGCCGTCAGTTCGGGGAACGACCAGGGTCGATCCGGCACAGAACGGTCGACATGGCCCTCGTGACCGTGTGAAAAGGCCCACCACTATGCACGCTGGACCGTTCGATGCTCTAGGTTGCCTAGGCGTGAGGATCGTGGTGGTGCGAGAGACCGAACCCGGCGAACGCAGGGTCGCCCTGGTGCCCGAGCTCGTCGGCAAACTCACCGATCTGGGCTACGAGGTCTGCGTGGAGCCGTGCGCGGGGAAGACCGCGGACTTCTCCGACGCGGAGTACGCCGAGGCCGGCGCGATCGTCTCCGATGGCGTGCTGGGCGGTGCCGACGTCGTGGTCGCCGTACAACCGCTCACGCCCAGCCGGGTGGCGACCCTGCGGTCCGGCGCGGCCGTGATCTCCTTCCTCCCCACCGGGCAGGCCATGGAGTCCGCCGACCTGGTCAGGAACCTCCGGGACGCGCACGTCAGCGCCTTCGCGATGGAGCTGATCCCGCGCATCTCCCGCGCGCAGGCGATGGATGCGCTCTCCTCGCAGGCGCTGGTGGCCGGATATCGGTGCTGCATCGTCGCGGCCGAGCAGTTGCGCAGGTTCTTCCCGCTCAACATGACGGCCGCCGGCACCGTGCCACCGGCCGAGATCGTCGTCCTCGGAGCCGGAGTCGCGGGCCTGCAGGCGATCGCGACCGCGAAGCGGCTCGGTGCCGTGGTGAAGGCGTACGACGTCCGCGCCGCCGCCGCGGAGGAGATCGCGTCGATGGGTGCGCAGCCGATCGACCTCAAACTGGAGACTCTCGAGGGTGCCGGTGGGTACGCCCGGGAGATGACCGAGAACCGGGCCGCGCTGCAGCGCGAGCTCTTGACGCCGTACATCGCCGCCGCCGACGCACTGATCACGACCGCCGCCGTACCGGGGAGGCGAGCTCCGCTCCTCGTCACCCGGGACATGGTCGAGACGATGAAGCCGGGGTCGGTCGTGGTCGACCTCGCGGCCGAGACCGGCGGCAACGTGGAGGGTTCGATCCCCGGGGAAGAGGTGACCATCGGGAACGCCCTCGTGTGGGGTGCGGCCAACGTGCCCAGCCAGATGCCCGGTCCGGCCAGCCGGCTCTACTCGCAGAACGTCGTGAACCTCATCACGTTGATGACGAGCGACGGACGGTTCGAACCAGACTTCGAGGACGAGGTCGTCGCCGGTTCCTGTGTCACGCACACCGGCGAGGTACGGCATGAACCGACTCGTGAGTTCGTGGAAGGGACCGCCTGATGGACGTGGAAGGGACCGCCTGATGGGCTCAGAGATTGCTCTGCTGACCATCTTCGTGCTGAGCGTCTTCACCGGGGTGGAGGTCATCTCGAAGGTGTCCTCGACGCTGCACACTCCGCTGATGTCGGGCGCGAACGCGATCCACGGCGTCATCCTGGTCGGCGCGATCATCGTGACCGGTCACGCGGACACGCTCGGTGAGCTGGTGTTCGGCCTGTTCGCGGTGTTGTTGGCGACGGTGAACATGGTCGGCGGGTTCGTGGTGACCGACCGGATGCTGGAGATGTTCAAGGGCCGGAAGAAGCAGGAGCCGGCATCGTGAGCGAGCTTGCGAGCGAACAAGACAGCACAGTGAGCATTGCTCATGAAGCGACGAGCGGCAGCGAGGAGTCTTCATGAGCACATGGGCGCAGCTCGGTTACCTCGCGGCCGCGGTCTGTTTCATCCTTTCACTGAAGGGATTGTCGTCACCTCGTACCGCACGCGTCGGCAATCTCCTGGGCGCCACGGGCGCGGTCCTGGCGTGCGTCATCACGTTCTACGAGTACGACGTGGACAACCTCAACGCCATCCTGATCGCGGTCGCGGTCGGCACCGTGGCGGGTGTGGTGGGCGCCCGAATGGTGAAGATGACGCAGATGCCGCAGCTCGTGGCGTTGTTCAACGGAGTCGGTGGTGGTGCGGCGGCGCTGGTCGCTCTGCTCGAGCTGGTGCCGCTGGAGGGTGACCCGGATCCGAAGCTGGCCGCCCTGATCGCGGTCGGGTTCACCGTGTTCGTGGGATCGGTCAGCTTCGCCGGGTCGATGGTGACGTTCGCAAAGCTTCAGGAGCTGATGACCACCCGGCCGGTGCTCTTCCCCGCGTTGCCGGTGGTCTTCGGGGTCACCCTCGTCGCCGGTGTGGCCCTGGCGGTCGACGTGGTGGTCAACCCGCTCATCTGGGTCGGGGCCGTGCTGTCCGTGGTCGGCCTGCTGTTCGGCGTGCTGCTGGTGCTCCCGGTGGGTGGGGCCGACGTACCGATCGTGATTTCCCTGCTGAACGCGCTCACCGGGCTGGCGGTCGCCGCGAGCGGTTATGTGCTCGAGAACTCGTTGTTGCTGGTGGGCGGCACGCTGGTCGGTGCGTCCGGTACGTTCCTGACCCGGTTGATGGCTCAGGCGATGGGACGCTCCCTGGCCAACATCCTGTTCGGGGCGCTGCGCGGTGGGTCGACGCTCGGTGGCGGTGAGGTGAGCGATCGGCCGGTCAAATCGGCCGGTCCAACCGACGTCGCGATCCTGCTGGGGTATGCACAGCGGGTCATCATCGTTCCTGGGTACGGGCTGGCGGTGGCGCAGGCGCAGCACACTCTGCGTGATCTGGTCGACGTACTCGGGTCTCGTGGGATCACCGTCGACTACGCCATTCATCCGGTGGCCGGACGGATGCCGGGCCATATGAACGTGCTGCTCGCGGAGGCGCAGGTGCCGTACGAGCAGCTCAAGGAGATGGACAGCATCAACGGCGAGTTCAAGCAGGCCGACGTCGCACTCGTGGTCGGGGCGAACGATGTGGTCAACCCGGCTGCGAAGTCCACGCCGGGGGCGCCGATCTACGGGATGCCGATTCTCAACGTGGACGAGGCGCACCGGATCGTGTTCATGAAGCGCTCGATGCGTCCCGGCTTCGCCGGCATCGAGAACGAGCTGCTCTTCGACCCCAAGACCACGCTGCTGTTCGGTGATGCCCGCGACTCGCTGTCCAAGCTCCTGAGCGCCGTGAAGTCCCTCTGACCGTCCGGCCCGCCGTCGGCGAAACTGACGGAGTTGTCATCGACCCCGCCGAACGAGTGCAACTTCGTCAATTCTGAGCGCGGCCGCGCCGCGCGGTGCGGCGGCTGTGGACAACCGTCGGCGCTGAACCTCGACATCCGGCAGCGTTTGCCCGATGAGCAGGAGCGTATTCGACGGTGTGACTCCGCCCCGGCGCCGAACGGACCTGCTGGAGGACGGCGTGACCGCAGGTCGGCTGCGCGGGCCCGGGTGGCAGCGCACCAGCCATGGGTTCTACGTGCCCGCCGGGGTGGATCGTCGCGGCCCGCTGCAGCGAGTCGCCCAGGCGAGTCGGCGGCTCCCGGCCGGCGGGGCGGTGGGAGGTTGGGCGGCGGCGCGCACGCTCGGCGTACGTGCATTCGACGGGCTCGCGACCGATGGCCGAACGCCGATCGACGTGCCACTCTGTATCGGGGCCGAGCATCAGATCCGGAGCGTTCCGGGGATACGCGTATGGGCCGACTCGTTGCCTTCCGACGACGTGGTCGAGGTGGATGGCGTACCCGTCACGACGCCGGAGCGGACGTGCCTGGACGGCATGCGGCGCGCGTCCGGCCCGGTGGAGGCGGTCGTGTTCGCCGACCTGATGTTCCATGCCGGCTTGGTCACCGTCGAGCGGATGCGCGATTACGTCGGTCGTCATCGCGGCTGGCGAGGCCATTCGTCAGGCCCGGCGGGCGCTGCAGCTCGCCGACCCCCTGTCCCGCAATGCCTGGGAGACCCGAACCCGGATGGTGTGGATTCTCGACGCGGACCTCCCGAGCCCCATGTGCAACCCGCCGGCGCGCCCTCGATCGCTGGACCCTGACCGCACCGCCGGAATGGGAGGACGCGTCATCCGGGTTGGAGCTGGCCGCCATGCTGGATGATATGGACGCGCGGTGGCGGACGCCTGGGTGACGAGCGGACGCCGTCGGCGAAACTGACGGAGTGTCATCGACACCGCCGAACGAGTGCAACTTCGTCGGCCACGGCGCCGGCGAGATCGGCACACGCGGGTGGATGAACCCCAGCTGACCTTCAGTCGACGACACCGTACAGCCGGTCACCGGCATCGCCCAGTCCCGGCACGATGTAGCCCTTGTCGTTGAGCCGTTCGTCCATCGCGGCGGTCACGATGGTGAACGGCCGGCTGAAGTTCTCCAGATCGCGCTTCACCCGGTTCACGCCCTCGGGCGCGGCCAGCAGGCAGATCACGGTGATGTCGTCCGCGCCCCGCTCGACGAGGAAGTCGGCCGCCGCCGAGAGGGTGCCGCCGGTCGCGAGCATGGGGTCGAGCAGGTAGCACTGGCGGCCGGCGAGGTCCTCGGGGAGACGCTCGGCGTACGTCGAGGCGTGCAGCGTCTCCTCGTCGCGGATCATGCCGAGGAAGCCGACCTCGGCGGTGGGCAGGAGCCGCATCATGCCTTCGAGCATTCCCAGCCCGGCACGCAGAATCGGCACCACCATCGGTCTCGGAGAGGCCAGCTTCGCTCCCTGTGTCTCGGCCACCGGGGTCCTGATGGTGAGCGGCTCCGTGCGTACGTCGCGGGTCGCCTCGTAGGCCAGCAGGGTCACCAGCTCGTCCACCAGCTGCCGGAAGATGGGGGACTCGGTCTCCTGGTCACGCAGCATGGTGAGCTTGTGGGCGATCAGCGGATGGTCTGCCACGTGGATTCGCATAGCGCAGAACGCTACACATCTGCAAGCATTCATGCATGGTCGAGGATCCTGAGGAGACCGTCGACTTCGCCGTAGTCGTATACCGCGAGGAAGGTACCTGGCACGCCGTGGCGCTTCCACGGCTCGCAGCGACCGACCTCGACGTCCTGCTCCACGCGTTGCGCGAAGCCCCCGGTGACGAGGGCTCGCTCGGGCTGGTTTCGATCGCCGAGGATTTCTTTGTGCTGGCGAGAGTTCGTGGACCGTTGGTCCGGCTGATGCTGTCCGACGTGACCGCGGCGACCGAGTGGCCGCTGGCCGGGGAAGTCGTCGACCGGCTCGATCTGCCGATGCCCGATGAGGAGGACGAGGCGCAACCCGCCGGGGACATGAGCCTGCTCGCCGACTTGGGCATGTCGGCGATGGAGCTGGGCGTGCTGTGCGACGACGACGATCTGTATCCCGACGAGATGCTCGAGGATCTCGCGGACCGGATCGGTTTCGGCCGGGCGTACGCCGCGGCCGTCGACGCCGTCATCGGGTAGCCGGCGGGCGGGCGATGAGCTCTGCACGGGACGGCCGGTGGGCGCCGTACATGTGGACCGCCTTGGGTGCGGCGGCGGAGGCCCCGCGGGTCGGCGACGTACCTGTGGGTGCCGTGATCTGCGATGCCGACGGTGAGGTGCTCGCCACGGCGTACAACCGTCGGGAGGCGGATGCCGACCCGACCGCGCACGCCGAGCTGCTCGCGATGCGGCGGGCGGCGGCCGCTCGCCGGTTCTGGCGACTCGACGGATGCACGCTGATCGTCACCTTGGAGCCGTGCACGATGTGTGCGGGCGCGGCCGTGCTGTCCCGGGTCGACCGGGTGGTTTTCGGTGCGTACGATGAAAAAGCTGGTGCCGTGGGATCGTTGTGGGACGTCGTACGTGACCGCCGGCTCAACCACCGCCCGGAGGTCCTCGGCGGTGTCCTGGCCGACGAATGCGGCGAACTGCTCCGGGAGTTCTTCGACCGGCACAGGTCGGTGGAGGGCGGCGGATGACGTCGCGCCGATCTCGGTTTCTGATCTCCTGGCCGGGTTCGGTACCCTCGTCCGCGGTGGCGTGTCCGAGCGGCCGAAGGAGTACGCCTCGAAAGCGTATGAGGGTTCACGCCCTCCGTGGGTTCAAATCCCACCGCCACCGCGGTGTGATGTTCGGGTCGATGTCGGCGTGCCCTGTGCGCTCGGGCACGACCGGCCCGGACCTGCGATGCGGTCGGCGTCAGGTGTCGCTCTACCATTGGTGCTATGGAAGTACTGCTCGCCGACGTCGTGATGACCACCCACATGGCCTACCTGGCGTTCCTCGTCACCGGTGGTTTCCTCGCCTTGCGGCTACGTCGCGTGAGGTGGCCGCACGTCATCGCGACGATCTGGGGTACGACCGTCACCGTGACCCCTCCGCTCGACTGCCCGCTCACCCAGCTCGAGGTCGCGTTGCGGGAGCGAGCCGGCACCGGCGCCTACGACGGGCCCTTCATCGAGCACTACTTCGAGGGGACCCTCTATTCCGAGGGTCATCCGATCCTTGCGCGCACCATCATCATCCTGGTGGTGCTGACGTCGTACCTCCTGCTCATGGGGCGGATACTGCGGGAGCGGAGCCTTCCCGCCGAGACCGCCGAGGCCACCGCCGAGGTGCGCTGACCTCACCGTCTCTTCGTCCTCGGTGGGTCGCCCGCGTCGTCGGTAGGATCAGGTCCCTTCACACGTACGACGGCAAGGGATCCGCGTGACCGTAGAGCAGCTCGACGGCTACCTGCTGGCGGGGGCCGCCGTCCTGCTTGCCGCGATCCTCGCCGTCCGGGTGTCCTTCCGGATCGGACTCCCGAGCCTGCTGCTGTACCTCGTGTTGGGTCTGGCCATCGGCGAGTCCGGTCTCGGGGTCGAGTTCGATGACCCGGCACTGGCTCACGCGCTGGGATTCGCTGCACTGGTTGTGATTCTGGCCGAAGGCGGGGTCACGACACGATGGTCGGGGGTCAGGGGCTCGATCGCGTTGGGCTCCGCGCTGGCCACCATCGGCGTCGGGGTCAGTAGTGCGGTCGTCGCGGTGGTCACGCATTATGCATTGGGTCTCGACTGGGAGCTCGCCGTGCTCATCGGTGCCGTGAGCTCTCCCACGGACTCGGCGGCGGTGTTCAGCGTCCTGCGCAGAGTGCCGGTCACGCAGCGGCTGAGCGGCGTACTGGAGGCCGAGTCCGGATTGAACGACGCCTCGGCCGTCCTCCTGGTGACGTTGGTGAGTACGGGCCAGGTGACCGAGCACGCCCCTCCGGTGGTGGCGGCCATCATCGCGGGCGAGCTCGTCGGTGGTGCGCTCATCGGTGTGGTCGTCGGGTTCGTGGGCGCATGGGTGCTACGCCGGGCGGCGCTGCCGGCGTCGGGGTTGTATCCGCTCGCGGTGCTGGCGTTCTCGGTGGTCGCGTACGCCGGAGCGGCCCAGCTGCACGCCAGCGGCTTCGCGGCGGTCTACATCGCCGCCCTCGTCCTGGGGAACTCGGACCTTCCGCATCGGCTGGCCACCCGGTCGTTCGCCGAGGGGACGGCCTGGCTGGCGCAGATCGGGCTCTTCGTGATGTTGGGGCTGCTGGCGTCGCCCGAACGGATCGACTGGTGGCACGTCCTGGCCGGCCTGCTCGCCGGTGCGGTACTGACCGTCGTGGCCCGCCCGCTGTCGGTGGTGGTGATCACCGGGCCCCTGCGATTGCCGTGGCGGGAGCAGACGTTCATCGGGTGGGCGGGGTTGCGCGGTGCGGTGCCGATCGTGCTGGCGACGATCCCGCTCGCCGAGGAGGTCCGGCAGGCCGACGACCTGTTCGACCTGATCTTCGTGATGGTGTTCGTCTACACCCTCCTGCAGGCGCCGACCTTGCCGTGGGTGGCGACCCGTCTGGGAGTGACGACCCGTGGAGGGCTGCGCGACCTGGATGTCGAGGCCGCGCCGTTGGATCGGCTCTCGGCCGATCTCCTGCAGGTGTGGATCCCACCCGGGTCCCACTTGCATGGCGTCGAGCTACGAGAGCTGCGGCTGCCCGAGGGGACGTCCGTGGCGCTGATCGTACGGGGCGGCCAGAGCTTCGTGCCCGAGTTGACCGACGCCCTGCGGGTCGGCGACGACGTACTCGTGGTGACGCCGCGGCAGGTTCGTGACGACACCGAGCGACGGTTGCGGGCCGTCGGACGGGGTGGCCGGCTGGCCGGCTGGCTCGGTCAGCGGCCCGAGGATTCCGGATGACCCCCGGATGAGGTCAGGCCGCCTCGCACTGCTCGGGGAGCTCGACGGTGATTCGCCTCGGTGAGTTCTCGGCAAGTGAGCGGAATCCGCCCACCAGCACGTTGATTCCGGGCCCGAGCCTGTTCCGGCGTTCGACGACTCTGGCGAACCGGAACTGGCGGCGTACGAGCTTGGTCCGCGCGGCCTCCCGGTCCGCCACCCACAGCACGACCCCCCGGACCTCGATGCCCTCCGGCGCGTCCGCCAGCACGCCCTCACGGAACCCGCGCCGGGTCAGCGCGTCCATTACCCGGGTGGCCGTGCCGCTGGCCGCGCCAGCGTTGTAGACGCTGACCCGCGTGCCCCGCGTCCTGACCGTCTCCTCGGGAGTGGTGCAGACCTCGGGTCGGTCGTCGGCGGTGTCACCGCCCAGACCCAGGACCGCCCCCCCACCGAGCCCGCGCCAGCCGTAGTAGGCGCCGGCGGAGAGGATGCCGATCAGGACGACCAAGGTGACGAACGTCCGCAGCTTGTTGGGCACGTGACCTCCCGGAATGGCCGGCCATTCGTCCCTATTCTTCTATGACATGCACCCTTGCGTGTAAAACGTGACGTTGCTGTAATGCGGCGCGTAACGCCCGATGCAGGCCGTCCTCGAGGTAAAGGTCTCCCTTCCACTCGATAACGTGGGCGAACAGGTCGCCGAAGAAGGTGGAGTCCTCGTCGAGCAGCGCCGAGAGGTCGAGCGTCGCCTTGGTGGTCACCAGTTCGTCGAGCCGGATCTGGCGCGGCGGCAGTGATGCCCAGTCGCGTTGCCTCAATCCGTGATCGGGGTACGGGCGCTCGTCGCCTACGCGCTTGAAGATCACCAAGCGCAGTTTAGAGGCCGGCCGCAAGTTCTCTGGGAAGCCCGGCGCACATGGCGGATTTCACTCGGTCGTACTCGACAGAAAAAGCACGGTCGTGCTATACAGGGTCCATGCGCAAGGGTGAGCTGACCCGCCAGGCCATTCTGGACCAGGCGACCGAGGTGGCGTCGCGTGTCGGGCTGGGTGGGCTGACCATCGGGCAGCTGGCCGCGCACACCGAGATGTCCAAGAGCGGGCTGTTCGCGCATTTCCAGTCCAAGGAGTCCCTGCAGCTGCAGGTTCTGGAATGGGCGCATGACCGCTACGTCGACCTGGTCGTACGGCCCGCCCTGTCCACGCCGCGGGGTGAGCGGCGGCTGCGGGTGCTGTTCGACAGGTGGCTGGTCTGGGCGACGGAGATCCTGCCCGGTGGCTGCATTTTCACCTCGGCATCGTTCGAGCTGGACGACCAGCCCGGCCCGGTGCGGGACGCGCTCGTCCGGTACGAGCGTGACCTGCTGGAGCTGATCGCCACGGTCGCAGGTACGGCGGTCGGCGAGGGCGAGTACCGCGCGGATGTCGACACCGAGCAGTTCGCGTACGAGATGCACGGCATCGTGCTCGCCTACCATCACGCCAGCCGGCTGCTGGCCGACCCGGCCGCCGCCGAGCGCGCCCGGCGCGCGTTCGAGTCTCTGGTCGCCGCGGCACGAGCCGGCGACTGACCCGTCTACGTCACCTCGAGGAGATCAACCATGGCACGACCAGACGCCCAAAAAAGCACGATCGTTCGTGCTCACGAAGCGCAGGGACTGCGTTCCGCCTTCGCCGTACTCGAGCGAACGGCCCCGGGGCTCGGCGCCCGGCTCGCCGAGGAGCTGTGGTTCCGGGTGCCCGGGCCTGCACCGGTCGGGGTCCCCGGTCCTTCGGCGCCCGGTGCCGGCACACCGTTCGAGGTCTCCTGGCAGGGACACGCGGTCCGTGGCCGTCGATGGGGTGAGGGGCCGGTGGTCTATCTGGTGCACGGGTGGGGCGGCCACGCCGGGCAGCTGGCGTCGTTCGTCGGGCCGCTGGTCGGCGCGGGATTCTCTGCCGTCGCGTACGACGGACCCAGCCACGGCGACTCCGACCCGGGGCCGTTCGGTCGCGGCAAGGGCAGCGTGGTGGAGCTGGGCCAGGCGCTGGACGCGGTGTTCGCCAGGTTCGGTCCCGCGCACGCGGTCGTCGCGCACTCGATGGGTGCGATGTCGAGCGTGCTGGCGCTGCGGGACGGGTGGCTGGGCGCGCGGCGGCTGGCGTTCGTCGCCCCGTTGGTGGACGCCGCGGCGGTCCTGCCGGTGTTCGCCGACCGGCTCGGTCTCGGTCCGCGGGTACGCCGGCGGCTTACGGAGCGGATTCGAGACCGCATCGGATTGCCGATCGAGGAGTTCGACCTCGTGCGGCTCTCGGGTCAGATCGAGCGCCCCGAGCTGCTCGTAGTACACGACGAGGCCGACCGCGAGACGCCACACGCCGCGGCTCGAGAACTGGTCGGCGCTTGGCCGGGTGCCCGGTTGGTCACCACGCGTGGGCTCGGTCATCGCCGCATCCTGCGGGACGCCGGCGTCGTACGCTCGGTCGTGGAGTTCGTCCGAGCCGGCGACGCCGAGCAGGAGCTGTCCCAACCTGCCTGACCCGACGACCGTCCTCGCGCCGAGATTGCAGATCTGGCCGCTGCCGAGTAGACGCCGGCCGGGCACCGTGCGGGAGGATGACGCCGTACGGGCGCAGGCATCGCCGAAGGGACGTGGACGCCATGACCTTGAAAGCGACCGTGGAAGGCGTGCGCATCGAGCTGGTGGAGGGGGACATCACCGCGCAGGAGGGGTACGACGCCGTGGTAAACGCGGCCAACGCGCAGCTGATGCCAGGCGGAGGAGTCGCCGGCACGATTCATCGGGCCGCCGGGCCTGGGCTCGCCGAGGAGTGCCGTCCGCTGGCTCCGATCCGGCCCGGCCAGGCGGTGATCACGAGCGGCAACCGGCTGCCCAACCCGTGGGTGATCCACTGCCTGGGACCGGTCTGGGGGGTCGACGAACCCGCCGAGGAGCTGCTGGCGTCGTGCTATCGGAACGCTCTGGAGCTCGCCGACGAACGCGGCCTGACCTCGGTGGCGTTCCCCGCACTGTCGACGGGAGCCTTCGGGTTCCCGATGGCGGAGGCGGCCGAGGTGGCGATGCGGACGGTGGTCGAGACGGCGTCTCGACTCCGCAACGTGAGCCGGGTGCGGTTCGTACTGTTCGGGACGTCGGCGGTCCGGCCTCATCGGGAGGCGCTGAGTCGGCACGCGGACCTGTCCGAGTGAGGCCGCTCCTCAGGTCGGGTCAGGGCGCCGCCCACGCGGGATCCCGGCCGGCGAGCGCGACGAGCCGGTCGAGCATCGGCGCGTCGGCCGGTACGTCGACGACCGGCCCGAACGCGTCACCGCGAAGCTCCTCCTGACCCGGTCCGGAGAACAGCGAGACCCAGCCGATGCACGTCTCCAGCGCCTCCGGGTCGGCCTCGAACGGCTGACCGCTGGCCCGGGCGACGTCCCAGCCGTGGATCACCAGCTCGTTCAGGGCGACCATTCCGGCCGCGTCGCCGGAAAGGTCGACGCCACCGGCCCGGGTCTCGCCCTCCCACGCCGCAGGGTCGCGCCAGGCCTCGGCGAGCGCCGCGAGCTGTTCGGGAATGCGCGTATGCCAGTCCGCGCCCAGCCGGGCGGCATCGGGAGCGGGGGCTTCGGACAGCTCCGGCCCCAGGTCCTTCTTCGCCGCCATGGTGAAAGCGAGAGACAGCCCGTTCACATGGTCGACGAGGTCGCCGAGGGTGTATTCCGTGCAGGGCGTCGCAGCGGTGAGCTGTTCGTCGGTGACTCCGGCGAGCAGGCTCGCCATCCGTCGCGACGCCGGTTCGAGGTCGATCAGCGCAGGCATGTCCCTCCTTCGATCGGCCCGACGGCCGTCAGGGGAACACTAACGCTCGCGGTCAGCTGAACGGCGTCTTCGGGCGCTCCTGGAGTACGCCGTCAACGTATACGTCCACGTGCTCGTCGGAGAAGCACACCAGTCCCGCGATCTTCTGCGACTCGGGCAACGGAGTCGAGTACGACCATGCCAGGTCCGGATGCAGCCGCTCTCCGACGCGGACCGAGAAGTACTCCGTCGTGCCTTTGTACGGACAATGCGTGACCTTCTCGCTGCTCTCCAGCAGATCGAGCCGGACGTCGGTCTTCGGCAGGTAGTAGCGAGTCGGCAGGCCGGTCTCGAAGAGCAGCCGCGGGCTCGTCGAATCGGCGACGGTGACCCCGTCGACCTCCACCCGTACGCGCCGAGCGCTGGCCAGGATGTCCAGCCGGGTGTACGGATTGCGCGGATGGGTGAAGATCTCCTCGTCCTCCTCGAACCACGCGTCCATCGCCGCCCAGTCGAACCGGATGTGGTCTTGCACCTGCTCGAGGGGTGAGTCCGGATAATCCAGCGCCGCGTCCGCGGCCTCGCGGTCGCCGACCTTGACGTGGAACAGGCGCCCTTCTCCGCGGCTCGGCGAGGGCCGCGTCCCGCTGCCGGGCACGAGCACGTCGGTTTGTACGTCGGCCCGCGGCAGGTAGTACATCGGGTAGTACGGGACCTCCCACACCAGCAGCGGCCGGGTCGAATCCGCGATCACGCGACCGCCGAACACCACCCGTACCCGCTTCGCGCTCTGCTCGACTCTGACCCGTCCTCGGCTCTCTGCGCTCATAACTAACGCAACACCCCGGCCGCGTCGGGAATTTCCGTTGAAGCTCAAGACTCCAGGGTCACGGGATGCACCGTCTCGGCGGAACGGTAGAGCGCCTCGATCGCGCGGGCGTTGGCCACCGCGTCGTCGCGTCCGAGCAGCGGCGTTCCGGTGCCGCGGATCGCGTCGCTGAGGTTCTCGAGCTCGAGCCCGTACGAGTCCTCGGCCCGGATCGGGATCCGTTCCACGGTGTCGTCTCGACGGAGCTCGATCCGCGGCGCACGGCAATGCCACGGGTCGTCGAGGAAGAGCGAACCCTGGTCGCCGATCACCTCCAGCTCGTCGCGGTTCGGCAGGACCATGCCGCAGTCGAACTGAGCCACGACGCCGCCCGGGAAACGCAGGGTCCCGTAGAAGCGGGTGTCGACGCCCGTGGGGCCGACGACCTGCTCGCCATATGCGCGTTCCGGCTCGCCGGCCAGGAGTCGCGATCCGCTCACGCAGTAGCAGCCGATATCCATCAGTGCGCCGCCGTCGAGGTCCCGCTGCATGCGGACGTTTTCGTCGTCGTACAACGGATAGCTGAACACCGACCGGATGAGCTGCACTGAGCCGATCGCTCCGGCGGCCATGAGCTCGGTCAGCTTCCGGGTCTGTGGATTGTGCCGGTACATGAACGCCTCCATCAGAAACCGGCCGCAGCGTTCGGCGGCGTCGAAAGCGTTCTCGACGTCGGCGGCACGCCGGCTGAGCGGCTTCTCGCAGAGGACGTGCTTTCCGGTTTCGAGCGCGCGTATCGACCACTTGGTGTGGAGCAGGTTCGGAAGGGAGATGTAGATCGCCTCGACCTCGGGGTCCGCGAGCAGCGCCTCGTAGTCGCCGTGCGTGCGCTCGATGCCCCACTCGCGTGCGTAGGACCGGGCATGCGCATCGTCGCGGCTCGCGACCGCGACGATGTCGACCTTCGGCGATGCCTGCCCGGGTGGTATCACGTGCCGATTGATGCGCGCCGTCGAGAGGATGCCCCAGCGGACCGGCTCATAGCTCAACTCTCGTTACCTCCTGTAGGGCGGGACCGAGCTCCGGGAGAACGATACGGCCCCGGGTCCGTGGAGGTCAGCGCACCACGAAGGCGTGGTCTCCACGAGCTCACCCAGCACGTACCCGCCGGCGGTCGTCGGGGAGCCGTTGCGTGAAGCCACGATGGTCCAGGAGTTCGAGCAGCGGTACGGCGACGCGGCGCGTCGTGCTGAGCGCCTTGCGGGCCTCGCTGACGGTGAACGGCTGTGGCAGCGCGCCGAGCACGGCCGCCGCGTCCGGAATGCTGCTGGGCAGCAGGACGACGCCCTCGGCGAGCTGGATCAACGCGCCGGTACGTACGGCGGCTGCCAGCTCGCGCGGCCCCAGTCCGAGCTCGGTGAGCCGCCCGGCGTCCGGCGCGGTGAACGGCGCGGCCGCGAGCTCGGTCCGCACCTTCTCGACCGCTCGGGCGACCGGCGGCGGAAGGTCCGCCCCCTGGTCGGTTCGGACGAGCCGCCCGTCCCGTACGGCGAGCGGGGGCTCCAGCAGGGCGTGGACGAGGGACCGGTCGGGGAGGCGAAGCGCCCGGCGTACGACATCGACCGGAGGTCCGGGCTCGAGCGGATGCGCGCTCTGCCACTCGGTGACCTGTCGCTTCAGCTCCGACCGCAACGTCGCCCATGTCGACTCGTCCACCAGCCATTCGCCGGCCGCCGGACGCGAGGTCACGGTCACGCCCATGCGCTCGAGATCCTCGCGCCGCGCGATTCCCCGGCGCCGGAGTTCGGAGCGCTCGTCGGCGTCCCCGTCGAGATCGGCGAGGATCTTCGCCCGGTTGCCGGCGGCGCCTCGCCTGCTCAGCCTCGGGGGTGCGACGTCGAGCAAGGTGATGCCGCCGATGACGTGGTGCGCTCCGGGGTTGCGGAGCAGCCCGCGGTCGCCGAGGTGCAGCGGCAGGGGGTGGGCGAGCGTGAGCCGGGCCGTGTCGTCGCCGAGCCGGCGTACCCGAGCGGCGACCGCGGCCGAGCCGATGTGCAGCATCAGGCTGAGCGGCAGGGACTCGACCGGGTCGCCGTGCACGCGGACGTCCACGACGTCGGTCCGGAGGAACCGGTGCGGTGTGAGCAACGCGTCGCCGCGGCGCAGGTCGTGACGCTCGACGCCGCGGAGGTTGACGGCGACCCGGGCGAGGGCCTTCGCCTCGGACACGGAGCGGCCAAGCGACTGCAGGGACCGGATGCGTACGGTGCGTCCGAGGGACGCGACGTCCAGCTCGTCGCCGACGCGGATGCGTCCGGCCGCGAGGGTACCGGTCACGACGGTCCCGCTGCCCCGGATGGAGAACGCGCGGTCGATCCAGAGCCGGACCGGCGCCTCGCGGTCGGGCGGTGGGAGGCGGGCGACGAGGCGGCCGAGGGCGGCCCGCAGCTCGTCCATGCCGGTGCCCGTCGGCGGGCTCACGGCCACGGCCTCGACCTCGCCGAACGACGTACGGCCGATCTCGTCCAGCGCCCACTCGGTCGCCGTGCCCGGGTCGGCGAGGTCGCTGCGCGCGACGGCGAGCAGGCCGTGGCGTACGTCGAGGGCATCGAGCGCGGCGAGGTGTTCGGCCGACTGTGGCATCCAGCCCTCGTCGGCGGCTACGACGAAGAGCACGGCGGCCACCGGGCCGATTCCGGCCAGCATGTTGGGGACGAAACGTTCGTGCCCCGGAACGTCGACGAATGCCACGGTCACGTCGGGGCTCAGCTCCGTCCAGGCGAAGCCCAGGTCGATGGTCAGCCCGCGGCGGCGTTCCTCTGCCCACCGGTCGGGCTCCATGTCGGTGAGGGCGCGTACGAGGGTCGACTTGCCGTGGTCGACATGACCAGCGGTGGCGACGACGTACATGTCATCGCCCCGAGCGCGTGGTCGCGGCGACCACCGCCGACCGGATCGTGTCGTCCTGCTCGGGGGACACGCACCGCAGGTCGAGCAGCAATCGCCCGCGTTCGACCCGGCCTACCACCGGCGGGTCGTGGGAACGGAGCGGATCCGTGAGCGTGGGGTCGAGCGCGACGGCCCATGAGGGAAGTTCCACGTCGGGTGCGCCGCCGCCACCCACGACGCTCGTGCTCTCGACGGCCTCGGCGGTGATGCCCTGCTCGCCGAGGGCTTCGCGCAGCCGCTCGACCCGTGACCGGATCTCGTGGGCGTCGCGGCGCAGCGCCCCCCAGGTCGGGGACTCCGGCCCGCGCAGGGTCGCCTCGAGGGCGGCGAGGGTGAGCTTGTCGACCCGGAGGGCCCGGGCCAGCGGATGCCGGCGCAGACGTTCCACGACGTCGGCGCGACCGAGGATCAGCCCGGCCTGCGGTCCGCCGAGCAGCTTGTCGCCGCTGGCCGTGACCAGGGTGGCGCCGTCGTCCAGCGCGGTGGACGCGTCCGGCTCGTCCGGGAGCAGGGGCTCCGGAGCGAGCAGTCCGGAGCCGATGTCGACGACCACCGGTACGCCGAGCCCGGCCAGCTCTTGGGTCGCGACACCGGCGGTGAACCCGCGTACGACGAAGTTGGACGGATGCACCTTGAGCACGAACCCGGTCTCCGCGCCGATCGCCGCCTCGTAGTCACGCAACGCGGTCCGGTTCGTCGTACCGACCTCCCGCAGCCGCCCACCCGTGGACTGCAACAGATCCGGCAGCCGGAACCCGTCACCGATCTCGATCAGCTCGCCCCTGCTCACCACGATCTCGCGGCCGGCCGCCAACGCGGTGGCGGCAAGAGCCAACGCCGCCGCGCCGTTGTTCACGACATGCACCGCCTCCGCGGCCGGAACCGCGGCGGCTAGGGCGTCGAGCATGCCGCGACCGCGTCGTGCGCGCTGGCCGGTAGCCAGGTCGAACTCGACGTCGGTGTGTCCGGCGGCTGCCAGCAGGGCGTCGGTCGCCGCGGCCGAAAGCGGCGCCCGGCCGAGGTTGGTGTGCAATACGACGCCGGTGGCGTTGATCACCGGAGTCAGGGTCGTGGCCCGCCGCGGCAGCGCCGCCGCTGCGGCGTCGGCCACCGCGTCCGGCGGAAGCTCGCCGAGCCGGGCGCGCCGCTGCGCCTCGGACACGGCGCTCTTCACCGCCGCACGCCCCAGGGCCGAGGCGGCGGCGATCAGCCGGGGATCGGAGAGTACGGCGTCGGTGCGCGGTATGTCCCGACGCCGATCTCTCCGTTGGTTCGTACTCACGCCACATCCCAGTCTCGCGCGTCGAGATTGCCTTGGCGGAGGCGGACGGGAATCGAACCCGCCTGGTCCGGATTCCGGGCCACTCCAGTTTTGAAGACTGGGAGGGGCACCAGCCACCTAAACGCCTCCATCCACCAACCCTGTCGGCCACGACTGAGATGTCAACTACGGACTTCCGTTCACGAGACGACGGCAACCGGCGGTCGGCCAGATTTGCAATCTCGCCGGGCGGGGTTGCGGGGTCGGACGCCGGGCAGGGGGAGCGACGCGCATTCGTTGCCGTGTTTGCTCGCTGTACCGTTCTCTGCTCGCCTGAATACCGTTTGGCGCCCGAAATGCGCCTCATGTGGTGCGGTTCGACGAGCAATCCGCACGCCAGCGAGCAAAGACGACGCGAGTTCCGGCTCCTGACCCGCCCCCTTCGCGCCGAGATTGCACTTGTGGTCGACCAGATGTGCAATCTCGACGCGAGGGAGTGGTGGGGTGCTGTGGGCCGATCCGCAGATCTCGCTCCACCATGGGTTCGGCCGGTCGCCGTAACCGACGTAGCTGCTGTGCTGGCCGACGTATGGCGACCGCTTCGTCGGTTTCGACGACCACACCGGTCGCGAGGCGGGCCAACCAAGAAGTCGACCAGATGTGCAATCTCGGCGCGAAGAAACGGCCTGATGTGCAATCTCGGCGCGAAGGGGGGCCAGGGAGCGGGCGGGGGTCAGGTCGAGATCGGGCTGAGGCCGAGGCGGCGTCCGGCCAGGCCGCGTCCCCGCGCGGAGAGCTTGTCGGCGATCGCCAGCAGCTCCTTCGCCGCCGGTGTGTCCGGTTCAGCCAGTACGAGCGGGTCGCCGAGGTCGCTCTGCTCCCGCAGGCGTATGTCCAGCGGCACCTGACCGAGCACGGGTACGTGCGCGCCCAGGGCGCGGGTGAGCGCCTCCGCCACCATCTGGCCGCCGCCGGAGCCGAACACGTCGACCTTCTGACCGCAGTGCGGGCACGGCAGCCACACCATGTTCTCGATCACGCCGGCGATCCGCTGGTGGGTCTGCAGCGCGATCGCGCCGGCCCGCTCGGCCACCTCGGCGGACGCCTGCTGCGGCGTGGTCACCACCAGGATCTCCGCGTTCGGCAGCAACTGGGCGACGGAGAGCGCGATGTCCCCCGTCCCCGGCGGCAGGTCCATGAACAGCACGTCGAGGTCGCCCCAGTACACGTCGGCAAGGAACTGCTGCAGCGCGCGGTGCAGCATCGGACCCCGCCAGACCACCGGCGTGTTGCCGGCGGTGAACATCCCGATCGAGATGACCTTCATGCCCAGGGACTCGGGGGGCATGATCATCTGCTCGACCTGGGTCGGCTTTCCGGTCACGCCCAGCATTCGGGGCACCGAATGCCCGTAGATGTCGGCGTCGAGGATGCCGACCTTCAGCCCCCGGTCCGCGGTGGCCGCGGCCAGGTTCACGGTCACCGACGACTTGCCGACCCCGCCCTTGCCGCTCGCGACCGCGTAGATCTTGGTCAGCGAATCTGAAGCGGCGAAGGGAATCTCCCGAGCACCCTGATCACCCATCAGCCTGCGCTGCAGCGTCTGCCGCTGCTCGTCGCTCATCACCCCGAACACGACCTCGACCCCCGAGACCCCGGACAGCCTCGCCACCGCACCCGTGACGTCGCGCTTGATCGTGTCGTGCAGCGGGCACCCCTGGATGGTCAGGAGGACGGAGACCCGAACCGCGCCGTCCGGCGCGACATCGACGGCGTCGACCATGTCGAGCTCGGTGATCGGCTTGTGGATCTCGGGGTCCTGGACCGTGGCCAGTGCCTCGGTGACCTGCTCAACGGTTGGGGGATGGCTCATGTGCGGTTCACCCCGTTCGTGGGTCTACTGGATGCTGAAGATGATGACCGCGCGCAACGCCAGTACGCCGAGGAGGACGAGTGCGGGTACGGCGACCGACCGCGCCGCCGTCGCCGAGCTCACGGGCACAGTGACTCCGTGCTCGGTGACGGCGAGCCGGGCGGTGAGCAGGCCGCCGATCCCGGGCGCCAATCCGGCGAAGGTCACCAGCCAGAGCAGGATCCAGGGGAAGCCGAAGACGAGATCCAGGGTGCCGGCGGGGATCAACGTGAGCACGAAGACCACGATCAGCGCCAGCTCCAGGAGCGCGTACAGGCGCTCGGAGACGATCAGCGTGCCGCTACTGGACTTGGCGTCCTCTCGGTAGCGCAGAAGGAAAATCAGGAGTGCCACGGAGCCGGACATCCCGGAGGCGAGGAACAGCCCGCCGAGCGCCCAGGTGTCGCTCCACACCGGCTGGTTCGACACCGAGAGGAGTACGCCGGTGTAGCCGGCGATGAACAACCCGAAGACGGCGCCCGCCAGCATGATCACCTTGCCCACCGTGCCGTCCAGCAGGCGCACGGCGCGTTGGGCGAGGGAGACGCGGAGCTTCTGGTCGCGTACCAGAACCTCGACGAACGAGATCGTGGCGAGCGCGCCGTACACCAGCAGCGCCCACACGCCCACCGACATCGGCGACCAGTACTTGAAGTTCAGTCCGGCGCCGTCCGGGGTGGTGTTCCACATCATGTGCCAGAACCGCAGCGGCTGGCCGAGGTCGAGGATCAGCATGACCGGGCATATCGGCAGGGCCAGGAACGCGACGTAGTAGCCGAGCCGGGCGGCCGGCTCGTCCGAACGCTCTCCGCGGAAGCGGAACAGGGTGGCGATGGCGTAGGACCCGCCGGAGATACCGGCGAAGAAGAAGTAGATGAGGATGTACCACTCCCACTCCGGCGCGCGGACGAAATGCTGCGCCTCCTCGAGCAGCGGCATCATCACTGCTCACCCGCCTCGGGGCCGGACGGCGGAGGAGACGCGGCGTCGTCATCCCCCGGCCCCGGCCCTGGGCCGGCGGCCGGCTCCGGCTCGAGCTCGCGTCGCCTGCGCAACGCGATCAGGCCGCCGAACACGGCGAGCACGGCGGTGCCCAGCCCGCCGAGGTAGCCGCCCAGGTTGTTACGTTGCGGCAGCACCGCGTTCGCCTCGTTCGGAAGGTTGTACGCCTCCGGCTCGTCCATGAGCAGGAAGAACGCGTTCAACCCGCCGTAGACCGACTCGTCGTCGCCGTACAGCCTCGCCTCGGTGACACCCTGCTCGTGCAGGACGTCGACCCGCTGCTGGGCCATCTCCCGCAGCTCGTCGACCGGACCGAACTCGATCGAATCGGTCGGGCACGCCTTCGCGCAGGCGGGCTCCATGCCGCCCTGGAGCCGGTCGTAGCAGAAGGTGCACTTCTGCGCGACCCCCTTGTGCTCGTCCTGCGAGATCACGTTGTACGGGCACGCCGCGATGCAGTTGCGGCAGCCGTTGCACACGTCGGGCTGGATGAAGACGCTGTCGAACTCGGTGCGGATGATCGCGCCGGTCGGGCACACGTCCATGCAGCTGGCGTGCTGGCAGTGCTTGCAGACGTCGGACATCATCAGCCAGGCCTTGCCCTGGCCGGTGCCCATCGTCTGGTCCGGAACGTTGTCGATGAACTCGACGTGCCGCCAGTTCTGTGCGTCGAGGCTTCCGGTGTTGTCGAATCCGTCGCCGAAGGCCGGCTCGTTGCCGGTCAGCTCGTTCCATTCCCTGCAGGCGACTTCGCAGGCCTTGCAGCCAATGCACACGCTGGTGTCGGTGAAGAATCCGTAGGCCTGGCCGGGCGTGATCTGCGCCATCTCAGAACCCCATCACGTTCGGTGTGATCTTGGAAAAGCCGTGCTCGGCGGC
>WHTJ01000163.1 GCA_009377795.1 Propionibacteriales bacterium | reverse complement strand
CGCGGCCACGGCATCCGTGCCATCGACGCCATCCACGCTGCCCTCACCGGCAACCCCTGGCTCCCCGTCACAGCCTGACCGCCCCAACGCAGTCCCCCCGTGAATGGACACCAACCCAGCTGTCGAGCAAGGAGAAGAAGAAGCTCACGAGCTCCGCCGCGCCAAGCGCCGCCTCGAACTTGGGGTCGACATCCTCAAACGTGCCGCCGCGTACTTCGCCCGGGAGAACGTCCTCCCAAACTAGCATTCCCGCTGGTCCGCGAACTCGCCGACGACGATATCGACGTTGGCGGTGACCTGCCGGGTGCTCAACGTCTCGCAGTCGGGATACTACGACTGGCTCGGCCGCCTCGATTCGCCGCGCATCCAGGAGAACGAGTTGCTACTCAAGCAGATCCGTCAGATTCACGCAGATTCTCGGGAAACCTACGGTTCGCCGCGGATCCACGCCGAGCTGACCCTCGGTCTCGGGCTGCGGGTGAACCTCAAGCGGGTCGCCCGGCTGATGCGCCAGGCTGGCATCCAGGGCCTCTACCGGCGGCGACGCCGCGGCTGCACCGTCCGCGACCCCGGCGCCGAGGCCAGCGCCGACCTCGTCAACCGCAACTTCGCAGCCGAGGAACCGAATCGGCTGTGGATCACCGATATCACCGAACACCCCACAATTGAGGGCAAGGTGTACTGCGCCACGGTCATGGACGCCTATTCACGACTGATCGTCGGCTGGTCGATCGCCGACCACATGCGCACCGAACTCATCACCGACGCACTCGGCATGGCCATCATCTGCCGGCAACCCGAGAAACAAGCCGCCGACCAGCGGACCGTGCTGCACTCCGATCACGCGTCGTGGGCGTTCGGACAACGACTCCGGGCCGCCGACCTGCTCGCCTCGATGGGCACTGTCGGTGATTGTTACGACAACGCGATGATGGAGTCGTTCTGGGGCACGATGCAAGTCGAACTCCTCGACTCGAAAGCGTGGCAGACACGAGATCGGCTTGCCAACGCCGTGTTCGAGTGGATAGAATGCTGGTACAATCCGAACAGGCGCCATTCCAGCATCGGAATGCACAGTCCCGTCACCTTCGAGACCCTCCACACCCGGTCAGGCCAAGATCACTGACCCCTCACCGGAGGTGTCCGTGGATCGGGGGGTGTCTCTATGTCATTGTCAAGCGGCTGCGGTGTGCGGAGCGGGCCCGGCCGGGGTGGAGAGCTGGTAGGGCTTGCGGTCGCGGAGCATGGCGTAGATGACGTCGGTGCGGCGGCGGGCGAGGCAGATCAGGGCGGCGTTGTGCCGCTTACCCTGGGCGCGTTTGCGGTCGTAGTACGACAGTCGCACTTGGATCACCCGGCGCAGCGTCGCCGGTAGTGGAGGCGGCGGGCAAGGGCTTGGTGAGCTCGCCGCCAGCTTGACCAGCGCAAGTAGTGGATCAAGGGCTGGGCGGGTTTGATGATCAGGACGTTGAGCAGGTGGCGGATCTCGTTGGTGGTCAAGTGCAGTAGGGCACGGCCGCGGTGGTCGCGTGGACGGGGAGCGGCGTCGGCGGCGTCGGCGACCAGGACGGTGAGGATGGCGAGCGCGAGCATGGCCAGCACGGTGTGGCGGTGCCACCCGGTCCAGCTGCGGACCTGGTAGTGATCGAGTCCGACCTGGCCCTTCGCGGCCTGAAAGCTCTCCTCGACCGCCCAACGGGCGCCAGCGACGCGGACCAGGCGGTTCAGCGGAACCGGGGTTGGAGCCCAGCACAGGTAGTAGGCCAGCTCCCCGGTGCGGCGGTGGCGGCGGATCAACAGCCACCGGTCATCCTCGCCCCATGGCGTGGCGGGGTTGATCCCGACCCAGGCCCAGTCGTAGTCGCGGGGCCCTTTCGAGCCCTGCCCGGCGCAGTGTTGTTGCCAGGACCGCTGCGGCAGCGCGGCGGCCAGGACGTCGACCCGACCGCGCCCGGTGCCGGTGGTGACATGCTGATCGACCGCCACCGCGAGGACATAGCCCACCCCACGCTTGCGCAGCCCAGCCCGGAACGCGGTGTTGGCGCCGTAGACCTCATCCGCGGTGGCCCAGGCGGCCGGAACGTCGGCGTCGAGGGCGGCGTAGACCATCTCGGCGGCCTGCGCCGGTTTGGTCGCGAACTCGACCTCGGCGGGGATCCCCGCAGCGGCGCAGCGGTTGCGCTGGGCGCACCAGGTCTTCGCCGGCAGGTAGAGCCGACGGTCGATCAGCGCGCGTCCGTGCGGGGAGGCATACGACAAGAACACCCCGACCTGGGCGTTCTCCACCCGCCCGGCGGTGCCGGTGTACTGGCGCTGAACCCCGGCCGAGCAGACGCCCTTCTTCAGGAAGCCGGTCTCGTCGCAGATCAACACGCCGTCGGGATGGGCGAGGCGCTCGACGACGATCGAGCGGACCTCGTTGAGCGCCGCTGCGATCCGCGAGCGGGACAGCCGTGCCGCCCGGGCCGGGTCCGGGGCCGCACCGAGCAGGTCCAGCGTGTCGAACCCGGTGAGATCGCCGAACGCCTCCAGCGCGGCGGGGAAGTACTCCCGCAGCGCAGAGCGCAACCGCAGCACATGCCGATGCCGCTCCCAGATCAGCGTCTGATGCGCCCGGGCGACCAGCTTGATCCCCTCGACTGCCGAGGTGTCCCCGGCGATCGGGCGCAACTGGGGGCGTCGGTGCGGACCATGTCGGCCAACGCGTGGGCATCCCCGGCGTCGCTCTTCGCCCCCGAGGTGCCGCGCCGTTCCCGATAGCGGGCGACCTGGCGCGGGTTGACCGCGAACACCCGATACCCGGCCGCGACCAGCGCGGCCACCCACGGCCCGCGGTCGGTCTCGATCCCCACCAGCACCTGCTCCGGGCCGGTATCGGGGTCGGTGAACCCGCCGATCAGCTCGTGCAACCGGACGATCCCGGCGATCCCTTCCGGGAGGCGGGCCTTCCCGAGCCGGCGCCCGATGTGGTCCTGCACCTCCACATCATGATGATCTTCCGCCCAGTCGTCGCCGACGAACAACACCACCGCCACGCCTCCCACCAGCACGAACCTGTCAGAGCTGGCAGCACGCGAGAGATCACCGCGGCCTAATGGACCAGTGCTCGCGCCATCACACCCGGCGGGCACGTCACCCCATCAGCGGTCCACGATCTCCCGACCACCGGTGGGGGCACGGTCTGACTCCAGGACTCGACTGCGTCCAGGCCAGGCGAGTGCTCACCCACCGGCGGCTACCGGCACCGAGCCTTCCGTATCCAACCCGGCAGGTCCCATTAGGCTGGCCACCGCCCACGGCGCGCGGTCCCGGACGTAGCTGCCGGGCGCCGGCTCGAGAACCGTGGCCTGCGTCAAGGTCACGGGGCGGGAGTCGCCGGAACGCGGGCGGATCCACTCACTCCAGGCCCTCCCAGCAGCTGCCGGGTGTCCTCGTCGCTCCGGCGAGCCAGCGGTCGGGGTCCGGGTCGGGTCGGCCGCCGACCGAGTAGTGGGCCTTGGGGTTGCTCGACGGATTGACCAGGCTCGCGATGTGTCCGGACGAGCTGAGCACGAACGTGGCGTCCCCGTCTAGCAGCTGGGTCGTCCGGTAGCAACCTTCCAGGGCGTCAGATGGTCCGTGACGGCCCCGGTGACGAACGTCGGCAGGTTGCTCCGGCCGAGGTCCACGAAGAATCGTCGCAGCCGGAGTCATCGATGTACGCACCGAGTAGGTGGAGACTGCCGACACCGTCGCCGACCGCATCCGCGACGTCCGGGAGGTGGTCCCGGCCCACCGACTCGCCCTGACCACGAGGTGCGGCCTGGTGAAGCTGCCTCGGGACGTCGCACGAGCGAAACTGCAAGCACTCACGGCTGGCGCAGCGATCGTCCGTGCACAGCTCCGTGGTGAATGAGCGGATCTCCGTACTGGGCCTCGCCGAGCACGGATGACCTCCGTCACGGCCGGCGCTAGGGTCAGTCAGGTTGCGAGTGGCGGTCGCCACGCAACGACGATCTGGCGCGAAACGACCGACCGCCGGCCACTGAGCGAATCGGCTGATACGAAGCCCACGTCGAGGAGGACGAACAGAAGTGAAGATCCGAGGAAAAGACTACCTGCTGCCGGTGGTCGGCGTGGGTTCCTGGCCGCGGCCGAAGTGGATGTCCGGGCGCGTGCTGGGCACCGTGGACGGACCGGACTTCCTGAGTTTCGAGGCCAGAGAAAAGTTCGAGGACTGCACCCGGCTGGCGATCCAGGACCAGGAGATGCTCGGTTTCGACGTCATCTCCGACGCCAACCAGTACATGGAGGCGGCCACCCCATTCGACTATGAGCTGTTGTTCGAGACGATCCCCAACCGGATCAAGGGCACGGTTCCTTACGGCCCGTCGGTTCCGTTCCCCGGGTGGGAGAAGTTCCACACCATCACGGTGAATAGCGAGCTCAAGTGGGTACGACCGATCTTCGCGCCCGTCCTGGAGGTCGTGCGTCGGTACACCGACAAGCCGATCAAGCTCAACGTCTTCGGGGTTGCCGGGCAGTCGTTGTTCCTCAACGACGAGTACTACGGGGATCCGGAGGCGCTCGCCTTCGCCCTGGCGAAGGTGTACAACGACGAGTTCAAAGACCTCGTCTCCAAGGGCCTCGTCGACATCGTCCAGTTCCTGGACCTCTCGCCCAACTACATGGCGACGCCGTACATCGCCGACACGGTCAACGCGGCCACCGAGGGCGTGGACGCCGACATCTGGGTGCACTCGTGCATGGGCAACGCGACGGACCGGTTCTACGTGCCCGGCAGCGCGGACGTCATGATGCCCGACGCATTGAAGATCAACATGCAGGTCCTCCACCTTGCGCTAGCCCACCCGCTGCGGAGTCCGGACCTCGACATGTTTAAGAAGTGGCCGCTGCCGCGTAACGTGGCCCTCGGCGCCGGAGTCGTCGACGTGAAGGACCCGACCCCCGACGGCGTCGACACCATCGTCGCGCGCATCGAGCGGATCCTCGAGGTCGTCGACCCCAAC
The DNA here is from genome assembly GCA_009377795.1 of Propionibacteriales bacterium. Classification (GTDB taxonomy): domain Bacteria; phylum Actinomycetota; class Actinomycetes; order Propionibacteriales; family Nocardioidaceae; genus WHTJ01. Next base: position 250 of record WHTJ01000163.1, on the reverse strand, counting down.
CAGGTCGTCCTCATGCCCGACTGCGGCTGGATGAACAAGCTGCGGCACACCGCCTGGGACAAGAACGCCGAGCTCGTCGCGGCGGCCAACATCGTTCGGGCGCGCTACCAGTAGCCACCACACCACGTTGGTCCCCGACCTAGCGGCCTTGGTCGCTAGGAGTTTGAACCTTGAGCCAAGTTCTCACGCGGTCATGCGGGCCTCGGCGATGTAGTCGGCGAGGTGTCGATCGATCACCCGGAGCGCGTGG
>WHTJ01000162.1 GCA_009377795.1 Propionibacteriales bacterium | reverse complement strand
CTAAGACGTGCCGCCCCACCGGGCCGGAGCGCAGCAGGCCGACGGCCAGCGGGATTGCCGGACACCTCTTAGGCTGGGCACATGACGGAATCGAAGCAGGAGCCGCACGAGGGACCCCGCACCGAGAGTCACGATCCGGCGATGACCGAGGCGCTGGCCGCGTTCATGCGTCGGGGCTGGGCCGACGGCGAACGCGAGGTCGACCGTGCGCCGGTGGCCGACTGGACCGGCCCAAGGCGGCAGCGGCTGGCGGAACGGTTCCCCCGCGACCTGCTGGTGGTGCCCGCGGGGACCTTGAAGGCGCGCAACAACGACTGCGACTACCCGTTCCGGGTCGACTCCGCCCATGTATGGCTGACCGGAAACCAGGCATCCGACGCCGTGCTCCTGCTCGATGACGGCGAGCCGACCTTGTACTTCCGGCCGCGCTCCTCGCGGGACACGGACGAGTTCTTCCGGGATCGGAAGTACGGCGAGTTCTGGGCCGGACGGCGCCCCTCGCTGGGTGAGACCGAGCAGCGACTCGGACTGTCGTGCCGGCACATCGACGAGCTGCCGTCGGCGCTGGAGAAGGCGGACCGGGCGCGGGTGCGTGTGCACCACGGCGTCGACCCGGACGTGGACCGGCTGCTCGACTCCGAGGACGACCGCGACGGCGAGCTGGCCGTCGCGCTGTCCGAGCTGCGTCTGGTCAAGGACGCGTGGGAGATCGAGCAGCTCCAGCTCGCGGTCGACATCACCTGGCGCGGCTTCGACGACGCCATCCGCGAGTGGGATCGGGTTCTGGCACACGGCGAGCGGTGGCTCGAGGGGACGTTCTGGCGGCGCGCGCGCATGGAGGGCAACGACGTCGGCTACACGTCCATCGTGGCTGCCGGACCGCACGCCACGACGCTGCACTGGACCGACAACGACGGTCCGGTGCGCCCGGGAGAGCTGATCCTGCTCGACATGGGGGTCGAGGCCCGGTCCCTCTACACCGCCGATATCACCCGCACGCTGCCGATCGACGGCACGTTCACCCCGCTGCAGCGCGACGTCTACGACCTGGTCTTCAAGGCACAGCAGGCCGGGTTCGACGCGGCCAAGCCCGGAGCGGCGTTCACCGACCCGCACGAGGCGGCGATGGAGGTGCTGGCGCACGGGCTGGCCGACCTCGGCCTGCTCCCGGTGAGCCCGGAGGAGGCGCTCGACCCGTCCAGCAAGGTCTACCGGCGCTGGACGATGCACGGCGTGAGCCACATGCTGGGCCTCGACGTGCACGACTGTTCGCAGGCGCCGCCGGAGAAGTACGCCAAGGGACCGCTCGAGTCCGGACACGTTCTCACGATGGAGCCCGGTCTCTATTTCCACACCGAAGACGAGCTCGTACCGGACGAGCTGAAGGGCATCGGCATCCGGATCGAGGACGACGTACTCATCACCGACTCTGGCTGCCACAACCTGTCCGGCCGGATGCCCCGAAGCGCGGACGAGGTCGAGCGGTGGATGGCCGCATTGCGTACGTGACGACGTGGATCGGCCGCGTCGTACGCCGCGAGGGAGCGGTTAGGCTGAGCCTGCTCCACACGCGAGCGCCCGTAGCTCAGCTGGATAGAGCGTCGGACTTCTAATCCGAGGGTCGCAGGTTCGAGTCCTGCCGGGCGCGCCCACATCCGCGCAGGTCAGACGGCTGTTCCGGTCGCGGGACGGCGGCGTCCGTAGAGTTGGTCCATGCCTGTTCAGGTACGGCCGGCGAGTCCGGATCGGTGGAGCGACCTCGTCCAGGTGTTCGGTCGGCGTGGTGAAGATCCCTCGTGGTGCTGGTGTCGGCTCTTCGTCGACTCGGCAACCGGCGAATCCGGGGCTTCGGAACCGAGACCGAACAACCGCGACGCGATGCGGCGGGAAATCACCCATGCCGCAGTACCGCCGGGGCTGCTCGCCTATGTCGAGAATCAACCTGTCGGATGGACCAGGGTCGGTCCCCGTTCCGACTTCCCACGAGTGACCGGCAACCGAGCCCTGGCACGGGTGCTCATAGACGATCCCGGCGTCTGGTGGGTGACCTGCTTCGCCGTCGACAGCCGCCACCGGCGATCCGGCGTGGGATCGGCATTACTCGAGGCGGCTGTCGAGTTCGCCCGTGGACACGGGGCGACGGCGGTCGAGGGTCATCCGGTCGACGTGGCCGGGCTGACCGCTGCTCGGGTAGGAGGGTCTGCGGTCTTCACGGGGACCGTGGCCATGTTCTCCGCTGCGGGGTTTACCGAGGTCGCACGTACGTACCCCACCCGGCCGGTCATGAGGTTGCTGCTGTGACGGCTGAGTGGTTTCGAAGAGGCCCACGGACCGGGTAGTCATGCAAGGGGCTGTCGGGGCGTGCGCCTAACAGTCCGGAGCTCCCGGGATCCTGCCTGTGCTGTCGGCCACACATCCGGCGAGGACGATCGTGCTGCCCCGCAGAACCTTCACCGATTCCCCGGATCTCATGTCACAGAAGGGCACATTGTCGTTGCCGTCGCGCCTGCTGAGCTGAAGGTCACCCGAAGCCCCGCGCACGGTGATGCTTCCGACGATGTTCTCGGAGGTACCCCGCGCACATGCGTCCACGGAAAGTACCGTCCCGTCTCGACCGGTGTGGTCGTCGAAACCGACGAAGAGGTCGCCATACGTCGGCCAGCACAGCAGCTACGTCGGTTACGGCGACTGGCCGAGCCCACCGTGGAGCGAGATGCGGATCGACCCGTAGCACCCCACCCCCTTCGCGCCGAGATTGCACATCTGGTCGACCACAAGTGCAATCTCGGCGCGAAGGAGGGGGTCAGGGCCGCTGACCACGGGCCCGAAAAGTGAACCGTGGTGCGGAGGAGGATGTTGTACGGTTTGGGTGATGGGGTTGTGATGCCGGCGTACGGAGCGGATGTTGAACCAGTCTCCTCCTGTCTGGCCGGGTAATCGGGTGCTCGACCGGCTGACGGCGACGGCTCGCTCGCTCCTCATACTACTGGCCCTGCTCGTCGCGGTGCTGGTCGGAGTCGCCGCCGCGGGTGACGGTGGGGCGCCCGGGCAAGCGCACGTGGCACGCGACCTGCCCGTGGGAGTGGCCGGGAAGAAACCGGACCTCGAGTCGCCCGGCCTCGGCACGCGGTGTGATCCGGGCGAGATCTCCTGCGAGAAGCTGAAGAAGAAGGGCTCCCACACGCCGACGACGTCGGAGTCCGCCGGCCTCCGGCGGGCCGCCGTCGATCCCCCGGCCTGGATTCAGTCCGCGGGCTGGCTTGGTGCCCCCATGATCGGAGTCTGGGCGGACGACTGGAGTGCGCCGGACGACATCGTCCAGCGCCACCTGTACCGAACGTTCGACGGCCGGGCTCCCCCAGCGGCCTGACCTGCTGATCCAACGCCGACAGTCACCGCGTCGATCACGACCGCGTCGGCTGCGTATCCGGCTCTGGTCCCCAGCAGGTCTCTTCGGCAGGCAGAGGGTGTGCAGTGCCGCGCCTCCGTACCTGTGGCCGACCCGCGGCGAACGCGGTGACAGCACGCGGTACCGCATGGTGTCGTCGACCACCGCCCGGCGGTCGGTCGACATGTCGGCGGACACAACGCACATCGGATACCAAGCACCCCCGGACGACACTCGCTCCCGATGGTGCCCAGTCCCATCTTCGCCGAGGCGAGCCGCTTGAGGAGACAGCGTGTTTTCGACAGCAAGACGACTATTCGATACGAGCAGGGAGACTGCCGGGCAACGAGGCATGCCCGGCAAGAACGCGACCAAGACGCACGGACGTTCGCGGAGCTCCACCTCGCACGGACCGTCTGGACAGGATCGTCGTCCCGCTCATCCCGACAGTTCGACGGACGGCGCGAACCGAGGACGCCGGCCCGGCGGCCCGGCCGTCTATCTGCACGTCGGCGGATCCAGGACGGGCACGGCGCACCTGCAGGACGTCCTCTGGAAGAACCGCGCGGCGTTGGCCGCGGACGGCGTGCTCTATCCGCTGGAGCGGCACTCCGAGCACGTCGCAGCGGCCTCCGATCTGCGGGGACTCCAGTCGGACGACGGGTGGAACCCGCAGTGGGAGGGCGCGTGGCTCCGGATCGCGGAGCGCGCCCGGACGTGGACCGGCTCCGGGGTCGTGATCTCCGACGAGCTGCTGGCCGGTGCGACGGAGCAGCAGGCGAGGCAGGCGGTGGAGTCGCTGCGGCCCGCCGAGGTCCATGTCGTCCTCGTCGCGCGTGACCTGGCCCGGCAGCTGCCGTCGGACTGGCAGGAACAGGTGAAGCACCAGAACACCGCGACCCACGAGCAGTTCGTCGATCACCTCATCGGCCTCGGAGCCGAGGCCGCGGGTCCGTCCGGCGACCCGTTCTCGAGCCTGTACGACGCACCGTCGGTGCTCGAGACCTGGCGGGCCTGTCTGCCGCCCGAGCGACTGCACGTCGTCACCGTCCCACGGGCGAATGCTCCGAACGGGCTGGTGTGGCGTCGGTTCGCCGAGCTGATCGGCGTCGATCCCGGACGCTACGAGATCGGCGTCAGCGGCGAAGAGACGTCGATGGGCGCGGTCGAGACCGAGCTGATACGACGGGTCAACCTCGCGGTCGGTGACCGGCTGGGCGACAAGTACGACGCGCTGGTCCGGTTCTACCTGGCCGACACCATCCTCGCGTCCAGGCCCGACCCCATGCGGATCGCGCTCCCGCGCGAGCACTACTCATGGGTCTTGGAGAACTCGCAACGGATCGTCGCCCGCCTCCGGGAGGGCGGCTACGACGTCGTCGGTGATCTCGACGAACTGCTGCCCGTACCCCCGCCCGCGGAGGGCGAGCCGGATGGCGGCGAGGACGTCACGCTCTCCGACCTGCTCGACGCCGCCATCGAGTCGACCGCGTGCATTCTCGAGCACTGGAGCTGGGCCATGGAGAAGGAAAGCCGGCCGCGCGACCGAGTCCAAGAGGCCGATTAGGGCCGGGCCGGCCCCCGTCCTCAGCGGCCGGCCGGGCGTGCACATCCCTTGGTGCGAGAGCGTTCGGAGCCTCCTGGGTCGAGTTGACTCAGAGTACGCATTCCTTTACCTACTTCGAAGTTCTTTCACAGTGAGCGTGCAATAGACTCCGGAAAGCAACAAGAACTAGAGAGCACCCTCGAGAACTGCAATCCCGAGAGGGTGCCACGAGTCCGGTGAGCTAACACCGGACTCCCTCCTACGTTTCCACGTAGGTCCGGCCTGGCTCAACCTTTTCTAGGGAGCCAGCCCCTTGAAGTCGCTGCGTTCAATGGCCCGCCTC
>WHTJ01000054.1 GCA_009377795.1 Propionibacteriales bacterium | reverse complement strand
GCTCCACCGGCGAGCAGCTCGTCGCACAGTCCGGTGGCCAGCTCGATCCCGGCGGCCCGCACGGCCGCACGGTCGTCGCCGTACGACTCCAGCCTCCGCACGATGTCCGCCGGCACGTCGGCGCCGGACAGCTCCGCCATCCGCCGCACCTGACGCAGGTTCAGAATCGGCATGATCCCCGGAATCACCGGGATGTCGCAGCCGATGGCGGCCAACCTGTCCAACAGTCCGAAGTAATCCGACGCCCGGAAAAACAGTTGCGTCACAGCAAAATCAGCACCGACCGCAGCCTTGTCCGCCAGGACTCGGGCGTCCTCCTCGAGGCTGGCCGCCTCGGGGTGACCTTCGGGGAACGCCCCAACACCCACACAAAAGTCGCCCAGTTCGCGAACCATCTCGACCAGCTCGACGGCGTGGTCGATCCCGTCGGGATGCCGCACCCAGGGGTGACCCGGACCACCTGGTGGGTCTCCACGGATCAGCATGAGATTGCGCACTCCGGCCGCGGCGTACGACCCGATCACCGCACGCAGCTCCGCCCGTGAATGGTCGACGCCGGTCAGATGCCCGACCGGGGTCAGTGTGGTCTCTCCCGCGATCGCCTCCGTGATGCGCACCGTACGGTCGCGGGTCGATCCCCCGGCACCGTACGTCACCGAGACGAACGTCGGATGCAACGCCTCGAGCTCACGGATCGACGTCCAGAGCACCCGCTCCCCCTCGTCGTCCTTGGGCGGGAAGAACTCGAAGGAGAACGACCGGTCCCCCAACGCGAGCAGCTCGCGGATGGACGCCGCTCCACCGGGCCAGTGTGACGAGAGACCGAGAACCATGCATCTGAGGCTAGTGGGAGTACGCCGTCCGGCCCGACCGTCGCCACAGAGCGAGAAACACACGGCCGGATGAGTGTCACCGGGTCACCAGTAGGCTTCGAGACCGTGAGCGAGGAAGCTGTCGAGACGCCGGAGTTGTCGCTGGACGACATCTCCGTCTTCCGCGAGCGGGTCGACGAGCGGCTGCACGAGTTCGTGACCGGGCGGGCAGGCCGGCTCGACGAGCTGGGTCCGGGTCTGGATCCGCTGCTCGATGCGGCGCACGACTCGCTGCGCGGCGGCAAGCGGCTGCGCGCCGCGTTCTGCTACTGGGGCTGGCGGGCCGCCGGAGGCTCACCCGGTACCGAGGACGACGACCGGATCGTCACCGCGGCGGCGTCGGTCGAGCTGTTGCACGCCAGCGCGCTCGTGCACGACGACGTGATGGATCACTCGGACCGGCGGCGCGGACAGCCAGCTGCGCACCGGCAGTTCTCCGAGCTGCATCGCGCGGGTCGCCGTCCGGGCGATGCCGAGGAGTTCGGCTTCGGATCGGCCATCCTGCTGGGCGACCTGTTGCTCAGCTGGACCGACGAGATGCTGCGTACGAGCGGGTTCGGCGTCGACCAGGTGATGGCGGCGCTGCGCTGTCTCGACTCCATGCGCACCGAGGTGGCGGCCGGACAGTTTCTCGACCTGGTCGCACAGAACAGCACGGACAACTCCGTGCCGCAGGCGATGCGCGTCCTGCGCTACAAGTCCGCGAAGTACACCGTGGAGCGGCCGTTGCACATGGGCGCTGCGCTGGGCGGCGCGGACAGCCGGTTGATGACGTCGCTGACGTCGTACGGGCTCCCGCTGGGCGAGGCGTTTCAGCTCCGGGACGACGTACTCGGCGTCTTCGGCGACCCCGAGGTGACCGGCAAGCCCGCCGGGGACGACCTGCGCGAAGGCAAGCGCACCGTGTTGATGGCCCTCGCGACCGAACGCGCCACCGCCGGCCAGGCGGAGGTCATCGGCAGGCTGTTCGGCTCACCCCGGCTCGACGACCGGGGGGTTCGCGAGCTTCGCGACGTCGTGGAACGAACCGGCGCGCGTACCGCGGTCGAGCAGCTCATCCACCAGCTCACCCGGGCCGCGACCACGGCGCTCGACCAGGCGCCGATCGACGACCCCGGCATCAAGACCGCGTTGCTCGACCTCGCGACCGCGGCGACCAGCCGTACCTCGTAGGCCCGCCGAGCCGGGCCGGGGCGCCGGCGCCGCTACGCCGGATGCGAATGCGGGTCCAGCTCGGCGATGCCGATCTCCGGTCCGTCGCCCCTCAGCAACGCCGCGAACGCCCCGCCGCGCGTCGTACCCGACCGCTCCCGGAGTGCGTCGACCACGCGCTCGAACGCCTGGCGGTCCGCCCGGGCGAACGGGCTCCAGCCCTCCCAAAGCACGACCGTCCCGTGATCGGCGTGTACGCCGCCCAACAACGCCGCCAGCGCCCCGGGACCGGTGACGGGTTCGGTCCCGCCGGACCCGAGCACCCGCGCGACCTCGGCCAGGAACCCGTCCTGGTCGTCGGTCCGGCAGGTGTCGACGAACGCGAACCGCCAGCCCGCCTTCTCGACGGCGTGCCCGACGCCTGCGACCTCGAGCCCGGACGTCCATCGATAGACGCCCGGTGGTTTCCGGTCTGCGAGTACGGCGGCCAGACCGCTCATGTACCGATCGTCGCCGACGACGCCTCAGAACGCCAGGGCTTGCGCCCGCCGGCGTACCTCCCGGCCGCGGCTCGAGCGGATGTTGTCCATCGGCGTGCCCGGCAACGACTCGTCCGGGGTGAGCAACCAGCGGATCGCCTCCGCGTCGTCGAATCCGCAGTCGGCCAGCAGGGTGAGCGTCCCCGGCAGGCCCCGGACCACGACGTCCCCGTCGAGAAAGCCGGCCGGGACCTGTGGCTGGTCGCTGTCCGGATGGCTGACCGCGGCCAGCTCGTGGTCGCGGACCATCTGCCGCACCTTGTTCGGGCTGACTCCCAGCCGGTCTGCCACGCCTCGCAGGGTCAGCCACTCCGCTACGACGTCATGCGGCGTACTCATGACCCGCAGCCTGCCAGAGCGACCGTCCAGCCCCGCATCCGGCATCCGCTCGCCCTCACCGGTGGACACCGCGGGTCCGCTTATCGAACGGCGCGGCTGCGTGGCGGCTCGGTCCGAGTTCCTTACACTCGAAGGACTCACGGCCCCCAGCGCCGCAGGAGATCCGGACGGAGCGCGCCGTACGACGCCTCGGAGACGAAAGGACCGGCCCGGTGAACACGACGGCCACGGACCCGATGCTCGGGACCGTGCTCGACCGCCGCTACCGGGTGGAACGCCGGATCGCGCGCGGCGGCATGGCCACGGTCTACGAGGCCACGGACAGCCGGCTGAACCGCGTCGTCGCGCTCAAGATCCTGCACGCCGCCTACGCCGACGACCCCGACTTCGCCACCCGGTTCGTCCGGGAGGCGCACGCGGCGGCCAGGCTGTCGCATCCGAACGTCGTAAGCGTCTTCGACCAGGGTGACGACGACGGCACCCTGTTCCTGGCGATGGAGTACCTCGCGGGCATCACGTTGCGCGACCGGATGCGCGAGGAGGCTCCGATGCCGCCGATCCGCGCGCTCGAGCTGCTCGAGCCCGTCCTGTCGGCACTCGCCGCCGCGCATGACGCGGGCATCGTGCATCGCGACGTCAAACCGGAGAACGTCCTGCTGACCACCGACGGCCGGATCAAGGTGGCCGACTTCGGGCTGGCGCGCGCGGTCACCTCGGCCAGCTCGACCACGGCGACCAGCGGCGTGCTGATCGGCACCATCTCCTATCTGGCGCCGGAGCTGGTGGTCGACGGCACGGCCGACGCCAGGTCGGACGTCTACTCCACGGGCGTGATGCTCTACGAGATGCTCACCGGTCAGAAGCCGCATCAGGGCGAGTCGCCGATCCAGGTGGCGTACAAGCACGTGCACGAGGACGTCCCGCCCCCGTCGCGGCTGGTGCCGGGCATACCGCCGTACCTCGACGGTCTAGTTGCGCGGGTGACCGCCCGCCAGCGCGAGTCCCGCACCGCAGACGCCAAGGTCTTCCTCCAGCAGGCGCGACGGGTGCGGCAGGCGTTGCAGCAGGGCGTGTACGACGACCCCGAGCTGACCCAGGACCTCGTACCGGCCTGGCACGACCCGCAGCTCGACGACGAGAAGCACGAGGACACCGTCACCGTCCCGGTGCAGGCCGAGCCCACCGGGGATGTGGCCGAACCCACCCAGGAGGTCGCCGAGCCGACCGCGGAGGAGCTGCAGACGTCCGAGGCGGCGCGGCAACAGGCTCGCAAGCGCCGACTGGGCTGGCTGACGCTGCTCGTCGTACTCCTGCTCACTGTGGCGGCCGCCCTCGGCGGGTGGTACTACGGCATCGGGCGGTTCATGGACGCACCGGACCTGACCGGCATGACGATCGCGCAGGCCAAGCGTCAGATGGAGTCCTCCGGCCTCCGGCTGGACCCCAACCGGGAGTTCTCCGAGACGGTCCCCCGCGGCGTGATCATCAGCACCGACCCCGGGCCCGGCGACCGGGTGCTGCGCAGCGGCACCATCGACGCGGTCGTCTCCAAGGGCAAGGAACGCTACGACATGCCCGACGTGACGGAGATGACCGAGGACGACGCGCGGGACGAGCTGGAGGGCCGCAATCTCGCGCTCGGTGAGGTCACCGAGGCGTTCCACGAGCGGATCGAGGAGGGCCTGGTCATCTCGGCCTCCGAGGAGGTGGACGCGCGGCTCAGGCGGGACACCGAGATCGACCTGGTGGTGAGCAAGGGGCGCGAGCCGATCGACGTGCCGGACGTCGTCGGCAAGAGCATGGCGAAGGCGCCGTCGATCCTGCGCGGTGAGGGGCTGCTGCCGGAGGTCGTGGAGCGGACCTTCCACGACTCCGTGCCCAAGGGCCACGTGATCAGCCAGGACCCGACCGACGGCACGCTGTTCAGGAATGACCGGGTCGAGTTGGTGGTCTCCAAGGGACCAGACCTGGTCGAGGTGCCCGGCGTCTTCGGGCAGCACGTCGACGTCGCGACCGCCGAGCTCGAAGCGGAGGGGTTCGACGTGGCGACCGCCGAAGCCTCGACGGTCTTCGGCCTCAACCTGGTCACATCTCAAGACCCCGAAGGCGGTTCCATGGCACCGCGCGGCTCCACCGTCACCATCTACATCTCCTGACCCCCGGCCCGGCCCGCGCGGCCGGGATCCGAGGCGCTTGAGAGGCTGTGGCCGTGCCCTCGACGTCCGCTTCCCGGCCAGCAACCGGGACACCAGCCACCACGCCGGTGGGTGCGCATATCACCATCGGCAACGGGCTCGCCGCGCACACCTTCCCGCTGGCCCGCGAGCTCGGCGCCGAGGCGTTGCAGGTGTTCGCCGGTAACCCTCGCGGCTGGGCCATGACCCACGGCGATCCCAACCAGGACAAGGAATTTCGCGATCTGTGCTACAAGCACGCGGTGCCTGCCTTCGTACACGCGCCGTACCTCGTCAACCTTGGATCGCCGACCGAGCAGACCTACCGGAGCTCGGTCGACATGGTGGCGCACAACCTCGCACGTGGCGCTCAGATCGGCGCCCAGGGCGTGGTGGTGCACACCGGATCGGCCGTGGCCGAGGGCAACGTCGACTCCGCCATGAAGCAGGTCCGCGAGGCACTGCTCCCAATGCTCGACGCGCTCGGTGCCGACGCACCCGACGTACTCCTGGAGCCGACGGCGGGCCAGGGCCGCTCCCTGTGCGCGGGCGTCGACGACCTCAGGCCGTACCTCGAACACCTCGACCATCACCCCAAGGTCGGCGTCTGCCTCGACACCTGTCACGTGTTCGCCGCCGGGGCACCGCTGGACGAGCCCGGCGGGATGACCCGGACGCTCGACCGGCTCACCGAGATCGCCGGACCGCACCGGCTCCGGCTGGTCCACGCCAACGACTCCAAGGACGCGCGCGGCTCGTTCCACGACCGGCATGAGCGCGTCGGCCGGGGACGGATCGGCCTCGATGCCTTCGCCGAGATGTTCGCGCATCCGGCGCTCGCGGGCGTTCCGGTGCTGCTGGAGACGCCGGGCGGCGTGGAGGCCGACCGGGAGGACATCCCGCTGCTGAAGTCACTGCGGCCCGGGCCGGCCCGATGACCCGGCGGATCTGCGAGCTCTGCGCCGTCGCACGCCGCCTCCCCGCCGTACGACGAACACGCCGACCAGACACAGCGCTCCGCCGCCGATCGCGAGGACCGCGGGGGTCTCACCCAGGAAGCCCCAGCTCATGCCGATGGTCACCGGCGGTACGAGGTACGTCGTGGCGCCCATCTTCCCGGCACTCGTGTGCGCGAGCGCGAACGCCCAAGTCGTGAAGGCCAGCGCCGTGGGGAAGGCGCCGAGAAAGACCACCCAGGCCGCGGTGGAGAGCCGGGCGTCCCCGAGCTCGCGCACCAGGTCCGGCGCGAACGGCAGGCAGCCCACCAGGCCGATCGTGCACGCCATCCAGGTCACCTGGAGCGCGGTGAGATGTCCCAGCAGCGGCTTCTGCGCGACCACCCCGATCGCGTACGCCCCGGCGGCGACCAGGCAGAGCACGACGCCCCACGCGTCCGCTCCGCCCGTGGAGCTGGCCGTGCCGATGAGTACGACCCCGGCGAACGAGATCGAGATGCCGGCCGCGAGCGAGCGCGGAAATCCCTCGCCCAGAAACACACCGGCGAGGAACGCGATCAGGATCGGCCCGAGGTTCACCAGCATGGCCGCGGTACCGGCGTCGATGCGCTGCTCCGCCTCGTTCAGCGCGAGGTTGTAGACGCCGAACCACAACAGCCCGCAGACGATCAGTCCCCGCCAGGAGCGCCAGTCCCGCCGTCCCGGCCATCGGCGGGGCCGGGCGAAGACCACGGCGCCGAGCAGCAGGCTGGCCACCAGCAGCCGCCCGAGCGACAGCGCGCCTGGGGACACCTCCGCTCCGACGTGGCGGATCACCACGAACGCCGAGGCCCACAGCAGCACCGTGATCCCCGCGGCCACCACCGTGAGCACCGCGACCCGGCGTCCGTCCGACCCGCTCTCGGCGGCCTGGCCCGCGTTCACGCGGGCAACAGTAGGCCCAGATCACTTCGGTGGCTCGCGAATTTCCGAGCGCAGAAACGTCGTCGGCGTCGCGGGCGGCTGCGCTCAGTTGGTGGGGGTCAGCGGCCGGATCCCGATGGGACGCCCAACCGGCCGGCGACCCGCTCCCAGTGGAAGTCGCCGTCGCCGAAGGCCAGCGCCGAGGCCATGGCGTGCCGGAAGTACGAGTGCAGCGCGTGCTCCTTGGTGAACCCGATCGCGCCGTGGACCTGATGACCCAGGCCCACGACTCGCTGATACGCCTCCCCGACCGCGGCTTTGGCCATCGACACCTCGGTGGCCGCGTCGAGTCCCTCGGCCAGCCGCCAGATCGCCTCGTAGGCGATGAACCGCGCACTCAGTACGTCGATCGCCATATCGGCGCAGTGGTGCTGGACCGCCTGAAAGCCGCCGATCGGCCGACCGAACTGCTCACGCTGCCCGGCGTACTCCACCGACATGTCCAGCACGCGCCGAGCGCCGCCGACCATCTCCGCACAGGTGGCCGCGGCGCCGTACGCCGCGATCGCGTCGGCCACCGCGCGACCCTCCCCCACACCGCCGAGGACCCGGTCGGACGCGACCGCGACCTCCTGGAAACCCAGGTGACACGACGGATCGTGGCCGACGACATCGACCGGCGTACGGCGGATCCCAGGCGTACCGGCATCGACCACGAACGCGGTGAGCCCGCCAGAGTCCCCACCGCCAGAGTCCCCACCGCCGGGGCCGCGGGCGACGACCAGCAGGTCGCCGGCCGCGTCCGCGTAGGGCACGAACGCCGCCGCACCGTCGAGCACGAAGCCGTCTCCGTTCTCGGTCGCGACGACGGACGCACCCGGGGCTTCCCAGCCACCGTCCACGCCATCCAGGACATAGCTCATGACCCGTCCCTCGGCGACGGCGCCGAGCCACTCCTTCTTCTGCTCGTCGGTACCGAACCGGAGGACGGGCATCGCGCAGCACACCGCGGTCGGCACGAACGGCGTCGGAACCTGGTGGGCCCCCAGCTCCTCGACCAGCAGGCACAGCTCCAGGAAGCCGGAACCGACGCCGCCGTACGACACCGGAAGCGCCAGCCCCGTCCAGCCGAGCCCGACCATCTCCTCCCATAACCGCGTCGAGTAGCCCGCCGGGTCCCCCGCCATCGCCCTGGCGTCCGCGGTCGCGGACCGGGAGTCCAGCAGCTCACGCGCGGTGGACTGGATGGTCTCCTGGTCCTCGGTGAGCGTGAGGTCCATCAGCCCTCCGGTGGGATCTTGTCCGACCGCACCCACACTCCGGGCCGCTCCTCCCAGAACAGCTGCACGAGAATCCCGCCGGTCTGCTTGGGGTGCAGGAAGGTGTGCCTCCAGCGCGCACCGTCGGTGACGCCCTCCTCGTCGTCGAACGGCTCCACGCCGTGCTTCCGGCACGCCTCCATGGCACGATCCCAGTCGGCCACCTCGAGGGTGACGTGGTGCGCGGCGGCGCCGTTCCTCGCGAGGAACTTCTCGATGAACGAGTCCTCGCCGCGCGGCATGATCACCTCCCAGCAGATGCTCGACCCGGGGATGTTCAGCACCAGGTCGGCCATGTCCGGGTGTTCGTCGATCGGCGTACGCCACACCTGGACGAACCCGGCCAGGTCGGCGTACCACCGCGCCAGCTCGTCCCGGTCCGCGAACGCCTGGCAGACGTGGTCGACCGCGACCACCCCGAGCGAGGCGGCGTCGGGTTCGGGGGATTCGACGGGTACGGCGTCGTCGTCACCGCACATCGCCAGCGAGCCCGGGCCGCGCATCCGGAACAGCACGCCCGGTCCGTGCTCCGGCGGGGTGAGCGACGCCTCCACCCACCGGCCGGCGACGCCGTCAGTCGGCTTGAGGCCACGCCCCTCCAGCTCGGCGACCGCGGCGTCGAGGTCCGGGACCTCGACGCCGACGTGGTGCAGCCCCGGCCGCCCGCCGTGCTCGTCCAGCCAGGCTTGCAGTGCCGAGCCCTCTCCGGACGGCGCGAGCACCATCCAGGTATGACCCGAGCTTCCGGGTACCGCCATCCGCACCCCGCGGGTCCCGGCCTCCGAGTTGTCCCAGCGATGCGTCGGCAGGAAGCCGAACAGCCGTTGCAGCAGCTCCACCTGCTGGTCGAGGTCCGGCACCACCTGGGCGATGTGGTCGATCCGGTAGATCCGCATGACTCTCTCTCCGATCCGTCTCAGCTGGGGTGCGGCTCGATCCAGTCGTAGCCGTAGGTCACGAGCTCCTTGACCAACCGGAGGTTGTAGCGGTTCATCGCCGCGATCCGTTCGGCCAGCTCCCCCACCCGCTTGTCGAACTCGTCGGCCGGGAACACGTCGTTGACCAGCCCGAGCTGCAGCGCCCGCTCGGCGTCCAGTCGTACGCCGGTGAACAACAGCTCCTTGGCCTTCGCCTTGCCGATCCGCTCCGGCAGCCGCTTCACGCCGCCCCATCCGGGTGCGGAGCCGCCGAACTCCGGCTGGTCCGGATCCTCGCCGCCCTCCATGAACTTCGGCTGGTACGGCGGCCGGGCCGACAGCGTGATCTCGACCAGGCCGAGCTTCGCGTTGTCCGAGGCCACGATGAAGTCCGCGCCGAGCGCCAGCTCGAGGCCGCCGCCGACGGCGTACCCGTGCACGGCGGCGATGACCGGAATCGACAGCCGCTCCATCATGGCGAAGGTCTTCTCACCCAGCCGGCCCTGCTCGATCCGCTCCTTCTTGGTCAGCCCCTCCGACCACGCGAGGTCCATGCCCGCACAGAACGCGCGCTCTCCCGCGCCGCGCAGCACGACCACGCACACGTCCTCGTCGTCGTCCACCTCGGTGAAGAACCGGCGAAGCTCGCTCATCGTCGTGGGTGTCAGCGCGTTGAGCTTGTCCGGCCGGTTCAGCGTGAGCCAGGCGACCCGCTCCTCGATCTTCACATCCAGCGTCTCGTACACGTACTCGTCCTCCAGTCGGGATGGTTGCCGGTCAGGCCCGGGGCAGGTTCAGGCCCCGGGTGGCGATGACATTGCGCTGGATCTCGGACGTGCCACCCAGGAAGGTGGCCGCCACCGAGTCCATGCGCATGTGCGTGAAGGTGGCGCCCAGCGGCGCGTCGTCGCGCTGCCAGAGCTGGCCGTACCGGCCGAACACCTTGGCGCCGGTGCGCGCCAGCCGCTGATGCAGCTCGGCGCTGAACAGCTGGTTGACCGAGGCCTCGTAACCGGGCACCTCCCCAGTGGCCTGCCTGGACACGGTGTACCGCGCCAGGTTGTACAGCATCCGGATCTCCGTGTAGCGCTGGGCGATCTCGTGGCGGAGCGCGCCGAGGTCGTCCCGGAGGTAGCGCCTCCCCTCCTCGCTCCGGGTGTACTCGATCAGCCGAGCGAGCGCCTGCTCGTACTTGATGGTCGCGCCGATGCCGGCGCGCTCGAAACTGAGCGCGGTCATGGCGACGTACCAGCCGCGGTTCTCCTCGCCGACCCGGTTGGCCACGGGTACGCGCGCGCCCTCGAAGAAGATCTCGCAGAACGGCGCGTCGCCGCGGATGTCCTCGATCGGCCGCACGGTCACGCCCGGAGTGGTGACGTCCACCAGCAGGAAGGTGATGCCCCGATGCGGCTTCTCGGCGTCCGGGTCGGTACGCACGAGCACGAAGAGCCAGTCGGCGTACTGTCCGAGCGACGTCCACACCTTCTGCCCGTCGACCACGTAGTCGTCGCCGTCACGGACCGCGCGGGTGCGTAACGAGGCCAGGTCGGAGCCCGAGCCGGGCTCGGAGAAGCCCTGCGCCCAGGTGGTCTCGCCGCGGGCGATCCGGGGCAGGTGCTCGGACTTCTGCTGCTCCGTGCCGTGCTCCAGCACGGTCGGGCCGAGCAGGAACGCGCCGATCCCGTTCACCGTGGGTACGCCGGCGCGCATCATCTCCTCCTGGAGGATGAACTCCTCCAGCGCGGACAGCCCGGCGCCGCCGTACTCGGTCGGCCAGTGCGGGGCGATCCACCCGCGCTCGGCCAGCGTGGCCGCCCACCGGCGGGCCGCCTCCCGTCGGACCGGATCGTCGGAGACCCGGTCGACCGGCCAGTTGTACCCGAACACGTCCTCCGGCTCGAGACTGTGCTCCGCCTCCGGGTCGGGAACGTACTCGGACGGGAACCGGTCGCGGATGAAGGCACGCACCTCCTCCCGGAACTCCGCCTCCGCGGGGGTGTCCTCCCAGTTCATGCGGGCTCCTCGGACACGGGCGCCTCACGATCCCAGGTCGTCGGCGTGAGGCCGTGGTCACCGACGGCGCGCAAGCGGTACTTCGCGACCTTGTCGGTCGGGGTGCGCGGCAGGGCGTCCACGAACTCCACGTAACGCGGGACCATCGACCGGGGCAGCCGCTCCTCGCAGAACGCCACCAGCTCGGCGGGGTCCAGGTTGCCGCCGGGCTGCAGTACGACCGCCAGCTTGATGTCCTCGTCCTCGAGCTCGGAGGGTACGCCGATCGCGGCGCTCTCGAGCACGGCCGGATGCATATTGACCTCGCACTCCAGGTCGAAGGCCGAGATGTTCTCGCCGCGGCGGCGAATGGCGTCCTTCATCCGGTCGAGGAAGTAGAAGTACCCGTCGTCGTCCCGCCAGACCCGATCCCCCGTGTGGAACCACATGTTCCGGAAGCAGCGCGCCGTCGCCTCCGGTGCGCCGTAGTAGCCGGTGGTGATCACGAACGGCTGCCTCGGGCGTACGACGAGCTCGCCCGCCTCACCCGGGCCCACCCTGCGGTCGTGCTCGTCGACCACGGCCACCTCGAACCGCTCCGCGTTGGCCTGTCCACACGAGCCGGTGCGCCACTCGCCGTAGGGGCTGGCGGTGGCGATCCCGACCTCGGTGCTGGTGTAGGTCTCCACCGACCGGACGCCGAAGCGATCGCGCAGCGGCTCGTCCAAGCTGGACTTGCCCATATAGAACATCTCCAGCGGGTGGTTCTTGTCCCGCGGGTCGGGTGGCTGGTTGAGCAGGATCGGGATCATGGAGAACACGCTCATCGCAACCTGTGCGTCGAACCGGCGTACGTCGTCCCAGAACCGCGAGGCGCTGAACCGCTCGACGAACGCGATCTCGCCACCGGACAGCAGCGCCGCCATCATGCCGTCCCACAGGCCGGCCGCGTGGAACAGCGGAAGCGGGCAGTAGATCGTCTTGCCCCACCGGTCGAGGAAGTTCAGCGAGTCCAGAGCACAGGACAGGGCCAGCGCGTGCGGGGCCATCGCGCCCTTGGACGGCCCGGTGGTGCCCGACGTGTACATGATCCCCAGCAGGTCGCCGAAGCCGACGTCGGCGCTGACCGGGTCGTCGCCGTGCTCCAGGAGACGCGACATCGGCGCGGCGGGCTTACCCAGCCGGTCGAGGTGCGGGTCCTCCGCCCCGTCGGTCCGGACCAGCACCCGGTCGAGTCCGGGCACGCGTTCGGCCAGGGGCGGCAGGCGGTCGGCGTACCGGCCGTCGACGACCAGGGTCGAGGCGTCCGAGCTCGCCAGGACGTGCCGGAGCAGCTCGCCCCGATAGTCGACGTTGATCGGTACGGCGACCGCTCCCAGACGCGCGAGCGCGAAGATCAGGTGCACGAAGTCGGCACAGTTGGGCAGCATGACGCCGACATGGTCGCCCTGCCGTACGCCGGTGGCCGCCAGCCCCTGGGCGAACCGATCGGCCATCGCGTCAACCTCGCCGTACGTGATCTCACCCTCGCGGAACCTGAGGAACGTTTCCGCCCGGTGGCTCTTTGCCCGATCACGCAGGATGTTGCCGAGGACCAGCCCCTCCAGCTCCTCGTTCGGCATCCGAACCTCCGTGTCGCTACGACTCGCCTTCGAAGCCTCCCATCATGCGGGAACCTCCGCGTCGTCAGCGGCCCGGGTCGTCCCGTCCTGGGCGGTTTCGTCCTCCTCGGGTTCTGTGAGCAGCGGGTAGACGCCGTTCTCGTCATGAACCTCCCGGCCGGTGCACGGCGGGTTGAACACGCACACCATGCGCAGGTCGGTCTTGGCGCGCACGGTGTGGTGTTCGTGCCCGTCGAGGAGATACATCGTCCCGTCGCGGATCTCGAACTTCTCACCGGTCTCGTCGTTGACCAGCTCACCTTCGCCGCCCACGCAATAGACCGCCTCGATATGGTTGGCATACCACATCGGGGTCTCCGTGCCGGCGTAGATAACCGTGTCGTGCAACGAAAATCCGACCCGTTCCTTGGCGAGGACGAGCCGACGGCTCCGCCACGTGTGGAACTCCACGTCCCGCGCGGTGCCGTCGAGATCGGAAAGATTGCGAACGATCACATCTGCTCCTGTCGTGACATCTGTGGCGCGTACGGCGGTCGGGCCGAGGTTACGTCACGCGACCGCGGTGCAGGCCACGGCCGTGTCCACCGCCTCGTCGAGAATCTCGATCCCGCGCTGCAGATCGTCGGAGTCGGTCGTCAGGGCTGGCATCAGCTTGACGACCTCGCTCTCCGGACCGGAGGTCTCGACCAGCAGCCCGCGCTCGAACGCCTCGGAGCTGACCGTGCTCGCGACCGAGTAGTCGTCGAAAGCGATGCCGATGAGCAGTCCGCGACCGCGCACCTGCGCGCCGGCGCAGCGATCGGCGATCACGGTGAGCCCCTCGGTGAGCTGCTGCGTCTTGACGATGACCTCCTTGCTGAGCACGTCGTCGGACCAGAACCGCTCCAGCGCGGCGGCCCCGGTGACGAACGCCGGATTGTGCCCGCGGAACGTGCCGTTGTGCTCCCCGGGCTCCCAGATGTCCAGCTCCGGCCGGAACAGGGTGAGGGCCATCGGCAGGCCGTAGCCCGACACGGACTTGGACAGGCACACGATGTCGGGCACGATTCCGGCCTCCTCGAAGGAGAAGAACGTGCCGGTGCGCCCACAACCGGCCTGCACGTCGTCGACGATCAGCAGCATCTCGTGGCGCGTGCACAGGTCACGAAGCTCCCGCAGCCACGTCGCCCGTGCGGCGTTGAGGCCGCCCTCGCCTTGTACGGTCTCGACGATCACGGCGGCCGGATGCTCGATCCCGCTGCCGCTGTCGGTGAGCACCCGCTCCAGCCACAGGAAGTCGGCCGTCTCGCCGTCGAAGTAGTCGTCGTACGGCACGGGCGTCGCATGCGACAACGGGACGCCGGCACCGCCACGCTTCATCGAGTTGCCGGTCACCGCGAGGGCACCCAGCGTCATGCCGTGGAACGCGTTCGTGAAGCTGATGACGTGCTCGCGCCCGGTGACCTTGCGAGCCAGCTTGAGCGCGGCCTCGACCGAGTTCGCGCCGGTCGGGCCGGGGAACTGGACCCGGTACTCGAGCCCGCGCGGCTCGAGGATCAGATCGCGGAACAGCTCCAGGAACGTGCGCTTGGCCTTGGTGTGCATATCGAGCGAGTGCACGACCGCGCCACTCTCGAGGTACTCGATGAGCGGGCGACGCAGATCGGGATGGTTGTGGCCGTAGTTCAACGCCCCCGCTCCGGCGAAGAAATCGAGATAACCACGACCCTCCTCGTCGTAGATGAAGCTGCCCTCGGCGCGATCGAACACCGTCGGCCAGCTTCGGCAATAGCTGCGAACTTCGGATTCCAGGTTCTCGAAGACATCAAGCACGACCTGTGTCACTCCTGTCGGATGTGTCGGCAAGGCGCACGGCACCGCTCGGCACCGTGACCTCGGTCTTGTCGACTGCTATTCAGTTGGATACGGACCGGATTTTCTTCTCAGACCAGCGGGCCGATTCGGAAGAGCACCTCAGGTTCGTGCTCTTCCGGAAACAGCCCCGCGGGGAAGATCGGCTCCTGCACCAAGTCGGCGCCGCGAGCCTGCGCGAACGAGGAGAACAACCTCGTAGAGGCCTGATTGTCGGGCGTGACCGTCGCCTCCAGCCAGGCAACCGACTCCGCGGCGAGGCCGTCGACCAGGTGGTCGAGCATGCGCCCCGCAAGCCCATGCCCACGGTGCTCGGAGTCGACCGCCACTTGCCACACCATGACGGTGTCGGGCTGGTCTGGACGAACGTAACCGGTGACGAAACCCGCGGGCTCGCCGTTCACTGTGGCCACGACCGAAGATCGGGCGAAATCCCTGCACCACAGGAGGTAGGCGTACGGCGAGTTGGCGTCGAGGACACTCGACTCCACGACTATCCGCCACAGAGCTGCCCCGTCCTCGACCACGGGAGAACGCACTTCCACACCCGAGTCCGAGTGCTGGCGCGAAGCCAGGACCGCGCTCTTCGTGTCACCGGGCATGTAACGGCAATTTATCGAGACCTGCGCCGATCTCCAACCGGAACCCCGGGCCGTGTCGCCGGATTCCGCGCGAACCCACTGGTCAGCGGCCCGAGTGTGGCGTGCGTCTCATTCCGGCCGCCGAGGTGCGCGCGACCCGATCGACGCGGGTGATACGGGCCCATTTCGCGGGTGTATCCAAATCCTGAAACGCGGTTCCGCATGACGGATGCTTCGGCGTACCCTGATTCGCGTGCTGGCCACTGCTGCGCGGTTCTACTTCGGCTACCGTCCCGGGGCTCCTGGGACGGCTAGTTGACGCAGCAGTTGACAGCCGCCCGCCCAAGCCCCGGTCCTCGACCGGGGCTTTTCGTATCTCAGGACATTTCGGAGGACACCATGGTCGTGGTGATGAGCCCCGACGCAACCGATGCCGACATCGATGCAGTCGTGAACAAGGTCGAGTACTCCGGCGGGGAGGCGTTCGTGAGCCGTGGGGTCGTCCGTACGATCATCGGCCTCGTCGGCGACGTCGACCGGTTCCACGGGCTCAACCTCCGGGCGATGCCCGGAGTCGCCGACGTGCACCGGATATCCGATCCGTACAAGCTGGTCAGCCGCCAGCACCATCCGGACCGGTCCACGGTCTACGTCGGCGAGTCGCAGGTGCCGATCGGGCCGGGGACGTTCACGTTCATGGCCGGACCATGCGCGGTCGAGACTCCTCAGCAGACCCTCGAGGCCGCCCAGATCGCCAAGGCCGCGGGCGCGACCCTGTTGCGTGGCGGCGCCTTCAAGCCGCGCACGTCGCCGTACGCGTTCCAGGGCCTCGGCGTCGACGGCCTCAAGATCCTCGCCAGCACCCGGGACGCCACCGGCATGCCGATCGTCACCGAGGTCGTGGACGCACATGACATCCACGTGATCGCGGAGTACGCCGACATGCTGCAGATCGGTGCCCGTAACATGACCAACTTCGCGTTGCTCCAGGCGGTCGGCAGCGCCGGGAAGCCGGTGCTGCTCAAGCGCGGCATGCAGTCGACGATCGAGGAGTGGCTGATGGCCGCCGAGTACATCGCCCAGCGCGGCAACCTGGACATCGTGCTGTGCGAGCGTGGGATCCGGACCTTCGAGCGGGCGACCCGCAACACGCTGGACGTCTCGGCGGTACCCGTGGTCCAGATCGCGTCCCATCTGCCGGTCATCGTCGACCCGTCGCATGCGTCGGGTCGACGGGACCTCGTCGTACCGCTGTCCCGGGCGGCGATGGGCGCCGGCGCCGACGGCATCATCGTCGACGTACATCCCCAGCCGGAGGAGGCACTCTGCGACGGACCGCAGGCCCTGGAGGGAGCGGACCTGCGGGCTCTCGCGTCCGCGGTCAGGCAGCTGCCGCCCCTGCTCGGGCGTGCACCGGCGGAGCCCCGGACTCCGGCCGTCTCCCCCTGAGCCCGCCCCGAGCTCCCCCTGAGCCCGCCCCGAGCTCTCCCTGAGCTCGCCCCCTTCGGGGGCGAACACTCAACCCAGGAATGCCCTGGTCGTCGCCACGAACCGGTCCGCGTCGTCCAGCCAGGGGTAATGGCCGCTTCCTGGCTGGATCACGAGTTTCGTGCTCGGGAACAGGTCGGCGAACTCTGCTGCGGCGCTCGGGAGGGTGTTCAGGTCGAGTTCCCCGGCGAGCAGCAGGACCGGTGCGCCGAAGGTGGTGAGCGCGCCGCGGGTGGCGTCCGGGTCAAAGGCACCCTCGGCGCCGAACACCTCGGCGGCCACTGCGTTCGTCTGCTCAGAGCGCATCGCCTGAACGGCCTGCGCGGCTGCGTCCCACCGGCCGTGGAGAAATGGGGCGATCGCGTCCCAGTCCTCATCCGTACCCTCGCCGGCCGTCGTCGCCTCGAGAGCCGCGTACGCCGCCGGGAACCATGGCTCGCCGTTGCGGAGCTGCGCGGCCTCGCGCCGGGCCTGCCCGGTGACCGTGATGTCGACGGCCCTGGTGCTGGGGGTGATCAGCATGAGCTTGCCGATGCGGCTCGGGTGCCGGGCCGCATACAGCACCGCGAGGTTCGTGCCAGCGGAGTGCGCGAGCAGATCCATTCGATCGAGTCCGAGATGCTCACGCAGCGCGTCGATGTCGTCGACCAGGTGGTCGCAGCGGTACGAAGCGGGGTTCTCCGGCTCGCCGGACTCGCCGGTGCCCCGAAGGTCCAGAAGGATCAGCCGCCGGTGAGCGGACAGGCCGCCGAGGTCACCGAGGTACACGGAGCTCTGCATCGGACCTCCCGGCAGGCACACCACCGGGGCGCCCTCTCCCACGACGTGATACGCGAGCTCTGTCCCATCAGGCGCGGAGAAGGTAGCCACGGCTCAGATCCTGTCACGGGTTGACATAGGTGATCGTGATGAGGTCGAACCGGCCGGGAGGGACGCGGCGCGTCCGTGCGGTACGGCGCTGGCTGCACTTGGTCAGCGGCATCCTGCTGCTGACCTTCGTCTACCTGACCGCGGCCGCGCGTGAGGTCAACTCAGTGGCCACCGAAGGGCTGCAAGCCGACGAGGTCACGGCCTTCATGGGTACGCTCACCCGGCTCATCGCCAACCTCGAGGCCGAGGAAACACCTACCCGCGAGTCCTGACCAGAGCGGCCGCACATGCTACGCGGCGTGCCCGGCCAGCCGGGCGAGCACGTCGCACGCCTTCTCGGTGTCCTCCTCCGTGACGTCGAGATGGGTCACCAAACGCACCGAACGCGGGCCCACCATGCCCGTCCGGACACCCTCCTCCTCGCACGCCCGGACGAACGTCGCGGCATCCTGCACGTCGAGCACCACCATGTTGGTGTCCACAGACGCCGGGTCGCCCCCTGCCGCGTCGGCGAGCCGGCGAGCCCGTGCGTGGTCCTCGACAAGCCGCGGGATGTGATGGTCGAGGGCGTACAGGCCCGCGGCCGCCAGCACGCCGGCCTGCCGCCACCCACCGCCGAGAAGCTTCCGCCACTCGCGGGCCCGGCGCATCTGGTCCTCGGAGCCGAGCACCAGCGACCCGACCGGCGCGCCGAGCCCCTTGGACAGGCACACGGACATGGTGTCCGCGACCGCACCGTACGCCTCGAACGTCACACCGGTGGCGACGTGAGCGTTCCAGATCCGCGCGCCGTCCAGGTGCACCCCGATCCCGGCTCGGTCCGCGAACGCGCGCACCGCCCGCAGATCGTCCAAGGAAAGCACGGTCCCGCCGCCGAAGTTGTGCGTGTTCTCCACCGAGACCGCGGCGGTATGCACCAGGAACGGACTCACGTCCGGCGCGAACAACGCCTCGATGGCCGCGAGGTCGACCGAGCCGCGCTCCCCCACCCAGGTGCGGGTGGTCACGCCGCTCACGGCCGCGTGCGCGCCGAGCTCGGCGCGCGCGATGTGCGCCTGCGACTCGCACAGCACCTCCTCACCCGGCGCGACCAGCAGGCGTACGGCAAGCAGGTTCGCGAGCGAGCCCGTGACCGTGAACAACGCGGCCTCGAACCCGAACATCCCCGCGACCCGCTCCTCGAGCGCACGGACCGTCGGATCCTCGCCGTACACGTCGTCGCCGACTTCCGCGGCGGCCATCGCGGCGCGCATCGGGCCGGTCGGCCGGGTCACGGTGTCGCTGCGCAGGTCGATCATGGCTTCACCTCGTCGTACACGAGCCGGGCCAGGTCGGCCAACTGCTCACCGGACACGTCGGCCCCGGGCTCCGGGATGGCGATGACGGTGGTCTGGTCACCGTCGAGCTGACAGTACGCCGTGCCGTCACCATCGCCGCCCGGGTCTCCCGAGATCACGCAGGACACGTCCGAACCCGCGGACCGCGCGACGGGCGCCGGACGGGGTGGCTCCCACACCTCGGGTGTGGGTGCGTCCCGCCCCGTCGCGACCACGACGACCCCGACCCGGAGATCGGCTCTCCCAGCCCCTGCCTCCGCCTGGAAACCGCGGAACGCGGCGGAGGCGCTGGTGTCCTGCTCGAACGCGCGCACGTGGGCGGCACCGTCGATCGCGATCGAATCCGTCGCGTGCCAGCCGTCGACACCCGCGGGGATCGCCAACCGCCGATCCGGGAAAGGCCCGTCGGAGCCGAAGACCACCGAGACGACCGCCCACACGGCGATCCCGGCAAGGGCGCACCCGGCGAGGACGAGGATGGAGAGCACGAACACGGTCGGCCCCGGACGCCGTCCGGTATGCCGATCCGGTACCCGCGGCGCCTGCGGTGGCGGCGAGACGGTGGACGGCATGTCAGATCACCCGGGATCCATGGCGGCCCGGTGAACGGCCTCGGCGAGCGCCACCAGTTGCTCGGTCGTCACGCGGAATGTTCCCGGAGACTGGACCGAGCGCACGGTCAGTCCGTCGCGATACAGCTCGCAGCGTTCGGCCTCCGCGTCCGCCACCGGTACGAAGCAGACGGCATCGCCCAGGTGCTGCACGCGGGCGGCCGCCACCCGACCGTACGCGTCGAGGACCAGCGGGCTCTCGCGCAGCCGGTCGCTGGCGGCGATCACCGCGATGGTCTGGGTACGGCGCTTGTTCGCGTACGCCGCGACCGCCAGCTCGAGGTCGTCATGCACCGTCCGGTACCCGGCCGCGGTCGCCTCCGCGTCGAACGAGCTGAAGTCGACGACCTCCCATCCGAGTACCTCCGCGGGGAGCTCGACCGGCCCGGAGTGGTCCGGGGTCCCGTCTCCCCTGAGGCCGATCACCACGACGGCGGCCGCGGCCGCCAACGCGAGCAGCACCGAACCGACCGCCACGGCCGGGATCACGTTCTGGGACGGAGTCCTCGGCACGGTCCCTCCGGTGAGAAGACAGGTCGGCCTGCGCCGCTCACATTACTCAGGATCGTGTCGCGGAATGATCACGTGAACCCAGCATCTCGGCCACGAGGAAGGCCAGCTCCAGCGACTGGACACGGTTCAGCCTCGGGTCGCACACCGTCTCGTAACGGTGTTCCAGGTCGGCCTCGGCCAGATCCTCCCCGCCCCCGACGCATTCGGTCACGTCGTCGCCGGTGAACTCCACATGCACTCCGCCCGGCCAGGTGCCGAGCGCGTGGTGCACCTCGAAGAAGCCGCGCAGCTCGTCGACGACGTCATCGAACCGGCGGGTCTTGTAGCCGCTCACGGTCTCCCAGGTGTTGCCGTGCATCGGATCGGTCACCCAGGCCACCTGGATTCCTTCCGCGGTGACCTTCTCGATCAGCGGCGGCAGGCGGTCGCGCACCTTGGACGCGCCCATCCGGGTGACGAACGTCAGCCGTCCGGGGACGTTCGTGGGGTTGAGTCGCTCGGCCAGCTCGATCGCCTCCTGTGGGGTCGCGGTCGGGCCGAGCTTGACCCCGATCGGGTTCTGCACTCGCGACAGGAGCTCCAGGTGGGCGCCGTCCAGCTGCCGGGTCCGCTCGCCGATCCAGAGGAAGTGGCCGGAGACGCCGTACGGCGACCCGGTCCGCGAGTCGATCCGGGTCAACGCGTGCTCGTACTCCAGGATCAGCGCCTCGTGGCTGGAGTAGAAGTCGACCGTGTGGAACTCGGTCGGGTCGGCGCCACACGCCGCCATGAACTCGAGGGCCCGGTCGATCTCGGAGGCGATCCGCTCGTACCGCGTGCCCACCGGGCTCGACCGCACGAAGTCGGTGTTCCAGGAGTGGGTCTCGCGCAGGTCGGCGTACCCGCCGGTGACGAACGCCCGGCACAGGTTGAACGTGGCCGCGGACGCGCTGTAGACCCGCAGCAGCCGGTTCGGGTCCGGCAGCCGGTCCTCTGCGGTGAAGGCGAAGCCGTTGACCGCGTCACCGCGGTACGCCGGCAGCTCCACGCCGTCTCGCACCTCGACGTCGTTGGACCTCGGCTTCGCGTACTGCCCGGCGATCCGGCCCACCTTGACCACCGGCACGGACGCCGCGTACGTCAGCACGACCGCCATCTGCAGCAGGACCCGCAGCTTGTTGCGCACGTTGTCCGCCGTCGCCCCGGCCAGGGTCTCCGCGCAGTCACCGCCCTGCAGCAGGAACGCCTCGCCCCGCGTCACCGCGGCGAGCTTCTCCCGCAGGTCGTCGCACTCCCCGGCGAACACCAGGGGTGGAAGGGCCCGCAGCTGGGTACGTACGGCGTCGGCCGCGTCGGCGTCCGGCCACTGCGGCTGCTGGGCTGCGGGTAGGCGGCGAAGCGCCTCCCATTCCGGAATCGTCACGGCTCAAGGGTACGGCCACCCGCTACGGTCGGGGCACATACCGTACCGGTGGGACCCGGATCGGTCCGCGGCGCCCTGGCGGCCGTACTACGCTTGCCGGGCGTCCAGCCACCACATGGAGGAGCAGCCCGTCTTGCCCCCGCAACCATCGCAGCATCCGCGCCCGCAGCTCGTCCGCGAGGAATGGACCGACCTCGGCGGCCCGTGGGGGTTCGCGTACGACGATGACGACGCCGGGATCACCGCCGGCTGGCAGAACTCCGCCGAGCCGTTCGGACAGACGATCACGGTGCCGTACCCGCCGGAGTCCAAGCTGAGCGGCATCCACGACCCGGGATACCACCCGGTGGTCTGGTACCGGCGCGAGATCGCCACCCCCGAGCTGTCCGGCGGCGACCGGCTGCTGCTGCATTTCGGCGCCGTCGACTACGCCGCGCGTGTGTGGTTCGACGGCACGCCGGTGGGTGAGCACGAGGGCGGCCACACGCCGTTCAGCTGTGACGTGACCGACGCCGTATCGCTAGCGGGAGGCGGGCGGAGCGTGGTGGTGGTCCGCGCGGAGGACCGTCCGACCGACGTCACCCAGCCGCGCGGCAAGCAGGACTGGGAGCCCGAGCCGCACGGCATCTTCTACCACCGCACGACCGGGATCTGGCAGCCGGTGTGGCTCGAACGGGTGCCCGCCGTCCACATCGCGGAGGTGCAGTGGACCCCCGACGTGCCGGGTGCCCGCGCGCGCCTGGAGATCGGGCTCAACGTCCCGCCGCCCACTCCCCTCACGTTGCGGGTCCGGCTGCGGCTGGACGACGACGTGCTCGCCGAGCAGACCGTACGGGTGACCGACCGACGTTCGGTCACCGATGTCGGCGTTCCCGGTCTCCGTCGCCCCAAGTCCCGCGGCCGCATGATGTGGTCCCCGGCCTCACCCAGCCTGGTCGACGCCGACCTGGAGCTGCGCGACGAGACCGGGGTCGTCGACCGGGTCGGGAGCTATCTCGGGTTCCGCACCGTGGGCATAGGCGACGGGCGGTTCCTGCTCAACGGCCTTCCGTTCTACGTGCGCGGCGTGCTCGAGCAGGGCTACTGGCCGGAGTCCCATCTGGCCGCTCCGGACGCCGACGCCCTCCGCCGCGAGGTCGAGCTCATCCGCAAGCTCGGGTTCAACACGGTACGGATCCACCAGAAGGTCGAGGATCCGCGCTTTCTCTACTGGTGCGACCGGCTCGGGCTGATGGTCTGGGGCGAGATGGCGAACGCCTTCGAGTTCGGTACGAGCGCCGTCGAGCGGCTGACTCGCGAGTGGCTCGACGTACTCCGAAGGGACCGCAGCCATCCGTGCATCGTGACGTGGGTCCCCATGAACGAGAGCTGGGGCATCCACGACGTCGTCACCGATCCCGCGCAGCGCAGCTACCCGACCGCGCTGTACCACCTGACGAAGTCGATCGACCCCACCCGTCCGGTGATCTCGAACGACGGGTGGGAGCACACCGAGAGCGATATCTGGTCCGTGCACGACTACGCGCCGCGGGGCGCCATCCTGCGCGAGCGGTACGGCGACGCCGACCAGGTCCGGCACATGCTGCGGGCCGGGCGTCCGGCCCGGAACCGGGTCCTGTTGGGCGATCCCGAGGATCGCGGCCAGGCCGTCATGCTGACCGAGTTCGGCGGCGTACGGTTCACCGAGTCGGGGCAGGAGCAGGGCTGGGGTCACTCCGCGGTCAACACGGCGGAGGACTTCGACCGGCGCCTCGAGGAGCTGTTCGACGCGGTCCTGGACAGTCCGGAGCTGGCCGGGTTCTGCTACACCCAGCTCACCGACACCGAGCAGGAACGGAACGGGCTGCTCACCGAGTCGCGGGAGCCCAAGCTCCCGATGGACCGCATCCGCAAGCTGGTGCGGAAGCCGGCGAGGTCGATCATGCACGAGCGAGTGGCCAACAGCCGCCGGGCGGCCAACCGGCCTCAGCCGCCGCAGCCTCCTCAGCCGCCGCAGGGGGCGTGACGGCGTTCCCGCCGGCTCGCATCGGTAGCGTCGGTCCGGGGCCGCACGCGCCCCGGCGAGGCGTACCCCGGAGTCAGCCGAAGAAGACCTCGGCCTCGGCGTACAGCTCCGGCGTCACCAGCTTGAGCTCCCCGGTGCCCTCCACCAGCGGGACACGCACGATGTCGGTGCCGCGCAGGGCCATCATCGTGCCGAAGTCCTCGTCGTGGACGGCCTCGATCGCATGCAGGCCGAACCTGGTGGCCAGCCAACGGTCGAACGCCGTCGGCGTGCCGCCGCGCTGCGTGTGACCGAGCACCACCGCGCGCGACTCCTGTCCGGTCCGCGACTCGATCTCGGCCGCCACCCGGTCACCGATCCCGCCGAGCCGCACATGGCCGAACGCGTCGGTCTCCCCCTCGATGATCGTCGTCGTCCCCTCGGCGGGTACGGCGCCCTCCGCGACGACGACGATCGGCGAGTAGTTCGTCCGGAAGCGACTCTCGACCAGCTCGCACACCTTGGCGATGTCGAACGGCTGCTCCGGGATCAGGATGATGTTGGCCCCGCCGGAGAGTCCGGCGTGCAGGGCGATCCAGCCGGCATGCCGGCCCATCACCTCGACGACCACGACCCGATGGTGGGACTCCGCGGTCGTGTGCAACCGGTCGATCGCCTCCATGGCGACGTTGACCGCGGTGTCGAAGCCGAACGTGAAGTCGGTCGCGGACAGATCGTTGTCGATGGTCTTGGGTACGCCGATCACGTGCACCCCGAGATCCGCGAGCTTCGTCGCGACGCCGAGAGTGTCCTCGCCGCCGATCGCGATCAGCGCGTCGACGCCGTTGGCCTGCAGGTTCTTGCTGATCTTCTCGACCCCGTCGTCTATCTTGAACGGGTTGGTCCGCGAGGACCCGAGAATCGTGCCGCCACGCGGGAGGATGCCGCGAACCTGGGGTATGCCGAGCTGCATCGTGATGTTGTCCAGCGGACCGCGCCAGCCGTCGCGGAAACCGAGGAACTCGAAGCCGTAATCGCGTGTTCCCTTGCGCACCAGGGCACGGATCACGGCATTCAGACCGGGGCAGTCACCACCCCCGGTCAGGACTCCCACTCGCATGCTCTGCTCTCCCGTCTCGTCGCATAGCGGGTCAACGCCGGTTCAACCCTAGCGAGAGTCGGCAACGGGCCGGACTACCGTTCGGGACGCGTGATCGATGCGGCGTACGGCCGACCCGTCGGCCAGTGTGGCGCGAATTGGTACGCTCGCGGCGGAAATCACAACCAGAACGCGCCACGCGACATACGACGTCAGCCAGAACGCGCCGCGCGACGGTGGCCCCGGCGTCAGGACGCCTTACGGCTGGCCGACCGGCCCGAGCCGCCCGAGTCGGTGCCGGACTCCTTCGCGGCGCGCTTGGCCTCCAAGGCGGACCGCTTCGCCTCCTCCTTGGCGCGGCTGGCGTAGGTGTCGACGTACTCCCGACCGGAGAGTCGCATGATCTCGTACATGATCTCGTCGGTGATCGACCGCAAGACGTACCGATCGGACTCCATGCCCGCATAGCGGGAGAAGTCCAGCGGCTTCCCGAAGCGCACACCCGGACGCGCGAACTTGCCGAGCATCTTGCCCGGCGGAGCGACGACGTCGGTGTTGATGACCGCGATCGGTATCACCGGCACCTTCGCCTCCAGGGCCAACCGGGCGACTCCGGTCTTGCCGCGGTAGAGGTTGCCGTCGTGCGAGCGCGTCCCCTCCGGGTAGATCCCGAACAGCTCGCCCTTGCGCAGGATGCCCAGCCCGGTCAGCAGGGCGCCCTCGCTCGCCCGGCCGCCTGATCGGTCGATGGGCACCGTACCGACACCGGCGAAGAAAGACCGCTTGAACCATCCCTTGATCCCTCGCTCGCTGAAGTACTCGGCCTTGCCGACGAACGTCACCTTGCGCGGCAGGGCGAGCGGCATGAACAGCCAGTCGGAGTACGACAGGTGGTTGCTGGCGAGGATGGCGGGGCCCTCCTCGGGGACGTTCTCGATCCCCTCGGCCCACGGCCGAAAGATCAGCTTGAGCAGCGGCCCCAACGCCACGAACTTCAAGATCCAATACATCACGTCGCGGCCTCCTTACGAGGGAACCTTAGGGACCTCCGGAACAATGGGCAATCTTGGCCGGTTCGGCTACATAAGGGATAGGCTGCGTTAGACCCCATGACGGTGGCGTGCGACCATGCGATGAAGCCTGCCTGAACACTCGTGCACCCGACGACAGCGCCCCGCCCGGGAGGTAGATCGTGCCGGTTCTGGATCACGCCCAGCCGTTCTCGGCCGACGGCGGCAGGGTCGGCGTGCTGCTCGTTCACGGCTTCACCGGCTCTCCGGCGTCGATGCGGCCATGGGGGCGGTACCTCGCCGAGCACGGGTACGCCGTACGCGTCCCCCGGCTGCCCGGTCACGGCACCCGTTGGCAGGAGCTCAACCGCACCCGCTGGCAGGACTGGTACGCCGAGCTCGAGACCTCCCTCGATGATCTCAACCGGCGCTGCGAGCAGGTGGTGGTGGCGGGGCTGTCCATGGGTGGCTGCCTCATGCTCCGCCTGGCCGAGGAGCACGGCCGGCGGGTCGCCGCGCTGGTTCTGGTCAACCCGTCGGTCGGCAGCGAGAACAAGCAGTTGCTCGCGGTGCCCGTGGCCAAGCACCTGATCCCGTCCATCGCCGGGATCGGCGGTGACATCAAGAAGCCCGGAGTCGAGGAGTCCGGCTACGACCGCACTCCGCTCAGGGCCGTACACGAGATGACGAAGCTGTGGAAGGTGACCCGCGAGGACCTGCCCAAGGTCACGCAGCCCCTGCTGATGTTCCGGTCCGCCGAGGACCACGTGGTCGAGCCGTTGTCCGGACGGGTCATTCTCTCCCGGGTTTCGTCGCGTGACCTGACTGAAACCGTGCTCCAGAACAGCTACCATGTGGCCACCCTCGACAACGACGCACCGCGGATCTTCGACGAGTCCCTGGCGTTCGTACGACGGGTGACCGACAGCGCGCTAGATCCGGCTTCGGGAGGACTCTGATGCGCGGCAACGGCCTGAAGGCCGAGGCGTACAGCCCGATCGCGACCGACCTGAGCCGGTCGGTGGCCGCCGACGCGCTCCTGGCGCTGCGCGAGGAGGGTGTCGCGGCGTACGCCGAGCTTCCCGACGACGACCAGGACCACGCCACCGTCTACGCCGACAGCACCGCCCTGCTGCGGGCGCGCGCGGTGGTCCGGGCGCTGGCGCCGCGGTCGCAGCCCGAGAACGAGCCCCCGACGGCCGAACGAGCCGTCCGGCCCGACCACGACGTGGACCGGGCGTGGGAGGAGATCGTCTCCGGGTGGGACGCCACGGCCGCGGAGCTCGCCGGTGGCAGGACCACCGGCGACGAGGAGCACTTCGTACCGCCCTCGCTTCCGCCCGGCCCGCCTCTGGACCCGGTCGCCCGGCTGGCGTGGATCGGGATCTTCGGCGGCCCGGCCGCCCTGGTGGTCGCGGCCGTGCTGTCGTGGACGCCGCCGCGCATGGTCGTGCTGGCCGCGGTCGCGGCCTTCGTCGGCGGGATCATCACCCTGGTAGCGCGCATGGAGGACAGGTCGCCGGGCGACTCCGGCCCGGACAACGGCGCGGTCATCTGACCGCCTACGCTGCGCGCTCGCGCGCTCGCGCGCTGCGGGAACCGTAAGCAGGGAGGAGCGGGGGTGCAGGTCAACGACACCGTGGAGATCGCCGGACACCTGATGGATTCCGGAATCCTCTCCCGGGTGCTGGACGACATTCGGGACTACGGCGGCGACTACACCATCGACCGGTTCGACGTCGGCCACGACGCCACCGATCCGTCGCACGCGACCATCACGGTCTCGGCGCCGGACGACGGCTCGCTGCAGCGGATGCTGATGCGGCTGCAGACCCACGGCGTCAATCTGGTGGACCCCGGTGAGGCGGTCACCGCGGTCTGCGACCAGGACGGCGTCTTCCCGGACGGCTTCTACTCGACGACCAACCTGGACACCAGGGTGCGCCTCTCCGGCCGCTGGGTGAGCGTCGAGAACCCCGAGATGGACTGCGGCCTGGTCGTCGACGGCGAGGGCCCGTCGTTGCGGGTCCGCAGCGTCCCGATGGCCGACGTCAAGGCCGGAATGCGGGTCGTCTGCGGCGCGGCCGGGCTCCGGGTGACCGTGCCGTCGCGGACCCGCGCGAACGAGATCTTCGGCTTCATGGAGTCCGAGGTGTCGTCGGAGAAACCGCAGACCGTGCTCGTCCGGCGGGTGGCCGACAGCATTCGGGAGGCGCGGGCGACCGGCCGGCGGATTCTGTGGGTGGGCGGACCCGGGGTCGTACACACCGGTGCGGCGCCCGCCATGGTGGCGCTCATCGAGTCCGGGTACGTCGACGTACTCTTCGCTGGCAACGCGCTCGCCACGCACGACATCGAGTCCGCGCTGTACGGCACGTCGCTGGGTGTCGACCTGTCACAGGGGCGCGGCGTCGAGCACGGGCACGAGCACCACATCCGTGCGCTCAACACGATCCGCAAGGCCGGCTCGATCAAGGCGGCCGTCGAGCAGGGCGTGCTGACCGGCGGCATCATGCACGCACTCGTCACGCACGGCAAGGAGTTCGTGCTGGTTGGGTCGGTACGCGACGACGGGCCGCTGCCGGACGTCTACACCGACGTGCTGGACGGGCAGCGCGCGATGCGGGCCCAGATCGAGGGCGTGGGGTTCTGCCTGATGGTCGCGACCATGCTGCACTCGGTGGCGACCGGCAACATCCTCCCGGCCTCGGTGCCTCTGGTCTGCGTCGACATCAACCCGGCGACGGTGACCAAGCTGGCCGACCGCGGGTCGTCGCAGGCGCGCGGGATCGTCACTGACGTCGGACTGTTCCTCGAACAGCTCGCGCTCGAGCTCGCACCCGGATACCGGACTGCGCGGCTCTGAGCCCCTTCGGATTTTCGTTGTGGATAACTGGAAACGGGGTTCCGTTCGTCCATCGATGGGTGTAGTATCGAACACATGATCTGCATCTCTGCTTGAGTGCAGCAGCCTCCACGGATGCTGGAGGAGACGCGGAAGCCGGTCGGCGGCCGGGACTACCCGCAGGCTTGGTCGCTCCTTCCACGGCCAGTAACATGACGTCGTGTCCGTCACGAGGATGGTGCCCTATGCCGACGGAGGCGACATCGCGGCGTCGCGGGAGTTCTACGTCGAGATGCTCGTCGAGGTAACTATGGAGGATCCGGTGCTCGGGCTCGCCTCACCCGCCAACCCGCAGGCGCAGGTCATCATCCCTCCTGCGGGGATGGAGGAGCCGCAGCCTCACTTCGGAGTCGACGTCGGCGACGCCGCCGCGGTCGACGCCGCTCACGCCGAGGCCGTCAGACGCGGGCTGCACGTCGTCTACCCGCTCACCGACGAGCCGTGGGGCGTTCGTCGCTTCTTCGTCGAAGACCCTGGCGGCACCATCGTCAACGTGCTCGCGCACCTCGCCTGACCTTGAGCGCCGGCGTCCGCGCCCGACTGCGGATACGGGTCTGAGCGCGCAACCCTCGAGGATGGCCAGGCCAGCTCATCGCGCGGTCTCAGGCGTAACTGCACTCAAGCAGAGATGCAGAACACACGAGCGAAGTCGGAGAGGTCGCCGCCGGGCATAACCTGGCCGGGCTGGATGACGCCTCCCTGATCGACGCGTTGGGTGCCGCCAGGAGGCAGGCGGCGGTCTACGAGCCCGGCAGCTCACTCTGATGGGTGAGCTTTATCGCCGCCGCCGATCCGAGGACCGTGACGATCGGGCGGTGGGGGCGCGGTCGCAGACGTTGACCGAGCTGCAGCCCGTGCTGGCCCAATCAAGGTGCCGGTTGGGCAGCCGGCTACATCTGGCCGAGGCGTTGCATACGCGGTTACCGCGGACTTGGGGGTTGTTGGCGGCGGGGCGGATCGACGAATACACCGCGGGGATCATCACCAGCGAACTGGACAAGCTGGTCGACGACACCCTGGTGCCCGTGGTGGAGGCGAAGCTGATCCGAAGGCTAGGCACCGATGCTTCGACGGAGCCGGTGCGGGTTCCGGCTGCGCAGGTGGGCCGCTGGGTCCGGGCGCTGGTCGCGGAGACCGAACCCGAACGGCACGAGGAACGGTTCCAGAAGGGGGTTCGCCGACCGTGCGGTGCACGTGTTCGGCCGAGACGATGGGCTCGCCGACCTGGTGCTGCACCACTCCAGCGCCGAACTCGAAGCCCTCAGTCACCGGTTGAGTCTGATCGCCCGCCACACCGGCGCCGACGATCCCCGGACGATGGACCAACGGCGCGCCGACATCGCGGTCGACCTGCTGCTCGGACGCGCCGACTGCACCGTGCCGACCAGCAGCCTGGAAACCGGCGATCCGGACCCGCAGGATGGTCCCGATCGTGCACCGGTGAGCCACCGGTCGCCGCGGGTGGCGGCGCAGGTGCATGTGGCGGTGCCGGTGCATGTGGCGGTGCCGGTGCAGACCCTGCTCGGGGTCTCCGATCGTCCCGGACAACTCCTGAACGGGGAACCGGTTCCGGCGTCGCTGATACGCAGGATCGCCGCCGACCCGTCCTCGACCTGGTATCGGCTGCTCACCGACCCCGCAGGCAACCTGCTGGATCTGTCCACGAAGTCCTACCAGCCCACGGTGCCGTTGGTGCGGGCACTCGTCGCCCGCGACCGCACCTGCGCCGCACCTGGATGCACCACCTCGGCGCAGATCGGGGAGACCGACCACACCATCCGCCACAGCCACAGTGGTCCGACGTCGTATGGCAACACTGGGCGGTTGTGTCCGGCGCATCATCGGGCGAAGGAATCCCCCGGATTCACCCTGTCCCAACCCTCACCGGGGATCTTCCAGTGGTCCTA